>CAYZUX010000181.1:0-11991 GCA_964481775.1 uncultured bacterium | reverse complement strand
GTGGGTGACTTGTTCACAACATGGCTGGAAACCCACTACCCTCTCCAAAAAGAAAAAGTGCTCAATAGGATCCGTGAATTACGTGGGGGTCAACTGGATGACTCACAGTTTCATCGGCGTATGGAAGGAGAAGGGAAGTGGGCCGGTCAGATCCGTCAAATCTTCGAGATTGCATGTAGGAAGGCTGGTTTTCCCTCTGGAAGATGTGGAACTGATCTCTCAGTGGCGGCCTTCAGCCAATCCGGTCCCCAACAAAAAAGGTTTTTTTGAAAAATCGAGAGGTAAGTGAACGTAGGGACTTGAAACTGAATACCTGATTCGGCTACATTTACGCATATTCTGTTCCGATAATCTATGAAAGGTCCTTATGGATCGATAAACAAATCCCGCCATGGCCGAAACTCTTTACGAAAAGAATCTGGTTGATTTCAAAGACTCGCTGACTCGCTCTGCGGAAAGGGCTTACGAAGTATATGGCCTCTCACTGCTATACAGCTTGAATGCAGATGAAGTCACGCGCGAAAAGCATCGTTTGGGGGTTCGTCCACATACACCCCGGGACTTTTACAACCTGGGGGTTCTGGCCAGCCAGAAAGGGCGGCATGAGGAGGCCTTGAAACTTTATCAACAAGCCGTGGAAGCCGGGGGTGACTTCGCGGAATTGTTTTTTAACCTTGGGCTCACCTATGAACAACTCAAACAGAAGGGCAAGGCTGCGGATGCCTATCAACGGTTTGTTGACCTTTCACGGAAATCTGAGTTGGAAGAGGTGAAGAACGAGGTCCGTCAGATGAAAGCCCATATCAAGCTTTTGAAGGGCTGATATTCGTCAAAGGGGAGACGAATGACACAGGGGAGAAGCAAACGAGCAGGCAGATTGGCCTGGCTGACAGCCGGGCTATGGTTCTTCACGGCAGGGGGGAGCTACGGGGAGCCAGTGTACTCACGGTTGTCGGTTGATGCGGACCCTTGTTGGGATCGAGTCCGCATCATTCTCGATGCCCAGTCCTCACCATCCACCAAACGGGTCAGTTATCTCAACAATCCTCCAAGGGTCCAAGTGGAGTTGAGTGGTGAACTCAATGGAATTGAGACACAGGGAATCGTATTTGAAGATGCGTATTTGAGAGCAGTACGGCTCGAACCAGCCGGTAAAGGCCGTTGCCGGTTGACTGCAACACTGGCGGCTCCCACGACTGGTGCGAAGGTGGATTTCTACCGCCAGACCACACAGAGGTTTCTCTACATTGACATCAACCGTCCAACCCGTTACCAACAACCGGCCTGGACACCCCGTGAGCTGGAAATTGCCCATGCCAAGGGAATTCCCATTGTGGTCGTGGATGCGGGGCATGGTGGGTATGATAATGGGGCTACATCCCGGCTGAGAAAATCACTAAAAGAAAAAGATATTGTCCTCGATGTCACCAAGCAGGTCGTCCGGTTTCTAAGGTCCAACGGGAAAGTTTATCCGGTGACCACACGTAGTGGCGATTATTACCCGACCCTGGATGAACGGGTGGAGTTGGTGGGAGAGACAGGAGCGAACCTTCTTGTTTCGATCCATGCCGATTCAACCGTTGGGAATACATCAGCAAGTGGATTCGCCGCCTGGGTACTCAAATCAGACCGGAGCGATGTCGAGGCTGAGGCCCGCCGGGTTCTTAAATATGGATGGCGGACTCAACTGGCAAAGCTTCCTCTCTCGAAACAAAACCTGGTCATCTCCCGGCAAGCAGCCCATGTTCAGGCTGAGAACGAGATTGTTGCCCAGACGGTTCTGGCTTCCATCGACCGGAGCCTGACCAAAATGGCTCCGGATTTCGAAAACCGTGGGATCAAGCATGATAACCTGAAAGTCTTGCGCCATTACTATTCACCATCGATTCTGGTCGAGTTGGGTTTCCTATCCAATCTTTCCGATTCCCGCCGGCTCGAAAAGAAAGCCTTCCGTGACCAGCTTGCCGCTGGGATTGCCGCAGGGATTGAGGCTTACTTTGACCAACGATCCCGCCGTGGCAGCGCGCCGCTCTCACCTCCCCCCAGGATCCAAAGGCCACAGGTCCTGCCCGAACCACCGGGTTTCTCCACTTCACCCCCCATCACAATCGCTTCCTCAAGGAATGATCAGAACCAGCAATCCACCCCCTACCAGGGTGAAACCTTTGAGTATGTGGTCAAACGCGGTGACTCCCTGGGACGTCTGGCGAAAAAATTTCAGGTGACTGAAGGAGATATTCTGGCAGCATCCGGCCTGCCTGCCAAACGTCTGGCACTCTATGCCGGTGACCGTTTACGAATCCCCGTGGCCAAGACCTCTCCTGCAAACACGGAACCAATGGCTGAGGCCGGAAACGGAATACATGTGGTCAGCCCTTCAGATAGTCTCCTGACAATCGCCCTGCGGTATGGTTCGACTGTCGATGAAATCAGGGAGCTGAATGGTTGGCCACCTGGACGGACCTTGCGGGCCGGTGAGACCCTGAGAGTACCCCAGCGAGGAACCAGGACAACCGAGTCGGGTGGTGGCAGGAAGAGCGCTCTGGCTCTCGAAGGACTCGACCAGATCTGGACATCTGATGCGAGAGCTTCCAACGATAGCCCGGAAACCTCCGGGCAGACCAGTCAGGCCAATGATTCCGCGTATACAATCTATCGTGTTCAGGCGGGTGATACCCTTTCATCGATCGCGGACAAGTTTGGCCTTGATTTTACCCAACTCCGTGTGATCAATGGTCTGAGATCCAACGATATCATCCGGGTTGGTCAGGAATTGAAGATTCCTTCGGCAAAAGCTTCGGCGGGAGACTCCCTGTTGGAACTGGAGGGAAATTCTTCTGTCCCTGATCAACTGGCCGAATCGAATGATCTGGTGAATGGTAATTTAGCCAACTGATTCTCGCCTGCGAGGTGCTTGGGTGCTCCTGGATGCGGTAGAGTTCTGGGTTGAACCGAGTTCTGGACGCTCCGCGGCCTTCGTTCTGGCGTTCGTGTTTCTGGGCGGGATTATCATTCTGGTTCAACTTGCCTACCGCCATCGTGTTCGGGTCCGTTGGGAAAGCGAGTTTGTCAAACGGCTTCGTGATACCGGGATCCTCGGAAAGCCGGAAGAGAGCGTCTTGCGTGACCTTGTGGATCGATACAGGATTTCACCTCCTTACCAGATTCTTTCCTCATTGGCACAGTATGATGAGGTTGCTTCTCAGGAAATCCACCGTGTTGAAACTGCCATCATGCCCTTGGCTGACCGGATTGACAGAATCGAATACCTCTATTCCATCCGGATCCAGGCTTTCGCCAATGATCCGGCGGTGGGGGGAGCGGATGTTTTGCTTCCAAAGGATAGCCCAACCGAATCCAAAGTGCCTGAGCCATTGCCGACCAATCAACCTGTTGAGGCGGCAGGAGGTGCCGGTCCTGACCTTTCACTTCTCTTGACCGACCTGGGAAAACCTGGATCATCCCCCTCCTCGAGTCTGCCAGGCAAAACGTTGATTTGAAATTATCCCGCCCACAGGCTAGATTAACAAAGGTTGTACAATCCTCGATCGAGGTGCCATGCGATGAGACATCCCTTTAGCTGGTTGGCGGTTCACTTGTTTCTGATTGTGTCCACTTTGGTGATTACAAGCCAGACTGTCTGTGAGGGGGCGACTGTCTGGTTTGCTTCTCCGGACCTCCGAGTCGCGGCGAATGATCTTGCCACATTCATTTCCCGGCAGACCAATTCCCGGATTCCAGTGGAGATCACTGGAACCGATCTGATTTTTGGGAGAGGGGATTGGGTTCTTGCTGATGTGGTGAGAAGCCCTGCACGGCTTATTGAGGATTCCCTGTCCCGGGAAAATCGAGCTTATTTACAAACGAATGGGGTGGAAAGCTTTGTCGCAGTTAACTCAGGTGGTGTGCGCTATCTTGTCGGTGGAGGACAACGTGGAGCCATCTATGCCTCGGTCCGGCTCCAGAACCGTTGGATTGAATCCGCATCAGCGCCCCTTCAGGTTGAGTTTGAATCGATGCGTGGTGTACCCGCTTTCAAAGATCGCATAGGAGGGGCGGGTGGCCCGCATCCCACCGAGGATTACTCGCAGCCCAGACCGGCGGATTATGACTGGGAGACCTATGCTCGTGACCTAGCACACCATGGCATCAACATGACCCCGGGAGTGATTCAAGGGCAGGTGGTTCCGGATGAGGTCCTGAAACCTTGGGGAATTCGCAAAATAATAGCGCTCTCTTCGAATCCTTTCAGTCAAAGTGACCTTCGTCGCTGGCGCTCCGCGCAGCCTGGTGAAATCAAAACCGGGGAAGATACCCGCCATCCCGAATTGGCTTCCACCAATTGGACGCTCTGCCCCAACACCGATTTCGCCAGGGAAAAGTATAAGGCCTGGTTATCCAAAACATTGGCGGATCATAAAACCGTTTCCAGGGTGGTGTTTTTCTTTGCAGACTGGGGAAGTATTCCAGGAACCGAGTGTGCTCCAGGTTCTGGACGCTTTCAGCGAGTGTGCTCTTTTCTGGAGGAGATCGGAAAAATCCTGAAAGGGATCGCGCCTGAAACCGGTATCCTTCTATCGACACGCGGCCTGGCTGTGGAAGACCTCAAACAACCACTCCCTGAGGGAGTTGGACTGTATTTTGAAGAACCCTCTTTCAGCCTGTTGGACCCTGTTTCAACCAGTTATGAACCCAGCTTCGCCACGCTGGAGTGGGATACCGCCTATGGTGAACTTCTCACACAGGCAATCCGGAATAACCCCGAATCCGTGTATCTCGCCATTGCGGCTGGAGATACCGACAGGACTGTTTCTCCGGCAATCGGTATGTCCCTGCCCAATACCACTTATTCCAAGATACAGCGTCTGATCGATCTCAAGGCGCGGCATATTGCATTGGATATGGGGGGGATTCATCCATGGGTATACTCTCCCAATGTGGAGGTTTTCACGGAGCTGCTGTGGTCTCCCACCGAAAGCCGGGAAGATCTGATTGCCAGGATTGCCAGGCGGGATTTTGGGAAAGCTGCTGATAATGTTATTGAGGTCTGGAATCTCTTCGATCGGGCCTTCACCCTCTACCCTTCCATCAATCGGGCACAACGCCTGGAAAACATGGTTCGTGATGGCGGTGACTTGATTCTGCGCCCCCCGGTTCCGCCGCAAATAAAAAACAACCCCTGGAGTGAGAATGTTCATCTGGCGGTTCCCTACCTTCTTGAATCACTGCCGGCAGTTCTCAAGACTTGGCGTGAGGGTCTTCAAAAACTGCAGGAGGTTCCTCTGGAGCAGGAAGGTCTGGAAGCCAAGTGTTTACGCGATAATGCGTTCTGGGGCGAATTCCTTGCCCAATTGCTTACGACACAATATAACCTGATCCGGTCGTTGAACCTGCTTCATTGGAGTCCCGAAGGAGCAGATCTCGAGACAACGCCTTTGCGGAAGGCTTTTCTACCGGTTTACCGTGATGAGCTACAAAACACCGAGGGTTGGCAGAATTTACTTTTTACAGCTCCCGAGCCTTTGATTCGCCTGGAAATGGAGGAGGCGAATCCAGCATCCCTGGCAAGGAAGTTCGACCAGAAAAGACAGGCGTTAGAGAGACTGGTTGGGAATTGAGTGGCCCGGTTATCCCATGAATCCCCTCAATTATCCCGGAGATCATCCGCCAGGTGAGGAAGCAGGCATGAGAACAGCTGTCACCTTCTGCCCCTTGCGTACCGAGGCTTTTGCATTTTCAAGGTCATCGAACTCAAGCAGGACGACAGCATAGGTCCCATCCACGGAACCGAACATCGAAGTTGTAGGCTGATTCTGCATCACTGGCAGGATCCCCTGGACACGTGCCGGAAGACGTACCCATCCAGTTGGATCGAGAAGGATTTGCATTCTATCCCCGGGGCGGAGTCGACCTGCATCCTCCGAAGAGGGATAGACTTCCACCCACAAACGCTCCCCGGTGTAAATGTTCACGATTGGTTGACCGGCTGCCGCCACTTCACCAACTGACTTCCAGACTTTCGAAACCACTCCATCTTGGGGGGCGATCAGAAGCATCTCGGATCTTTTTGCCAGAAGGGTGTTCAAATCGCCTTGTTTTTGCCTGAGTGTATACTCCATATCCGCAATGGTTTTGTTGGCAAGCTCACGCATGTGTTCGATTTCCTGACGGTAGAAGACAAGACGCTGCTTCAGAGACTCTCTTTTAATCCGTTCCTGCTCAAGGTTGCTACGGATTGTGTCGATGGCCTGACGGGACTGAGCAACGGTCAGGCGGCGGTTCTCAAGGTCCGTGATAAGTATGGCTCCACCTTCAAACAATTTTTCGGCTCGTTTTAGCTGATCTTCGTGGATAAGAAGGGTGGCGGAAGCGTTAGCGATCTCTCTTTCGATGTTGGGAAGTGTCACCTCGAGTGTGTTGAGCTCGGCTTGGACTGAGGTCATTTTTTCTCTAGTCTGGAACTCTTGGGTTTCCAACTTCGGATCTTTACGGGCCATTTCCACAGCGGTTGACAAATCTTTTACTTCATCGCTGGCGGCTCTTATTTCTGCTGCAACTTCCTCATCAAAGACCTCAGCCAGAATCTCCCCCTTTCTGACTGTCATGTTGGGTTCCACTTCGATCCGCAGGATCTTTCCCTGGGTGCGTGAGGATACCTCGACTTCGGTTCCAAAAACCACACCTGGAAAAGAGGCTTGCTGGAAGGTATTTGAGAACTGATAGGCAATGATGCCAATCACCAGGCTGAGTAAAGAGAAAAAGCTGAAGGTCTTCATGATACGTCTCTTTATGCGGGGGGGTGGGGGCAACCCGTTGTCGTTCATCCTATTTTGTCAATGCCGCAGACGATGTTGGAATCGGAATAGGCGGAGTGGGAGCAAGTCTTCCCATCTCAGCCAAAAGCGTCAGGAGCATTTCCAGACGTAACTTGTCAGCCCGCAGAAGGTCAGCCCGGGCTTCGAGAACCGCATTGGCCGCTTTCCTTACTTCAAAATCAGGATTTCCCTTCATGGTCTCAGGCATGGTCTCAGCAGTCAGCCGTGTCACTCTCTCCGCTTCCAAAAACTGCTGAGTGGTCAGTTGCTGGATCCTCATTTCACTACATGCCACACGGTAATCCTCGTGGGCTTGACGCACCTTCACTTCGATCTCTTTTTTCAAGGCCTCAACTTCATACATCCGGGATTTGATGTTGAGTTGGTGGCGTTTACGGCGGAATTCATTTTCCTTCCTCAAAGACAGCGGTACCTTGAGGCTAAATTCCATCAGGACATCGAAAGTGGAATCCTCACGCAGGCTGTCCGCGAAGTCCCTGTCATGATCACGGAAGCGTCCCGCGACTCCTAACTCCAGCTCGGGCATTTTCTCGACACTCGAAGCACCCTTCTGGAGTGTCGATAACGCTGTCCTGACGGCTGCGAGATCGGGACGTCTTGACCAGGCCTCCC
This sequence comes from uncultured bacterium, assembly GCA_964481775.1. GTDB lineage: Bacteria > Hinthialibacterota > Hinthialibacteria > OLB16 > OLB16 > OLB16. Next base: position 4,543 of record CAYZUX010000181.1, on the reverse strand, counting down.
GGACAACTGTTTCCGGATCTGCATCTTCCAGGGCCGTCGCATCCGAGATCATGGGAGGAGCAAGAGATTCGGCCTGGAGGTTTGGATCACTCCAGACACTTTTTAGCAAATCCAGTTTTCGCCGATCCTTCAGATCTTCGTCCGCAAGCCGTTTTTTGAGTGTGGAAAGGCTCACTTCAGTGGTCAGCACATCCAGTTGAAGCGCTTCGTATTGTTCCAGGCGAGCTTTTAGAACTCGTAAACTCTCCTCTTCAGAAGCAACTTGGGTACGCAGCATTGCTGAAAGGTCTTTGCCATAATACACATCGAGATAGGCCAGACCCGCTACCAGTGCAACATCATTGGCTGCCACCACTAGATTCTCCGTGCGGTCCAGCTGCTTGAGCCGCTCCGTCAAGGCATCTGAATGACTCTTCCGTCTCGACTGGAGAAATTCCTTGGTCAGGCCGAGAAGGAGGGATTGTTCATCCTCTTCGAGGGTACCCTTGATGACCCTGGGATCGCGTCCTCTGCTTGAGTCACGCAGGTTGGAACGGTCTCCCTGGACAATCTCTTTCTCTCCACGGAGTTCGAATTCCCAGCTATCGCTGGCCTTGATTTCCTCAATTCCCGCTTCATCCACAAGCCACTCGGTATGTTGATGAAGGACCTCTGGATGGATTTCCACTGTACGTTTGATGGTGGATTCCAGGTCGATCATCGGGATAGGCTCCAAGCCTTGTCCGATTACTGGGGCACAGGCTCCCATGACCATAGCCAGTATGACCATGTGAAACATGGGATGCCTGATGACGAATGGAAGATGAATACGGTAAATAAACTGATTCATTGTTGTGAGGATCGAGAGCTTTGCCAACCGACTCTCGAAACACCCGCCCCCATAATCTGTTTACTGATCCCATGTAGATCGGTATCCGTGTTAATGCTGACTTCAAATGTGACTTCGGAGACCTCCTGATCCAATTCCTTACGGAACTTCAAATCATAAGAGGAAACTGTATAACGGATATCGTTGGCGGGGAGAATGGTATGAACCCGGCTCATGGCCATATCGTAATCATCACACTGTAGACGCAGGATCATATGCTCTCGCCTGCTGACTGCCGAGAAGGGTAGCACCTCCGGAAAAAAAGCGAGCAGTCTGCCGACAATCAGGATCAGGAAGGTACCAGCGGTTACCTGGATCATCAGGTTGCTGCCACATCCCATCCCGACTCCCAATGAGAGAATCAGGGTCGAGGCATCCCGGTCATTGGCGATGGAATACCGGTACCGTACAATGCTGGCCGCGCCCAGTAATGCCACCGCACGGATGATTTCCCCACTGATGATAACCATGAACATCGCCCCGGCCATGGCCAGTAGAGCGTGGGCCTCGATCAGATTGAGCCGGTAGCGGTCAGGTTTTCGTTTGAAGGATAAAAGCACACCCAGAAAGGCTGCCAGGAACATTTTAGCCGCTTCATGAAGGCCAACCTCCAGGTACTGCCATTGAGACGAATCGAGTAATTGCTGCCAGTTGATCATGAATCTCGCGAAGACCAGTTAAGTCTCTCTCCCCCAACCCAAAAATAACATCTTACTCATACTATTTTAACAACTCACGAATCAATTGTCTTGCTTCTCGGCCAAGGTACCAAAACGCTCCCTATTCATGGGTCAGTGGTTTGCTCGTAAGCAACCCAATCCCACGTCCTTTCGGCCCAACCGCGCAGTAAAACATGAAGAAGGTGTCATCTTCGGGACGGTAAACCAGCGAGACCTTATGCGCATACTGCTTATCCAGTCCACTTGGATTTCCTCCGGCCTTGTAGAGGGGTTCCGGGTGAGAGGTCCAATGGATCAGATCGCGTGAGAAGGCCGCCATGATATGCGCTCCGCCATGGCCAACCCCGAAGTAAATCATGATCCAATGGTCTCCATCCCGGAATACTTTTCCATCCGAGCAGAATTCCTGGTCGTAACCCCCAGGCCGGTTACGGACCACCGGATTGCCTGGAAACCGCGTCCAGTTCACGAGATCGGTAGATTCCGCAAATCCCATTTGTTCCATATTTCCATTGGCGGCATTATAAAAGTTATAGAACTTACCTTCGTGTTCGACCAGCCATGGCTCGTAAATACAATCCTTTTCCCATTCCGCTGCACCCTCAATGGATAGTATCGGCCGATCCTCGGAGGCTCTGTGCCAGGTTTCTCCATCCTCGCTCCAGGCGAGTCCCTGTGCTCCTGGACGGATTTCGTAACCTCCCTGTTTGGGATAGCAACCATACAATATCCAATACTTTTCATTCCATTTCTTGAGTGTCCTCGGAGCCTTCAGGTCATAGGATTCGAATAAGGGGCCGCCGAAGGATAATCCTCCATAATCAAAAGCACCCTCCTTGCCATACCCCATCACCAAGCCTTTGGGTTCCCAATGGATGAGATCTCTGCTGATTGCGAGAGCGGTCTGGTAACCCTTTCCGTCAAACCCGGTATAAAACATCCGCCACTCATCCCCTTTCTGCCAGACAAGGGGTGTATCCACCATATGGAACCCCAATCCATCCGGGGGGTTGGGGGGGATCACATAATCGGGGTAATAATGCCAGTTTCTGAATGGTTGAGCCCATTGATCCAGGGTGACAGGATCGATGGCAGTTTCGGGAACTGGGGGAGCAGCTTCCCCTGGGCCTTCCGCAGAAGAAACCACGCTGAAAGTGTGTTTCCCGGGACCAGATTCAAACACAAGGGCATCTCCTTCCTGTCTGATCATCCGTTTGCCAGGGGCAGTCCCTAATGCTTTCCCATTGGAATGGATTTCTGCTGGAGGGTGATTGGGAAGACGAATTGTGGCGGTCACCCCGGTTGGAATCGAGAACTCATAGTGGAGAGTCTGTCCTTCACGGCGCCACTTACTCACCACCAGTCCCAGGACCGTATTGCAGGAGGCCTCCGCGGCATCAAGACCGGGAACTGGCTGGGGGCTTAGAGTCAGACGTTCGTTTGGTGGGAGCGAGAGGTCGAGGTGAATCCCCGCCAAGTCCTGGTAGAACCATTCCTGGATATGTCCGAGCATGAAGTGGTTCTGTGAATAACCGGCTGTGGGACCATTCCAGGCTTCGGTCAGGGTGGTGGCCCCATTCCTGATCTGGTAGCCGTAGCTGGGGTGGTCTTCACGGCTTGCCATGTCATACACAACATCCGAACGTCCAGCCTGAGCCAGGGCACGCAACACATAACGGTGTCCGACATCTCCCGCGGTGGTGTGGTTGCCATGGTTGCGGATGTCCCGAATCAGGTTCTCAAGCACCGCTGCTTTGTGTTCATCAGGAACCAGGCCTACCACGAGAGGCATGGCATTCGAAGTTTGGCTGCCAGTTGCGTACTGGTGAGTCTCCACGTTAAGGAATTGCTTGTTGAAGCTTTCTTTGATCTTGAGTCCGAGTTCCCCCAGCTGGGAGGCCTCCTCCGATCGTCCGAGAGTTTCAGCAATCCGTTTCAGGCTCATGACACATTCATAGAAGATCGCTGTGGCGGTAATCCCAAAGGGAGTCAGCTGCGAGTGACCGGGGGGATTCGGACCAAGGTCATACCAGTCCCCCAGACCATGTGAGACGATATAATCCTGTGACTTGCTCTGGAGGTAATCGATGTACCGTTTCATCCCATCGAAATGCCTTTCCAGCAGCTGACGGTCTCCATAGCGTTGGTAAGCTTGCCAAGTGGCCAGGATGTAGGCTCCACCCCATTCGGGTGAATCCCGGAAACCCTCCGCGAAAACCGTATATTCGGGAGCGGTATCCGGTATCAATCCATTTTCGAGTTGCGCCTCGGACATATCACTGGCGATCTTGCGGTAGAGAGTCGCCACGTTGAAATTGTTCATGACACCCGGTCCCATCAGGTGCGCCTCTTCGAGCCAGCCGAGTTTCTCACGGTGGGGGCAGTCGGTGAGGACACTCTTCATATTGCTCAGGATCGCCCACTTGATGATGTGGTGGATTCGGTTCAGAAGCTCATTCGAGCAGGAGAAAGATCCTGCTGATTCCACACCAGTCGCGAGAACTTGAGACTCGATATCATCCAGGATCGGTCCGGAACTCGAACCTTGACCAGCCGGGGTAGCACCTTCCACCAGGACCCACCGGAATCCATAGTAGTGGAAGCGTGGCGCCCATTCCTCGATTCCCTCGCCGCGCAGGGTGTACTGCCACCAGACGGGAGTTCCACTTTGAGACTGATCGATCTTTCCATCTTTGAGGCTCTCAACCGGGGTGATCCGGACCATGCTCCCGTCTGGTCCGCGCAGCATCACCTTGCCCCATCCCGAGGCATTTTGTCCGAAATCATAGAGCCAGCCGTCTCCTGACTGGACTGGTGGACCCACAGGATGGAGGCGGTCCACTATTTTCACCGGTGCATTCATCTGCGCCTTCAAAAGACCGCCTGTGTTGCGAGGGGGCGAACTATAGCAGCGCAATACTGCTGGGTCAACCAGATATGTAGATTATTCTGAGTACAGCATCTCAAAACTCGAGTTACCTACCAACCACAGGGT
>CAYZUX010000180.1:0-12051 GCA_964481775.1 uncultured bacterium | reverse complement strand
CTCGATGGCAATGAGTTCGCCGCGTGTGGTGAAGTGAGTCGGGTGACAGGCAATGCAAAGGCGTGTTTCCTGTAGAGGATTGGAGGTACGCAGGATCACACCGCCACGCCGCGGGGTATTCGCATGCCAGCTGTCACCCTTGCGGACAAGGAAATCCATTCCGGCTCGAATGGCTTTGGCGGGATCGGAATAAGGTGGCAGTTCATAGAGATCCGTGCGTAACTGATAAGCGGGATGATTCCCCATCGTACGGACAAAATAAGTTCCCGGACGAATCACTCGGGGGGCAAATTTATACAAGCCATGGAAGCTGGTTGTCTGCTCGGGAATGTGACGCGGTTCGCCCTCCTCGTAGGGAACCAGCTTTTCATCTGCCCCCTTCCCTTGCCTGGTGAAGATTGCAACGTCCACTGGGACATCACGGTCCAGGATGTCAATCAGGAAATGCACCAGGACAGGTTTCGGGCCTGCCCAGGTGAAGGTGAACCATTGCGCTCCCGCCAGGAGATCCCTGAAAGTGGACTCAGGTCCCCCCAATTCCGGAATGTAGGGACGTTCATCGTTGGAGGCAAAGACGGTCTTGCCGAGTTCAATCGGTTGAGCATTCTGCCAGGTTGTGTTGGGTTGAGCCGCGATAAGCACATCGGAACCCAGGCCCAGATTCATTTTGGAGCAGGCAACCCTGAGCTGGTAAGTTTTCCCGGCAAGACCGGAGGCGGCGCTCAGCTCGACACAGCCATCACCAGCCTTTCTTGGTTTGAGGGTGACATACAGGTCCGGGTCGCCTCCATGAAGTGTTTTCGAAACCACTTCTCCTGAGGCATCCTTCACCTTCACAGTCACTTTGTCGGCTTCCGCCAGTCCTTTGAGTTCCGGGAACCAGACCGTAAGACCATAATAGTCATCCGCTTCAAGCCCCTCCAATGGAGCACAGACCGGTGTGCCACCGGCCACAAGGATCGATTTGCCGGGTTGTTTTGCCTGCCTGGTTCCACACTGACAACACTGATTAGCACAGGCTCCCAGGCAGCAGGACGGAGCACCGCAGGATTCCTTGGAACATGCGGCCCCGGGAGGGATCTGGACATCCGGTTTATCCTCCGTGAATGCGGGGCCTGGTGTGAGAGTGGCTAATGTGAGAATCAAGGCCCCCAAAAACAGAAAGAGATCACGCCTACCGTTACCCGTCTGAACTGAGTGCATAGATTTTGAAAACCACGGTTGGAAAGTAGAAAAGAGGACAGACACAGAGACAACCTCCGAGCTTTTTCAGGATGCAGGAGGCATGGCAAAGCCACTGCTTGACCGCTAGCGCTTTATTATCGGGGCAAAATATGAATCGTCAAGGCAAGATTTAATTACTGGAAAATGAGGGTAGATGATCCACTATTGGATCATGGCATAGACCAGGATGTTGGTTCCCATTTTGAGAGCTTCCTGACGTTTCTCCTCAGGATCTTTGTGGACTTGGGGATCCTCCCAGCCATTACCAATATCACTGTTCCAATCATAAAAGACGGCCATTCGTTTCTCGATGAAGATCGCAAAAGCACGTGGAGGCTGTTCTTCATCATGCCGGTGAATCTGGGGGATTCCTTTGGGAAAATCATACAGAATACTGAACACAGGATGGGTTTTGGGTAATTCCACAAGTGGCTGGCTGGGCAATACCTTCGCGATCTCACGGCGGAAAGCTTCATCGATGGAGTTACCGCTGCGGGCAGGACCATTGTCATTGACCAGGAGGAATCCGCCATTTTCCAGGTAGGAGCGGAGGGCCTCGATTTCCCCGCCCTTGAATTGAATATCCCCATGTCCTGTCAGGTAGAGGACAGGGTAGCGGTTCAGGTTGGGATCCAATAAGGAGACAGAGCCATCCAGGGCACGCCAGGGAGTGCCAGTCTTTTCAGATGCAAAGGCCGCGAGATTCGGCAGTGAGGTGGGATCGGTATAGTAATCTCCCCCGTAATACTGAATCCGTGCGAGGATCAGAGGCTCGCGTTCTCTCGGGAGGTAAGGCTGGGCTACTGTAAAAGGGAGGGTCCAGCCCAAAAACAGGAGCGTTATAACAAGTCGATTCATACGTCCGCCTCGGAGGGTTTGACACACACCGCCACAAGGGCATGTTCCGACATGTGAATCAGAACCGGAGGTGGTTCATCCGAAAGCTGGGAACAGGTCTCATCGATCTCGAAGCCAATCCTGTGGATATAAGCTCTGACTTCCGCACTGGTGTGGAAACGGGTTCTTCCGATCAGATTCCTGCCATTGCCATCGCACAGGTTTTTTGAAGTCCATTCAAATTCCTGCATCCCTGTAGGGTGCAAAAGATTGAAGAATTGGAAATAGGCTCTTCCGCCGGGTTTGAGGACACGGAATGCCTCCTGCATGTAACGGTAGCTGTCTTCCCGGTCCATGTGCCCCAGGACCGCCTCGAAGAACACCGCATCGAACTCGCGATCCTCAAAAATTTTCAGGTCACACTTTTCCAGAAGGTGATAGGTGACACCCCTGTTTCCTTTCAGACGTTCCCGTGCCTGTTCCAGAAGGCTGGTGGAAATATCGGCGCAGGCATACCGGCCCACCAGAGGAGCAATGTGAATGGCCATGGAGCCGGTTCCGCTGCCAACATCCAGGACAGACGACTCGGGTGTCAGTTCAAGGACCCGGTGGATCATCAGGGCAACATCTTCAGTCATGAAGGCATCGGTATCTTCATCGACGAGTTTGTGCCGGGTGACCATGAGTGCTCCCTCGCGGATCGAACCGACATTGCTCCAGTAGGTGGAGTAATCCTCTCCGCGACGGGGATCGTGGAGAGGGAGTCCATCCGCAAGGACACTCGCGGTGGGGAACTGCTGTCCCCAAAAGAACTTGCCACTTTTCTCAACCCGTTCCCGTAATCGTTCGAGTAGCGGATTCCTTGGCGATGGCTTGGCCGTACCCACCTCTCTGTCCACAGGCACCCCTGCTTTCCCTCCTTGAAGATCGTGTCCTGATTACTTTCTCTCTCCCTCGTCTGGAAGACTAGGGGGCTGAGGAAATCCAATGGATGCCAGCAAACACCGGGGGCTGGATAATCTCCCTCAGGAATATCGGAAAAGATATTATATTCCAAGCGAATCCCAGGAACGTGACAAAAAGGCGAAGAAACGATACCATAATCGAGTGGAGATCCAGTGAGAGACTGGACAGAGAGTTTTTAAACTGATGATAATTGTGTATCTGAATCAGGACCGAGGACTGATCCCCATCACAGACACACCAACTGAGGTCTTCCAAGCAAACGGTGGCTGAAAAACCTTGAGGTTTCGCGTTACTCTCCCATATCTTCTGCTTTTCTTTCTTTTTCCGGCTGTGAGTGCCTGGGCTCAAGGCTCACCCACCCCGGGAGAGGAAAGGGCCTTTTTTTTCAATGGGAAATACCGGGTTGATCTGGTGTTGGCGCTGGATGAGTTTCAACTTCAACCTCGTGATAAGAAAAACATCCATCCAACCGATCTCGTAAAGGTCAACAGCCGGATTCGTGATGCTCAACCTGTCAAAGGGAAGCAACCGGGCTTTCTTGTTCGTATTGATTCCGCAACGAATGCCTCACATCTCGATGTCATCAGTAAGCGGATTCAGGAACAAGTGGGAGATTGTTCGCGGCTCGCGATCCTGTATGACCCTGAATCAAAACGGGATGAATTCCATCGAAAAACCCTGACGAGAAGAATCTGTGTCCAACTCAAACCGGGTGAATCGATCAATACCCTTGCCATGAGGCATAACCTGAAAGTGGTCGAACCGGTGCCCTCCATCCCTGGTGCCTGGATCCTGGAGGTGAAGGGGAATCGCCTGCTGGAACCATTGACAGTCGCCAACAGAATCTTCCTGGATGAACCGGTAAAATTCTCCACCCCCCTGTTTTCCAGAACCGCACAGAAACGTCTCCTGCCGAATGATCTCTATTTTCCGCTTCAGTGGCATCTGCATAACACGGGCTCCCAGGTGATCCCGGCCATCACGGGCGAGGATATTCATGTGACCGGGGCCTGGGACCAATACAGAGGCGCGGGGATCAATATCGCAATCGTAGATGATGGTCTCCAGGTCGATCATCCCGACCTGGCGCCGAACGCCAGGACCGATATTGATATCGACCTGAACTTCAGTGATGAAGATCCCTCTCCCGATCCACCTGGAGATTTCCATGGCACTTCTTGCGCGGGTGTGGCGGCGGCACGAGGAAACAATGGAATAGGGGTGGCGGGTTCGGCCTACCTGGCGGGATTGGTGGGGGTACGGTTAATCTCTATCAGTTTCGATGAGGGCGATCTGGTTTCCGCGCTGACTCATCAGCTTGCTCCAGAAAACATCCAAGACCAGGTCCATATCTCGAGCAATTCCTGGGGTGATCCGGATGATGGTTTTACAAAGAACCTGTTACCAGTGATGGAACTGGAGGCACTGAAAGCCGGTGTTACCCAGGGGCGAAGGGGGAAAGGGATCATCTATCTGTGGGCGGGAGGCAATGGGAAGTGCCTTGGAGACAGGGTGGACTATGACAGTCAGGCCAGCAGCCGTTACACAATCGCGGTGGGCGCTTCCGGAGCGGATGGTTCCAGTTCTTTTTACAGCGAAGAAGGAGCTTCGTTGTTTGTAAACACCGGATCGGAAGACGGGTCCTGTATGGGGGTCCCTTTATATGGAATCACCACCACTTCTGTCATGGGATTGGGTGATCTGGAGTCGAACTACACAACCCAGTTTGGGGGTACTTCTTCCTCCACACCCCTGGCGGCAGGTGTCGTTGCCCTGATGCTGGAAGCCAACCCTGACCTGACCTGGAGAGATGTCCAACACATTCTTGCATTGACCTCCACGAAGAATCAGCCGGAAGATGAGGGCTGGCAGACCAACGGGGCAGGTATCAAATTCAATCACAAATACGGATTCGGACGAATCAATGCGGAAGCAGCAGTCTCCGCAGCTCTCACCTGGAACACTGTCCCCGCCGAGGCGGCCCCCCTTGATGCAACCGATGATGTCCAATTGGTGATTCCGGATGGGAATACCGAGGGGCTGTCCAGGTCATTGAGTGTGGCAGGATCATCAAATTTCAGGACTGAGGCGGTTGAGGTAAGGGTACGTATCGAGCATCTGGATCGAGGTGACCTGGGAATCACCCTGACCTCCCCCTCTGGAACCAAATCAACTTTTGCCATGCTTCATGACGATACAGGCGACAACTACAACAACTGGTTGTTCACCAGTGTGGCCAACTGGGGTGAAAATCCCAATGGACAATGGACTCTTCATGTCAATGATGGCCGCCTGGGAACCACCGGTGAATGGGTGGACTGGTCCCTCAAGGTGTATGGTTACCTCTCAGGACCACCGGATACACCAACTCCCTCAGCGACACCAACTCAAACATATACCCTGGGACCTTCACCAACCCCTACGAGTACCTCAACCCAAACACTCTCTCCCACGATTACCCTTTCTCCCACGATCTCGCTCACCCCAACCATCACCACGACACCCACCCAAACGGATACCTACAATGCTCCAACCCCGACATTCACCCCCTCGGTCACCCCACTCCATGCCTGCTCCGAGATCTTGCTGGATGGGGGTTTCGAGGAACGTTCGGTAGGAAATCCATCCTGGAAACAGTTTTCCCGAAACTTCAAGACCCCTTTGGTTGAGGATCTTGCTACCGCCCATTCGGGTTCGATATACGCCCTCTTCGGAGCTTATGAAGGGCAGGAAGAAGCGAGTGTCGAGCAGACAATCATCATCCCGGAAGGCACCGCGACTCTGAGGTATTACCTGACCATCGATGACTACAATGCCTCCCCGGCAGACTTCATGCGTGTCAGAATGGATCAGGTGTTACTGGCAAGTTACACCCCGGCCGACAAGGTTTTCTTCCCGAACTACAACCTGGTTCAGGTGGATGTCACCCCTTATGCGGATGGAAATCCTCATATCCTCAGATTCGAGAGCACCATCACCGGCAGATCGAATGCCTTCTCCTCCTATTCAGTGGATGATGTTTCCCTGATGGTCTGTCCCCGGGATGAAATGAGTCCCACAGCCACCATGACTCACAGTCACAGTCCTACGCCCACTTTCACAAATCCCCCGGTTCCGACGAATACGGGGACCGAAACTCCAACTTTGACTGCAACTGCCTCCCAGACTCTGTTCCCTACGGGAACTTCGACGTTATCTCCCACAGAAACACCCACGCTGACCCCTACGGAGCGGCCATCTTCCATCGAACACTGGTCCTCGAACCAATAAACCAGGCACAGCTCTCTGATTTCCCCTCAAGGCAGTTTCCAATACGCGAGGATACAAAGGAAATTCCGGGATCAGCCTCCCATACTGAGATCAATGATCGCGCAGGTAAGACTCCCCATTGGTGGCTTCCACCTGGCGTCTCATGGAGCGGATCCGGTCATACCTGTAATCGAACTGAGGACTTCCTCCCCTTTGGGTGGAGTAGAAAAGATAAAGCCAGTTGGTTCCATTGATGGTACGCATGAATGCCTGGGGAACATGACAGGCAGCGGTATCTTTGTCCGGTTCGATGAAACCCAGTATTTCCCAGTTCAATCCATCACTCGACACCGCTTCACAAAGGGCACGGCTGGTCCAGCCTGAATTGGGATCTTTCTGTTTGGGGGGGTACCCCGATGGATCAGCATAACTGTAGTAAGTGCTTCCCACCCGGATCACATCCGGATTTGGCCAGTTGACAATGAGCGGTTCTGTTCCCGCATGGATGATCTTGAAACCCTCCTTTTGTGTGAAATCCCCCGTGTTTTCAGCGTACCCCATGCAGACTCCCTGGCTCGGATGCCAGTAATCAAACCAGAGCCTCCATTTCCCCTCATCCCACAACAGGCTGGGACGGTGAAAGTCACCTGTCCAACCCGCATCGCTGGTGGCCTGCCTGACCTCAGGTGGTTCAATCAGAAGCGGCTGATCGGTCTTCTTCCAGCTGATTCCATCCCTGGAGGTTGCCCCCATGACACATAACAGCATCCCATCGTTGTGATTCTTCATCGGACGGAAATTGGGAAGACTGGTGGAACTGTAAGCCATGTAGTAGGTCCCATCCTTGAGAACCACGGAGGGATCGCCGATATGCCAGGCCCCATAGTCCCTGTCCTCATCAGCTGCCAGAACGGGAATCCATATCTTGGGGTTCATGGCTTTGTCCCATTCTCCCTCTTTCGAATACACCTCCCATGCCTGCAGGTCTTTTGAACGGGCCAGGTAGATGGAGTCACAGCCCGGGAAACCGGGGTTGCAATCCTCCGAGGCCCAGCCAAAGAACCACATGCGGAAAGGATACTCCCTGTCGGGAACCTCACGGACACAGGGTTGATACATGTTGCCAAAATTCCACAAATGGTTTTGGGGGTTGCGCTCCCAGGTACTGGGTGGCTGCACCTCACGCTCATATCCATTGTCAGGAGGGACTACTTCAGTTCCATGGATGACCATAAGTGCCATAAATATAGAATAGACTGGACTCATTTTTGTTCACCTCACACAGTTACCTGAAGACCGATTGTCACGTTTGTATAGGGAGACTACTGTTCTCTCCCCAGCGAGGCAATGTCCTGATCATTTCATTCTTCTTGAAAGCTTGTTTTGGAAGGTTATGATCTCAGCGAGAATTGGCGTATTTTCAGGCGGTCAGCGCCTGTCAGGAAAGGATATGGTAATGAGTGAGAATCAGCGAGTTGTATCGGTTCCCATGCTCATGGCATTCCTGGCTCTCCTGAACGGCCCTGTTCACACGCAAGGAAGTGCATCCAGCTTTGCTCCCCCCTCTCTGGGGGGTGCGGTTGCCTCACAACCGGCCGCAGATCTCGATTTCCCCCTTGAGGAAGAAGGATTGATTGCCTCAGGGAATGAGCCTGTGCCCCCGGCAACGGGGAATGGCATCGACCTCAACTCGATTCTGGACATCGCCTGCCGTCAGAGTCCGCGTCTGTCGGTTCAGAGAGCCAAACTTACCGCCAGTCAGATGCAGGCCATGGCCACTGGATTACTCCCGAACCCTACCGTGGAAGGAGGGATCAAGAAGGTCTCCGGTGGGGATGATGGGCCATTACTTACCATCAGCCAGGAACTTCCGGTCAATGGAGCCCTCGGTTTTGAACGGCAAGCTGCCAACCTGGAGTATAGTGCAGAACGTGCCGCTCTCGCACGCGAAGTGCAAACCATCCTCGGAGAGGTACAGACCGCCTACATCCACCTGCTTGCTGCCCAGGCAATGTACGGGGTAGAAGAACACGGCCTCGAGGTGGCAGGAAGTTCTCTCAAGCTGGTATCGGAAACACTTAAAGCAGGCCTGGTTTCCACACTTCCTTACAACCTTGCCCTTGCTGAGTATTCCAACGCGAAAACAGCGCATATGCTTGCCCAGCAGGAAAGCCTTCTGGCGCGTGAGGAGCTGGCTGCTCTCCTTGGCATGCAGGGAGAATCGCTTCCCCATGTGTCTGGCGACCTCAGGCAAACGCTTCTACCGGCAGGAATCGATCCATCACAGCGAAACCGGGGTGATCTTCAGGCAGCCAATTTGCGAATCCAGGCTGCCCAATCCTCGGTGGCAGCAGCCGACCGTGATCGTATCCCCAACCCTGTCATCGGCTACAGCCGTGAAGAAGCCGGAGATGATACCGAGAATTTTTTCACCATCGGATTCGAGGTTCCTGTCTTTAACAACAAACGCCCGGAGGTCTATCACCGCCAAGCCGAACACCAGGCGGCGGTAAGCGAAAAAAGTGCTCTTGTGAAAAACATTGAAGCCGAGATCGGCCAAGCCGCTCTCCGTCTCGAAGCCAAACGGGAAGCAGTCCGGATCTATGAAACTGAGGTGCAGCCATCGATTGAGAAGTCCCTGGAGTCCGCCCGGTCCGCCTTCCAGAGTGGCACCACAGATCTGAGCTTGCTCCTGCAAACCCAAACACGTTTAATTGAGCATGAACGCAACACGATCCGTTCACTCGAAGAATTGCGTAAAGCCGAGATCGCATACCTGCTCGCTTTGGGTGCGGTACGGGACAGGTAATCACGCTAAATCCTTGAAATGGTGAATCTTCCGTTCCGGTTCCTGATGCAATTGCGAAATGCCCAATTCAACTGAAACCTGTCTCCGTACCACTGTTATCGGCATTCTTGCCAATGCCCTCCTCGCAGCCATCAAGGGAATTACGGGAATTGTCGGGCATTCGTATGCCCTCATCGCTGACGCTATCGAATCCACTTCGGACATCGCCACCTCCATGGTGGTTTATGGGGGTCTTCGCATCGCCGCCATCCCGCCGGATGAAGATCACCCTTATGGTCATGGTAAGGCAGAACCACTGGCCGCCATGGTGGTCTCCTTTGCGTTGTTGACAGCAGCCACGGCGATCATCATCCAGAGTATTCGCGAGATCATGAAACCCCATCATGCGCCTGCCTGGTATACCCTGGTTGTTCTGGTTGTGGTGGTGATTATCAAGGAAAGCCTCTTCAGGCGAGTGAATCGTGTTGGAACAGCCGAGGGAAGCACAGCAGTCAAGAGCGATGCCTGGCACCATCGCAGCGACGCCATCACCTCGGGGGCCTGCGCCATTGGAATCAGCATTGCATTGATTGGGGGAGATGGCTACGAGGCGGCTGATGACTGGGCCGCGCTGCTTGCCTCCGGGATCATCATTCTGAATGCCATCCGTCTCTTCAAACCGGCATTAGCGGAAGTGATGGATGCCACGGTCGATAGCGCCATGGAAGAACGTGTCCGGGAACTCGCATTGCAGGTGAAGGGAGTTTCCGCACTGGATGTCTGTATCGCCCGCAAAATGGGCCTGAACTATTATGTCGACCTGCATGTACTTGTGGATGGAGACAAAAGTGTGCGGGATGGTCACTCGATTGCGCATGATGTCAAAGATGCGGTCATGAAAGACCTGCCCAAGGTATCCGATATCCTCATCCATATCGAGCCAGTGGAGGAGGAACTGGCCAAGATGGCTTCAAAATAGGGCCTTCAATGGCTCCTGTAAGGTGCCCTCCTGTCGATTCTTCTCACCATTTCATTGGCATACTGCATACCCAGCGTTGCTTTGTGTTCCTGAACCCAGTCCGTGAGACAAGTGCGGCCTGCGGGCGGGGCATCAACATAAAGCAAATCCCGCATGAGTCCCTGGATCTCCTCCCACGTAATCATCACATCGCCTGTGATTTTCCCCATCACCCAGCCCGCTGAAAAACCCAGCCAGGGGGGTACTCGGATGATGGGCCGGTGCAGTCCAAGGACCCTGGCGATCATCGCCACCAGTTCCCGGTAGGTGAAAGTTTCCGGACCAATGGCGTGAATGACCTCGTTCCCGCCATGCTCCCCATGTGCCACCGCAAGTTGAGCAAGGTCCTCCACATAGATCGGTTGGAGCCGGTAGCTTCCATCGCCGAAGACACCGAATACCGGCAGGCGGCGAAGCGCCCAGGCAATATTATTGATAAGGATATCCTCTCCACCAAAAATCACTGTGGGGCGAAGGATCGAATGGGGAATCTCCATTTCCCTCAGTGCCCGTTCCAGCCTGGCTTTACCCCGGAAATACCCCAGATTGGAATCCTCTGTGGGATTGGTAATGCTGACATGCACAATCCGCTCTATACCCGCCTTCTTGGCGGCCTCGAAAAGGACCATCGTGTTCCGGACCGCATCCTCGAAGGTGAACAGGCGGTGGTTGAAGCGCACCCAGTAGGTGTTGTAAAGAACCCTGACTCCTTGCAGCGATTGAACCAGCTGTTCAGGCCGGTCGAAACAAAGGGGATTGACCCGGATCGCGCCACCGAATTCATGGGCGCGATCCGGGGAATTGGTCAAAGTCATCACCTCACATCCACGCTCGAGCAATATCCTCGCGATGTACTTGCCCGAGTAACCGAATGCCCCTGTCACTGAGTGGATGGATGGTCGCATGACAAGGGTCAATCCCTCGGTGTGAATGGAAACTCGATCCGTCTGCCGGTCAGTGAGGATTCATACGAGGCCAGCAGCATTTCAATGACATCACGGCCCTCCCGGGCAGTGGCGACTGGTCCACCCTTCCCCTGGAAGAAATCGACTATGGGACGTGCCAGCGCACGCAGACGGTCGGCATGGCTCGCGGGTGAAGGAATGCCGGAGTCGATCCACCCGGTTTGTCCATTCAACAGCCAGCACAACGAGGGACCGCCACCACGCCTGGGGGTACTCGATGAGACTGCATCACCATAGAACTGCAGGAGTGTTCCCTTGTCCCCATGGACCTCGGTGGTAGTCTCTCCGGCATTGGCGGTGAAGGAGCAATAGACCTCCACAATCTTGCCATCGTGAGTACGGAACACCGCTACACCGTTGTCATCCGGGATGATGGGATTCAGCAGGGTGTCAATCTCAGCAATCACGCTCTTGGGTTTTCCGAATAACCACAACACCAGGTCAAATGGGTGGGCGGCGTCATCCATCCAGATTCCACGGTTCAGTTCCGGTTTCACATGCCAGGTTTTGTCAAAATCGGGCCAGATGTGGGTGGCCAGGCAGTGCTTACGCCGGAACATGACCACCTTGCCGAGGGTACCATCCTCCATGACCTGCTTGATACGCTGGTTTTGCGGGTCCATCCGCATCTGCCAGGCCATGGTGAAGGGCACTTGATGCTTTTCAACCGCAGCAATGATGCGGTCACATTGTTCAAGGGTCAGTGCCATTGGCTTTTGCAGCGCGATGGCCTTGCCAGCCTCCGCTGCAGCCACGCAGAGATCGGCATGAAGCGAGGTTTCTGCGGCCACGATGACCGCATCGACTTCTTTGTTGGTCAGAACTTCATCGAGATTTGTGGATGATCCGCAACCGAACTGCGTGCCGTTCCGTGCTCCCCGTTCAGCATCGTGATCCCAGGAAGCCACCACCCGTGCATCCTCCATCCTGCCAATCTCGTCAGCATACAAGTTCACATGCCCGTGGGCCCATCCCAAGACAGCGATTCCCAGACTCATTTTTAT
>CAYZUX010000179.1:0-12072 GCA_964481775.1 uncultured bacterium | reverse complement strand
ACAGGGCCTCATCTGCCCCGAACCTTCACCGGAAAGCCAGCTGCTTTCCGGTTAATTCCTGCAATTTTATCCACCCAGATTCTGTAGCAATGACAGCACATTCTGTGGTGCTGTGTTTGCCTGCGAGAGCACAGAAATACCCGCTTGCAGAAGGATCTGGTTCCTGGTAAAGCGGGTAGTCTCGACCGCAATGTCCGCATCACGGATCCGGGATTCGGAGGCTGTCAGGTTCTCGGAAGCAACCCCCAGATTAGCGATGGTGGCTTCCAGGCGGTTCGTAAATGCTCCGAGCATGGAACGCTGCGTATCGACCTGACGGATGGCCTCATCGATAATAGCGAGTGCCTCGTTGGCCCCCGTGAGTGTGGTCACATCGATTCCCGCCACAGTACGCGCATTGCCATTCGGCTGTGTTTCATCGGTAAATCCAAGCTTTTCCGCACGCATATCCCCAAAGGCGACCTTCACATTCTGGCCGGCATTCGGGCCGATCTGAAAATTCAGGGAGTTGTTTTCAGCGGAAACGATAAAAGTCCGTGAGCTGCCTCCACCCAGGTCAATAACCGCATCAAAATCGAGGATCAGAGACTCTCCAGCTGGCGTCCCGGCACTGGTGCCTGTCCGAAGGCGGACATTCCGGTCGCCATTCTGGAAGGTCACACTGCTCCCTCCATCCAGAGAGGCTGTATAAGACTGTGCTACGATGGCTACCGTGTCGGTACCGGCGGTGATTGTGGAACCAAGCGTGAAAGTGATCTGGGGTGAGGGTTGGCGGGGATCAGTTGGGGCGGGGCCATAGACAGTCACAGTCTGGCCAGCGGTCACGGTCTGGGAGGGGCCGCCACCAAATGTCATCGTAGCGGTATTGTCGTTTCCCGCAACAATGACCTCATTTGCCAGGGTCTTCTCATAGGGAACTCCCACAGCTTCATCATCCACGGAAAGGGTTATCGACAGGTTGGTGTTGGTTCCTGCAGCTGCAGCCGTGACAACAAACTTTCCACTGGTGGCATCATAAGAGACAGTATCGCTGCCAATCGCCGTGTTTAGGGCGGAAACCACATCATTGATGGTGTTGGCCGCCCCAACTACAACGTTTGCATTGACTGTGGTGCCATCGGACTGGACGATTGTGAAACGAAGGTCATCCCCCTGGTCGATACTGTAACCATCCACACTCAGGCCATCCAGAAGATTGGTGGCATCGGTCGCGCTGATCGTCCCGCTTGTACCAACCACACGGGCTGCCGCCGCGACCACATTCGCCAAGACCAGATCATAGGTTCCAGAGTCGAAAGTGGAACCAGTGAAGCCGGTGGCCCCGGAGTTATTGACCCCATCAACTCCATTGGAAAGGGTCTCGGAGCCTGCGGTGGTTCTTGTAATTGCAAGGAAATGGTTGCCCGTGGAAAGGGTGCTGTTGGTGGGTTCATCGGCAATCCGGATGCCCAATCCAGTACCGCCAACGATGGACGCCGAGTTGGTGTACTGGCCATTCAGGAGGCGCCTGGTGGCGAATTGCGTGTCATTTCCAATCCTTGTAATTTCCTCGATTGAGGACCTGATTTCATCCTGAATCGCCTGAAGGGCCACAGAGTCATTGGTTCCTGTGTTGGCCGCCTGAACCGCCAGGGTACGGATTCGTTGAAGCCGTGCGGTAGTTTCGTTCAGTGCTCCCTCAGCAGTGTTGACAAGATTGATCGCGGTGGAGGCATTGTCGATGGCCTGGTTCAAGCCGTTGATTTGAGAACGGAGGTTTTCGGATATAGTAAGACCGGCGGCGTCATCGGCCGCACGGTTGATACGCAAACCCGAAGAAAGCCTCTCCAACGACACCTGGAGATCCCTCGATGTCGTGTTGAGGTTTCGAATCGCGTTGAGCGCACTGATATTGTTGTTGATTCTTGTCAACGCCATCATCAATCCTCCTTGACTGCTGATGGTAGTCTATGGGCCGCACAGCGGCCTGCGACGGTTGCGTCAGCGCTCCCCAGCGTCTGACCTTTGAGTGGCGATACCAGCCTGAGAACCCTTCAGAGACCCCGACCTCCTGTCGAGGTTGTGTTACCACCGGGTTCGCCACTCACTTCCCGGAACCAGTTTTTATCCGGGACATATCCCGTTTTCGAATCATCCCAACCGCGATCCCTCTGGGGGGACCTTTATTTTTTATAACTCAGGTTTGGTCGATTCAATCACTTACAGAGGCAATGTAGCATAAAATTGATTTCTGTCAAGAGATGCATATTTCAAAAAGGCGGCTTTCGTCAGTAAGTCATGATCATAACCTCCTTTCATCATTCAGGTTACATAAGAAAAAATATTTTTTTTCTCATCCTATTTTTCGGCACAAAGCGGAGCAAACTTGCGGGAATTCCCACGAAGGGAATCAATCGGTGGATCTTGGAGGAGAGAACTCAGAAAGAACGGGTAAATTCGCCATCCTTCAGGAACAACTTTCCATCCACGAAGGCGCGTCCACCTTTTCGGAGGTCACAGATCATGTCCCAATGAAGAACCGATTTGTTGATCCCACCGGATTCCGCATAACTGGCTCCAAGGGCAAGGTGTACGGTTCCCCCGATTTTTTCATCGAAGAGGATATTGCGTGTGAAACGTTGGATCCCACGGTTGGTGGCGAAGGAGAATTCCCCCAGGAATCTGGCCCCAGTGTCGATGTCCAGCATCTTTTGCAGGTATTCCTCGTTCTTTTTCGCCCGTGCCTGGACCACCTTACCCTCTCTGAAGGTCAAATGGACACCTTCCACCTCACGGCCGTTGTGGCAGGCAGGGAAAGAAAAAAGGATCGTCCCATTGGCCGAATCCTCAATGGGACCGGTGAATACCTCTCCATCTGGAAGGTTCTCAGTTCCACAACAGTTGATCCATGTCCTTCCCTTTACCGAAAAGGTGATGTCAGTCTCAGGGCCCACGATCCGGACCTTACGTACCGTGCTCAGACATTCCACCATCTTCTGTTGTTGACGTTGGACCTTCCGCCAGGCGGAGACCGGATCCGTTGAATCCACCTTGCAGGCTGTATAAACAAAGTCCTCGAAATCGGCGAGGGACATATCGGCATCCTGAGCATGGGCCTCGGTTGGGAACAAGGTTAGGCACCAGCGCAGACTTCCATCATCCATTCGGCGGTGGAAGACATCCCGAAGGGGTTTCAATCCTTTCAAACGGAGTTGCTGTTTGGATGGATCGACTCCTGACAGGCCTCGTGTATTTGTTTCACCGAGGATTTTGAACAGGCAATCAATTGTCTCGGCTTCCTGGACCTTCCAGGGAGGAAGGTATTCCAGCTGTTTTCGGTTTCCCTTTTTGAGTAATGCTTCCTGACAAGCCGGTACCTCAAGATCATAGGTTGGGAAGGCACCAGCCATTAGACAACGAGCATAGATAGCTGAGAGCAGTGGTTGCACCGCCGCTGGGCCTGTGAGACACACAAGGTCACCCGGCTTGACAGCGTTCGAATAGTTGACCATCAATTCCGCTAGACGATCGATCCGTGGATCCATGGACTCTTCCTTGTCCTCTACCAGTTGGCATTGGTTTTCCCAACAGGGGAAACAGGGGAGTCTAGCCGGACCACAAGCTGTAAGCGAGACCAAGGGGGTAACTGAGTATGCGACGAATCCTGGCAGTGGGTGCCCACCCGGATGATGTGGAATTCCTGATGGCGGGAACACTGGCCCTTTTTAAGGACCGGGATTGGGAGGTAGCGATAGGGATCGTAGCCAAAGGGGACTTGGGGACCCAGGTCATGTCACGCTCAGAAATCACCCGTGTGCGGCGTGAAGAAGCCATAAAGGCATCCCGAGTCCTGGAGGCCGAACTCTATCTCATGGGCCTGAATGATCTTGAGATTGATGTCACTGCGGAAACACGCCGGATAGTCACTGAAGTGATTCGTAAAGCCAATGCGGATGTCGTGCTGACCAACTCCCCTACCGATTATATGGCCGATCATGAGAACACCAGCCGTTTGGTGCGTGACGCCTGTTTTTGTGCCCCCACACCCAATTACCTTACCGAAGATCCCAATCCCGCCCCTCCAATTGCGCATATTCCCGCCCTGCTTTATTCCGATCCCCTGGAAGGAGTCGACATCTTCGGTGTTCGAGTTGTCCCCCAATACCATGTCAACATCACTGAAAAAATGGATCTCAAGCGGGAGATGCTGGCCTGCCACGCGAGTCAACGAGACTGGCTGCGTGCCCAGCATGGATTGGATCAGTACCTGATCGCCATGGAAGAATGGGCCAGAAAATGTGGTGAGGAAGCAGGTTTCCCATACGCGGAGGGATTCCGTCAGCATCTCGGGCATGCTTTTCCCTCAAACAACATACTGAAAGAAGTTCTGGGGGATTTGGTCAGGTGAAATCAGGAGGGAGGCAATGTCCCCATGACCTCCTCCAAAGTAGTCAGTTCCTCAAAGACAGGACTTATTCCGGAAGGTGGTCATCGACAGGAGGAAAGGAGATCCTGACCAGGGTTCCTTTACCCACTTCTGTTTGAATCTCCAGGTGGGCTCCATGTGCCTCAGTGATTCCATTCACTATCGAAAGGCCCAATCCCACTCCATCTCCATCCCGTGTGGTGAAGAATGGAAGCAACACCTTGGGAAGGATCTCACCGGGAATCCCTGTACCGTTGTCTTCCACTTCAAGGCAAACACACTTGTCCTCGTTGATCCGCGTTCTCACCACAATCCTGCGGTTCTCCGTATCAGTGGCCTGCATCGCGTTTTTCAACAAGAGGAGGAGCATTTGGGAGATCTGGTGGGGATCTCCGAGCAGCCGTGCAGTGGGGCTGGCTCCCTCGAAGTGAACCTGACGTGTGGGTAGCCAGAGCATGCCTTCGGCCACCTCAATGGTTTCACGAGCAACCGTATTCAGGTCTACTGGCAGGACTTGAGTTGGTTGCCCTCCTGCAAAGGAGATCAATCCATCAATAATTTCTTTGACATGATGAGCGGCCTCTGTGATCTTCTGGAGGCGTTTCTTCTGTTCCGGGCTGGCGGATCCCTGAGACAGCAACTGCGCATAACAGATAATGGGAGTCAGGCTGTTATTGAGATGATGGGCGATTTCCATGCTGAAATGGCTGATCGCGGAGAGCCTTTCCGAGTAGTCCTGACGGAGTTTTATCCCCATCATTTTGGCCAATGACTTATCACTCCCCTGATCATTATTGGAACAGTCCTGAACCAGGTGCTCTGGGGCCCTCTCCCTGATAACAGAAGCGTTCATAATAGCACCCTCCCTCAAAAATCTTCGCGCTGAACGAGGCCGAAGGGGGGCGAGTACCCCAGCAGGCAAGACATATCTCCAACTCTAGCAGTTTTTGAGCCACACACAGTCTACGCAAGAATTGAGGAGTCTTTGGCTGAAATATATCGACCACACAACAAGAAAGATTAATAGGGAGTATGAGAATGAGTAATGATACATTACTATAAAGCATCATAAAAGAACAAACCGGAATAAGACCATGGGGATCTGCTGTTCCACCGATACGAACATTAATCCAGCCCGGGAATCCGCGTGGTACACAACAAGAATGGAGATCTTCAGGAAAAAAAGACTGGCTCGGGAAAAAATACGCTTGTCCCCTCCTACCATCTCTCTGGAAGGAACCCCCAGATTCAGGCAGGATTCAAGGGTCTTCATGACCAACGTTGAGATCATTCCGGAAACCTGCGGATTCTCAGTTGATCCAGGAGCGAACAGAGGTTTCGGAAGCGTTGCAAGTAAAATAATATTACCGGTCATAACACGATCCCAAATGGATGCCCCACAATCAGATTGAATCCCAATCCTGCAGGTTCAATTCCTTTACCCTCTGGTATGTGGCCTGGCTGGGGATGGCCCTGCTCTACCTGAGCATACTGAAAACACCCATCAGCCGGGCCTACATTGACTTTGGGGATGGGAACTACCAGTACATCAGCTGGCGGATCAATCAGGGAGTAGACCTTTACACTGGGATCCTTTCTCCTCAGCCCCCTTTCCACCTGTGGCTGGGGGCGTTGATCGACCGTTTTTCCACCCACTTCGGTCTGGATCCGCTCACTTGTTTCAGATGGACGATCCATATCATCCGTAGCCTTACCTCGCTTTGTGTCTTCGCCACAAGTCTGATTCTTCTCCGGAATGGAATGGCGGCCTGGCTGGCTTCGGTAATCTTCCTGTTTTTACCGGAGGGCTATCGCTGGAGCAGCGGTTACCAATCCGAACACCTCGAGATTTTCTTTCTGACCTTGGGACTGGCCTGTTGGGCCTGGGGAATGACCCGCAGCCGGTGTCTGGCCGGAGTCTGCGCAGTGTGTGCAGTATGGACCAACATGAGTGCCCTGCCCTTCTCGATCCTGTTGGGCGCCTTGGCCTGTTGGGGGGGGCATCGCCGCTGGATCCCTTTTCTTTCAATCATTTTCACCCTGGTGCTTCTTCTGGGGATCAGCCTGGGACTGGCCGGAGAAGCCTATTTCGAGAATGTGTGGAGTAATCAGGTTGCTTCTATCCCCTCCAATCCTTCGGCCTGGTTATCCAGTCTTTCGGAACAGGGAACCACCCTGGTGACCTTCGAGGGGCCTTTCATCCTGTTGGCTCTCCTGGGACTGTACCGCTTCCACCATTCAATCAGACGGATCTGGACTGGCAGCCTACGTCCCCAGGAAGTGGTTCTCATGACCCTCTATGGGATCGCCTCCATCGGAAGCGGGATTTATGTGATCAAGGGGGGGACTGTCGATTATATTTATTGCCTGGCGGAACCGGTCATCGCAATCTTTGCGTCCTGGACCCTGGTAACATGGTTCGGGGAGGCTCCATTGTCCTCGCAACCCACCCCAATCTGGAAAGCAGCCTCGGTCTCCTGCCGGATCGCATTGGTGACAGGAGTCACCGTTCTACTGGTCTGGCAACCACTCAACATGATGAGGGGAATCCGTGCCCAGTCGGCTCCTGGAGTGGATCTCCCCGATGTCTCGCAGGGGCGGATTGTTGAGTTCTCAGACCGCGAGGTACATACACTCCAAAGGGTCATCGAGGAGCTTTCCAAGCCGGGAGATGTCATCTGGGCGCCACCTTTCCTGGCAGCCATATCCCGCCGGGAGATCGCCATGGATCTTTCGGAGACCTACCTCTGGTGGGTGCGCTGGTACCAGACAGTGGCCACCCAAGGAAATGATCCCGGAGTCGACCGGATGCTGGAGGGACTCACTGGGATGCTCTCCAACCGGTCCATCTCTGTCCTTGTGATCAATGACCGGACCGGTCAATGGGGGCAGCTCTTGGTTCCCGGGCGCGAACTGCAAGGCAGGCCCTTGCGGGAAATCGATCTCCGTATCGAGCGCCTCCAGAAAGCCATGGAAGACAATTATCAACCGGTGCTGGCTCACCCCGGCAGCGAGTCCAAACTCTATTTTCAAGGATGGAATGAACGCTTGGAGGTGTGGGTTCCGAAGGGAGGACCGGAATATTTGCCGCCTTGGGTGAAGGAGGGGTTCGGGGGGTAAGGTTTGGTGGAAACGGATCAAATCCCAATTAATAGGATTACCCAAATGTCCCTGACTTCCTGAGGACTATCGACTCTCCCTTCAGCACTTTCTTGCGGAGCGCGATAAATCCCTGCCACATTGCAACCTGATCGCGTCTGCATTCTCTATCAATGATGGGTCTCTGCGGCTTGGTCAGGTCCATCCAGATATAGTGCGCATCAAGCGCGTACCTTGAGGGTACGCCATGGTAATAGGTCCCGATACCTACTTCAGATTCGAAATCCCAGTACCCCCATCGGACACTGACGAGGGAGACAAGAAGGTGCCGGTAGACTGCATCAGGGGAAGATCCTGACTCATTCAAGTAAAGGGCAACGCTGAGATTGGCGAATGGGTGAGTGGGTTCCTCTCGAAGCACGCATCTGAGAATTTTCATGCCTCGCTCCCGGTTCCCGATCTCGCACCAGATGTGGCCAACAAAAGCGAGAATGTTGGAATCTCCTGATGCCCGCAGCGTGAGTTTACGAAGGAGCGTTGCGACGTGCACATCAGGATCATAGGCTTGGTCTGGGTGGAGACACCGCTTGAGATAGTGCTCGATCAGAACAGAGTCGACATAATCCTGTCTGATCCGGGCTTCTGCATAATCCCTGCAAACCGGCTGCTTGTCATTCCCAGGCGCTTTCCAGGTCAAGTTCTGTGCAATGGAAGCCAGCAGAGGTCGATCGAGAAAGCGAGATCGTTTGAAATACTTGAAGGCTGTAAGGTAATCGCCCTCCTCATAGGAGATCAGTCCCAACCGAAACTTTGGTTCCCAGTCATTGCGGGCCTTCTTCTCAGCCAGCCGGTAGAATTCTCTCGCCTTCCCGTATTTCTTAAGCTCATACAGGATACGCCCTGCGTCGCAGAGCGCCTCGACGTACATGGAAAGATCCCCCTGATGGACCTTTTCCAAACCAAAATCCAACAGGCAGTCTAACGCTTGCCTTCTCTTTCCAAGAGCCTCCAGGCTGCGTGTAAGGTAAAGGACACTCTCCGCTGGAATCGATTCATCGAGATTGGGAAAGAGGGAGACAACCTCTGCAAAACGGCGACAGTCATAGAGGACCCCTGGATCTTCCTGAGGTCCTTTTCGTTTCCCCTTGGAGAGATTGGATGGTTTCACACTTGAATTTCGTCTTGAATCTCCCACCATGCCTCCACCACCTCGTAGCGGTACATCCATCCCCGGTCGATGAAATCGTCGAAAACCCTCCGGAGAAGGTCGAGCTGCCCGGCGGGAACCCAGAACTTGATGTGCCCCTCCTTGCGGTCAAGGGTTCGCATCATCGCCATGCCCTCGTATTCCTCCACCAGGGCATTGAGGAATCCGATCTCACTGGGAACCACCCAGGCCTCCACCAAAAGGGTATTTTCCGGTGCGGTTGTCTTGATCATACAGAGCGTTAGGATACTCTTCTTGAATCATAGATTCCATTCTGCACTGTCCGCCGGGAACAGTTCCGGCGCTGGGATGCAATGACACCTGAGACCTTCATGGCCTTTTTTCTCATTCTCGCGGTGAGCGGCGTAGCCGGACTCGCGGTTTATGTTTATCTGCTCCAAGGCAAACTCAGCAGCCGCCTGGATGCCTTGAACAACATGCTCGATTCAGTCGATGAGCGTTTGAGTGAACGTTCCAACGATTTCAGCCGGCGTTCCGAAGAGATTAAAAACCGTCAAACTACCCTCGAAGAGAAGGTCAGCCAGGAAAGGGTGGACCGGGAGACCGCTACGGCGGATCTGTTCAAAAAGACCGATGAGTTTCAGGAAACCCTGAATGATCTGCGCAGCCGTGTCGATTCCACCCTTACAGCCACCAAAGAGGACCTTGAGAAGACGGCCTCTTCGCTCCAGCTGGCTTTACACGAAAAGCATGATGCCCTCGAAGAGCGAATCGAAACCCTCGCATCTGACCTGGAGGTACAGAAACGCGATTTGGAGGCACATACTGCCATCGTCTGGGAGGTGCGTGCCGCTAATCTGATTCACTTAGCGCTTCAATACCTTGACAGCCGCCAGCCAGAGGAGGCTTCACGGTTGATGCGTATGGTCCTTCATGAGACCCCCAACCAGCTCGAGGCACGTATTCTCGGTGTACGAGCCGATGTCGCTCGTGGGGCATATGCGGAGGCACGTGAGCTCATCGAAGCAGGCCTGGCTCTTCACCCGGATGAACCCGGACTGCTGACTGAATCAGCCCGCATCAACCGGTTGCAAAAAAATCGTGCGGAGAGATCCCGGGTGCTCTCGGAAGGATTGGCGAAGTTCCCGGACCATCCCGGTCTGCTTTTCGAGAGGAGTCTTCAGAGCATAGAAAGCCACCGCTATGAAGCAGCCAAGGCAGATCTGGAGAAACTGATCTCGCTTGGCCATGACACCGCCGAGTTGAGATATAATCTCGGAGTTGTCTTTGTAGCCCTTGGCGATTTTCCCCGCGCCATTTCGGAACTCCGGAAATCCCTCGCTCTCGATCCATCCTCAGCGGACACCAACCATTCGCTTGGCCTGGCGCTGATGCATGGAGAGCGCTACCTGGAGGCGGTTGATTTTCTCGAACGGGCACGTGAACTGCTCCCCAGCACGGTCTCCATCCGACTCGACCTGGCTGCCGCTTTACGTCAAAGCGGCCAAGCCGAGGAATCGCTGCGTGAATGCGCCGTGGCACGCCACCTCAATCCAGGCGTTTTACGCACTGGCTTGGAGGAGGCCCTCGCTTACCAATCCCTGGGGCAGTTCAACGAAGCCTTGGCTTGCCTGGATGGGGTTCTGCAACTATCGCCCAAGATGCAGCGTGCACGGCGGTTAAAGGCGGAGATTCTGACCGCCATTGAACGTTACCAGGAAGCCGCCGAGGAATGGAACCGGATGGTGCAGGATACGCCTGATGACGCTTACCTCCATGCCACCCTGGGCGAGGCGCTCAAACGAGCAGGGCAGGACATGGCGGCTTTGGGATGCCTGGAGACTGCGGCGCGGATGGCTCCCAATTCATCTCCCATCCAGATTTCCTTCGCTCATGAGGCTCTCGCGCAACATAAGTTCGATTTGGTTCATGAGGTCATTGAGCAGGCCTATCCCCGGGCTGTCACCGCCGAGAACCGTTTGCAGTTCCTGCAGATCCGTTTCCTCCTGGCTCTGGCCGCCAACCGTTGGATCTCACTGGTTCCCTTGCTCAATGAACTCGGTCATCTCTTGAGTGAACACCCCCATATTCTCCCGCTGGCTGAGGATTTACGGGTGGACAGCCAGACCATTCTCCATCTTGGATTGACACGTGAGGGGACAACCATTCATTCCGCTCTGCTGGACCTGTTTGATGGTGCGATTCAGTTTACGGATTTCGAAGAACTGGTGGCCCGAGTGATGCGGTCCATGCTTCCCGTTAAACCACACCCGAAGCCAGTCGAACCACCTGTGTCTGAACCGCCCAGGCCGGAGGAAGCCCCCTCATCCTCCGCCACGGAGCTCCCGTCAGAGATCGAAACAGCACTCGCTCCGGCCGTTGAGCAATCTTCCATAGTCGTAAAACCAGAGATCCAGGAGTCAGCAGCAGAGGTTCTTTCCAGCGAGACCGAGACAGGTTTCCAGTCAGAGACTTTACCCGCTGTTGAAGCCATCGAACCTACAGACCTGTCCGCTCCCCTCGAATCCGTGGAAGCCCAGGAAACCCCGCCAGAACTGGAACCACCCGTCGAACCATCACCAAAACAGCAATCCCAACGGCGGAAGAAAAAAGACCGTCACGCCCACCGGAAGGGCCACGAACCGGGTTAACCAGGCATCCTCCCCATCCATTCTCCTGTCAGATCGACCGCCATAGCTGGATACAGTGGCTGGATTTCTTCTTTTTTCAGGGTTTTCATATTTCAGTAATTCCACATGAAAACCATTGTTTCTTCCCATCTTTTGTGTTAAACCCAACGAACTTGGCGGGAAAAAGTTCCACAAGCAATCCGGACCACAGGAGTTTCTGCATGACGGTTGAAAAAGGAAATGGCAGCCGGTATCCAATGACACGCCGGTCAGCTATCAAGCGGATAAGCGCAGGAGCCTTGTCAGTGACGGCATCGAATCTTTTCATCAAAGGAGCAAAAGGGGCCGATATGAAATCGATCATTCTCGGAAGCGGAGAACACCAGTACGAATGGGTCGAGGGATGGGGGCAACTGCCGCAGGGTGTCCAATATGGTTACACCCATGGAGTGTGTGTGGATTCCCAGGGGCGGATCTTCATCCACAACCAAAGCAAGGATGCAATGATCGTATTCGACCCCGAGGGGAAGTTCATCAAGTCCTGGGGACCGGAGTTCGCTGGAGGGGCACATGGACTCCAACTCAGCAAAGAGGGAAATGAGGAGTTTCTTTATTTGGCCGATATCGCGCGCCGTAAAGTGGTCAAAACCACCCTGGAAGGTGAGGTGGTGTGGACGCTCGAATATCCCAAGGAATCCGGGGTCTACCCGAATCCTGAGAAATTTGTCCCCACCAATGTGGCCATCGCTCCGAATGGGGATTTCTATGTC
>CAYZUX010000178.1:0-12426 GCA_964481775.1 uncultured bacterium | reverse complement strand
CAGGATGCCGACCTGGAGTATGACCCTGCCGAGTATCCCCGTCTCCTGCAGCCGATTCTGGATGGACATGCCGATGTGGTTTACGGCTCCCGGTTCATGTCCGGTCCGAGACGGGTACTCTTATTCTGGCATGCGGTGGGAAACAAGCTTCTTACCCTTCTTTCAAATGTGTTCTCGAATCTCAATCTGACTGACATGGAAACCTGTTACAAGGTTTTCCGCCGTGAAGTTCTGGATAGTTTCGATCTCAAAGCCCGGCGTTTTGGGATTGAACCCGAGCTGACCATCCGGATCGCACAAAGAAGATGGCGGATCTATGAGATTCCGATTTCATACCATGGACGCAGTTATGAGGAAGGAAAGAAAATCAGCTGGAGGGATGGACTCGCTGCAATCTGGACCATGCTACGTTGCGTGCTCACCCATGGAGGTGGCAAGCAGGACATTGGCTATGAAACTTTGATTCGGATGGAAAACCTCTCCCGTTACGCCGCCTGGCAAGCAGAGCTCATGGGCCCATTCGTCGGGAAAAAGGTGCTTGAGCTGGGAGCAGGGACTGGAACCATGAGTGATCATTACACCGCAGCAGACAGGCTCTGGCTAGCCGAGATTTCACCTTTCTACCATGGCATCCTCGTGAAGCGATTTGAAGCTTTCCCTCACGTAACTGTTTGCCATCTGGATCTTGAGGAACCGGTTCGTCCACCGGAACTCGATGAGGCACCTGATCTTGTAGTCTCGACCAATGTGATTGAGCACATACAAAACCATGAGTCTGCCATTCAATTTGCCTTCGACTGTCTCTCTCCGGGGGGGCGCATCCATTTGCTTGTTCCAGCAATGCCATCCCTTTTTTGCTCGTTCGATGAGGGTCTGGAACACAAACGGCGATATGACAGGTCGACGATGACCCGGTTACTGGAGAATGCTGGATTTGTGGTTGATGAGATCCGGTTCATGAATGTGTTGGGTGCACTGGGATGGTGGTTCAATGGGAAGCTTTTGAAACGGAAGGTTTTACCCACCAACCAGTTACGGTTGATGGACATACTCCTGCCATGGGTAAAACTGGAGTACCGGTTTCATCTCCCGATAGGATTATCGCTCCTGGTGACCGCCCACAAACCTCAAGTTTGAATCCAATGCTTCATTCTGATCAGTTTTGATTTTTATGTGCTTGGAAAGGGGGAAGATGATTCCGGAACTCGATGGTACCGTTTGAAATAATGTCCTGACTTCCTATCCATAAGTGCTACATTAACTATATTACCTAAACCAATGGTTTTTTTGTTTTTTGTGTTTGTAATGGCCTGTCTGGATCCATGCCAACTCGGGTACTGTTTCGAGAGAGTCAAGGACCTAAGGTGTCTGAGATTCGTCGGGAAATGAATTCATTTAGAACCGATTATATGAGGATAGCAGTTACTTCGGAGAGGACCACAGGAAATGAAGGAGTAAATGACTTTTCGGAATCAGCTCTTCTGATAGTGTCAGAAATCATGTGAACAAAAAACAATTGACTATGATCCAAACCCCATAGACAACAAGAACATAGCCTACGATGAAAACCGTATTTAGAGG
Organism: uncultured bacterium; assembly: GCA_964481775.1. Classification (GTDB taxonomy): domain Bacteria; phylum Hinthialibacterota; class Hinthialibacteria; order OLB16; family OLB16; genus OLB16. The sequence goes on along the minus strand of CAYZUX010000178.1, from coordinate 10,845 downwards.
GCTTAAGATGACATTTTTGTCAAGGCATAGGAGGAATCTCTCGAAAGATGTTCGAAAGAAGGTCTGATCAGTCACCTGATAGTAACTCATAAACCAGCGTGGTGAGAATGATCCTCCCACCACGCTCTAATTCATGAGTATAGTAAAAACAGTTTTGGATAAGCTTCTCTCAGAACCCTGAAGAAACTTTCGAAACTGGGTCGACACCCTCTCTTGCCATGATCCCACGCAGAGTGGTCTTGATCGATTCCACATGCTCAGGTTTTACCCGGCAGATGGCCTCCAGGAGTGTGAACATCTCTTTGTCATCGATTTTCCATCCTGCGGACTCGAGAGCAAGACGTTGTTCCAGCATGACCCTTCCCGCTCCGCTGGGACGATAGTTGGCTTCACGTGAAATTTTCTCCACATGTTCTGCAACAGGGACTTCCAGGGTAAGGTTCAACTGACATGTCGGCTTTGGCATTTACTTTTCCTTTCTGTCAAACTGACTCAGATCACGCTCTAAGTGCGTAAATACAATATATGAAAGGGTTGAATGAGTCAACTCTTTCAAACAGTAAGTAGAATAGCCCAAGTTCCACCAAAAGGGAAGGTAAAAAGAAACCGTTTTCTAAAAAAGTTTTCTTGCCATTTACCGGTTTTTCAACTAACCTAAACCACGTTAGGGGAGCTTTGCTTATTGAAACAGTGAAGTTAACGGTTACATGGATTGGGTTAGATAAATGACCCATGCGAACCGCCAGAGGTATTTAAGTCCTGTCGTTTTCCTTTGGGTAGATCGTTGGTCAGTTCATTGATTCTCTATCGATAAGGTGATGCGTAAACGTGCTCGTAAATTCCACCCTTGAGGTGGTGAACCAATTTTTTTTGTAACGAACCAACCATTGTCAGCATACCCATTCATAGAAGGCCGATTGCCATCCAGTGAACCTGACGGAGCTTTGTGATTCATGGGTGGATAGAAGGTTTTCGACTAACAAATACGGACTAGGTCCATCCGATGATAAAGGAGAAGGGGAATGCAGGATGTTTTTCGTTTACTGTTGGAGGATATCGACCTTGTAATTAAATCGAAAGCTGTGGACCTCAAAAGTTCATTGGCATGTCTGATGACACGTGGGGAATCACTTAAGCTTGAGTTGTGTCAAGGGACGATCAATGGACTTCTCCAACAGATTGCGGAAATTCAGGAGAGGGGGGTACTTATCGATAGAATCTGCGAAGAGTTGATGACCATGATCACTGTGCGCAAAAGAATTCAGATTCATGCGGCAGCAGCAGGTTCCCAGTCAGCACATCAAGAGGATCAACCACCCAAAATGGAAGAACTGACCTGACCTTCCAACAAGCAGTCCTGTCCGCAGTGTCTAGTGCTTCGTTGATTTGATTGTGCAACGTTTTAGACCTCATCCCCCCCCCCTTCTCCCATAGGGCGAAGGGGGAGCCACAAGTCCCCTCGCCCCGTGGGAGAGGGGATATAGGGGTGAGTTTTTCGTTGCTACATCACTCCAACAAGGCACTAGTCTTTGGTTGTGTCTTCACAGTGGGGCAGGTGAAGAGGTAATCTTCATTTGTTGGTTGCTGAAAGAGGGAGGTTCCATGTTCGGTGTCAGCTGATACAAGCGGGTTTTACCAGTCGTTGGAAACCTGTGAAGGACTTGTTATCTGGAGAATCTCCGGCTTTCTACAAGACGCACGAGTCAGCGAATTGAAGATGGCTCTTCAGCAGGTCCTCGAAAGTGGCACCTTTGATGTTATTTTTGACTTCGATGGACTCAAAGCGATTGATAGCCGTGGCCTGGGCTTTCTGATCTCAGCGCAGAAAGAGCTCAGGTTACGTAAAGGGAGAATGGTGATGGTGCATCTGACCGCCCAGTTCGCGGCTTTGCTTGAGCTCACCAAACTTAATCGAATCTTTGAGGTGTTCCTGGACATGGAAACCGCCAAACGAAGCTTCGGTGGCCAACACCTCCACGACACCTGATCCAGCCTTTCAATATCAAGAATAAAAGGGAGAACAGTTTCTTGTCATTACCAAGGATCCTTTGTGTGTTGGTTTTTGGGATTTCCGTGCAGGCTGGTTTTGCCATTGGAGATGCCCTTTTCACCCTTCCTGTTGAGGAATTCAAACTTAACAATGGCCTGACGGTCCTTCTCCTCGAACGTCACCACTCACCAACCGTGGCTTGCCAGATCGGTTTCAAGGCAGGTTCCAACAACGAGAGGATCGGCATTACAGGCGCTGCGCACATGCTTGAGCACATGATGTTCAAGGGAACCAAAACGATTGGGACACGGGACTACCAGGCCGAGATCCCCATCATGGAGAAAATGGACCGCGTGGCTGATGAACTTCTGGATGAACGTCTCAAAGGGGCCCAGGCAGACAAGCAAAAAATCGAGGCTCTCCTGAGTCAACTGAAAGAACTCCAGGAGCAACAACGCCCCTACGTGGTGGGAAATGAACTGGGGAACATATACAGGCGAGAAGGTGGTACAGGGATGAACGCCTATACCTCCGATGATTACACCAATTACATCATCAAGCTCCCAAGTAACAAGGTGGAACTCTGGTGCTGGCTGGAATCAGACCGGATTTCCAATCCGGTCTTCCGGGAGTTTTATGCTGAAAAGGAAGTAGTTCGGGAAGAAAGAAGGATGCGGTATGAAACCGATCCAGATGGTGCATTGTGGGAACTTTTCACCACAACATCCTTCCAGGCCCATCCCTATGGCTGGATGACAATCGGCTGGCCATCGGATATCGAGAACTACCGGCGGGCCACGATGCAGGAATTCTTCACCCGTTACTATGCTCCCAACAACGCGGTCATCGTGTGGGTGGGTGATTTCAGGACAAACGAAGCATTGGAAATGATCCGCCGCTATTTTGAACCCATCCCGAGTCAGGAGCCGCCCCCGCCGGTTGTGACCACCGAGCCGGAACAGAAGGGGGAACGCCGGGCAATATTGGAGTTTGATGCAAATCCCTCACTGGTGATGGGATGGCACACAGTTGCGTTGGACAGCCCAGATCAAGCCACTCTCGAGGTGATCCAGGGGCTTCTCTCCGATGGCCGGACATCGCGTCTCTATCAACGGCTGCGTCAGGAAGAACAACTGGCCAGCAGTATCATGGCCTACCAGGACAACACCGAGTATCCTGGAATGTTTCTTCTTGCGGCGGCCCCGGTTGAAGGTGTGTCCGTGGAAAAGGTGGAACGTGTTCTCGAAGAACAAATCGGCCGTTTGAGAGATGAGCCAGTCTCCGGCTGGGAACTGCAGCGAGTTAAAAATCAACTGCGCACGGATTTCCTCACAAGCCTGGAATCAAACTATACTCTGGCCCGTGAGCTGACGGAGTATGAATGTAAAAAATCCTGGAAGCTCCTCATGGATAGTGACCAGAGACAACAAGCAGTCACCGCTGAGGATATTCAACGAGTGGCACGGAAATACCTGATCCCATCTAATCGTACATTGGTTGCTCTGAAACCCACCTCCACCAGGGAGGAAAATTGAAAGATCGTTAACATATGATTTCGCTTAAGGTGGTAAATGATAGATGATGAATCCATTTCCGTGTGCTTTTGCCCGGGTGACGGAAGCAGTGTTTCTTTTCCTGATAATCTCATCGATCGCGGTTGCGCAGGATAGCGGAAAACCTGCCCGGCCTGAGTCGCTGATCTTTCCCGAGAGCCATTTTCAACCCCCTCATCCTGAGAGGGTCCAGCTTGAAAATGGCCTCACTCTTTACCTTCTGCCCGATTCCATGATTCCGATGATCCGCATCAGGGGGCTCATTCATGCTGGTTCCCTGTGTGAGAAAAAAGAGGAATCCGGTCTTGCATACCTGACAGCGAACCTCCTCCGGTTGGGAGGGTCGACCATCACCTCCACAACCGAGATGAACCGTCAACTGGAATTCGCGGGTGCCACACTGGAATCCTCTGCGGGACGTGATTATGCCTCGGTGTCCCTGCTGGCTTTGTCCCGGGACCGGGAGATGGGAATCCGTTTCCTTTCGGAAATTCTCCTGCAGCCAGCCTTTGCTGATGAGCCACTGAAACAAAGAAAAACTGAAATCCTGGATGGGCTGCGGCGTCAGAACGATGACCCTGTTGAGATTACCCGCCGTGAATTCAGAAGAGTTCTTTTCGGTGATCATCCCTACGGACGTGATCCCCTTGGAAATGAGCAGAGCGTTCCGGCATTCGAAAGAAAAGATCTCATCCGCTGGCACCAGGCCTGGTATCACCCGGACAGGACCATTCTCTGCATTTCCGGTGACTTCAAACGGGATGAAATCCTCGAACTGGTCCGGAAGTATCTGGGGGGGTGGCCAAGGAGCGGTGTGCCTGTCAGTTACCCCGAAGTCAGGTCGTGCGGAGCAGAAGGGAAGACTTTTTTTATCCCCAAAGATTTGAACCAGTCCACTGTCCGTATAGGCCATTTTGGAATCGCTCGGAATAATCCAGACAAGATCCCCCTTGAGGTGCTAAACTTTATTCTGGGTGGTGGAGGTTTCTCCTCCCGTTTGTTTAACCGGGTCAGGACGGAGGGTGGATTTGCCTATACGGTTGTGTCGGAGTTTGAGGAATCCCTTCTAACAGGGCAATTCCTTGCATTTCTGCAAACCAAGTCCGAGAAAACCGTCCAGGCTACCCGGCTGACACAGGATATTATTCGTGGGATGGCGGTGGATACCGATATCACCGAAGAGGAAGTGGAACTCGCGAAACAAGCGAAACTCAATGATTTTGTGTTCAAGTTTGAAACCCCGGCTGAGAGTGCCTATCTCCACGCGGAGGTTGAGTTTTACGGACTTCCGGAGGATTACCTGGAGAAATACCGTGAACGGCTCTCTGCCGTGACACTGGAAGATATCAGACGTGTGGCCAGACAATATCTCAAACCGGAAGAACAGACTCTAATGATCCTGGGATCACCCGACATACGGGATGACCTTAAGGTATTTGGAAACTATGAGGAGATTCAACTCCAGAAGGAGCAGTAGAAAGAAACGATGTCACCCCATTCAGTTGCTTCTAAACCTCAAGTGGATTACCGCGAGCTTCTGCAGGCCTGTGTGGACACCCGATCCACAGACCTTCATATCCGCCCGGGTGCGCCCCCCAAGCTGCGGACAAGCGGGGAACTGGTGGACCTGAATGATTACATCATCACTTCCGAGGATTCCGAATTTTTCCTGCGTTCGATTACAGATGAAAGCCAATGGCACTCTTTCACAACCGATAAAGAGTTGGACTTCGCTTATTCACTGACCAAGGAGTGCCGTTTCCGTGTCAATGCCTATTGGCACCTGGGACAGATTGCCATTGCTTTCCGTCTCAACCGTTCTGATATCCTCGATTTTGAAAAGCTCAACCTCCCTCCCGTTATCCGTGACCTTGCCCATCAGGAACGCGGTCTGGTCCTTGTGACAGGGGTGACCGGTTCAGGTAAATCGACCACGCTGGCCACGATGCTGGATTACATCAACCAGATCCGGGCGTGCCACATTGTGACAATCGAGGACCCAATCGAGTTCATTTACACAGACAAGAAGGCGCTTATCAGCCAACGCGAGGTAGGCTATGACACCAGCAGTTTTGTACGGGCGCTCCGAGCCGCTTTGCGCGAAGATCCCGATGTGATCCTGGTCGGTGAGATGCGCGATGTGGAGACGATCCGTACCGCGGTGAACGCCGCGGAAACGGGGCACCTGGTATTCAGTACCTTGCACACCACCATGGCCGCCACTTCGGTGGAACGTATCCTGGGTTTCTTCAGTCCCAACGAACAAGCCATTATCCGCGCCCTACTCGCCGAAAACCTGCGGGGTGTTATCAGTCAGCGGCTTCTTCCCAAGAAGGGTATGAAAGGTCTGATCCCCGCTTTGGAGATCATGGTCGGGACCTCCACAGTTCGCAAACTGATCTCTGAAAACAAACTGAGAACCCTTAATCAGGCCATCCAGAATCGGGAAGGTGGAATGCAGACCTTCAATCAGGCGCTTCTGGACTTGATTAAGGCTGAGAAAATCGATGAAATTGTTGGAATGAGATCCTCCGATAATCCGGCTGCACTGCGACGTATGCTGCTGGGTGGTGAGTCGGGAGGTGACTCGACTTCGATCCTCGGTTAGCCCATTTTCCCTCTTCCCCCCTTTCCACATCGGGGAGGGGGGAAGGTCCGCTAACTGGACACTCTTCGTCTCCCAAGTTTCCGAATATGGTTGAAGTGTTCTTGGCTGACCGGTTGGACAGAAAGCCGCATTCCACGTCTGGTTACCAACATCCCGTCCAAAGCTGGATCGGCTTTCATGATATCCAGCGGAACCACTTCAGGAAATCGTTCGACGAACTCGACCGTTACACAGTACCAGATGGGATTCTCTTGCGAGGCCTTGGGATCGAAATACTTGCTTGCCGGATCCCAGGCTGTGCTGTCGGGTTGGCCTGCTCTGGAGATCCTCCCCACACCAGCCACACCTGTTGGATTGGTGTTTGAGTGATAAATCAGAACCAGATCACCCTTCCGCATCTGATCGCGCATATAATTGCGAGCCTGGTAATTTCTAACCCCATCCCAAGGCTCACAGCCTTTCATCTCCAGATCATGGATGGAGAATGATTCCGGTTCTGTTTTCATGAGCCAGTACTGCTTCTCCGCCATCCTGGGTGCCTCCGGATCTGTGGGATGAAAAGTTATTTTCCATTTTGACGGTAATGCTCTTCACGTTGCTCGTCCGGATTATCCAGTTTGGGCCCTTCCGAAATACGTCTCCAATCAAAGGTCCTGTCATAGACATCCATGGCGGCTTGAGGATCAAAGATCCTTTTGTCCACTTGCTCCACAGTGTAAGGGCTGAAATCCGGCGCATCCGTAAAAAAGTCCTGCAGGAGTGTCGCGGCGGCATCAAACTGGTTTACGGGAGGAAGGTCGAGGAGCAGATAGATGGTCTTGAGCACGGCGCCGAAGTTGGCATGGGTATGGGAAATGTAGCCACGTTTGATGTAAGGCCCCGACATGAGCAGGATCGACCGGTGGGCATCGATGTGATCGACTCCCCCTTGAGGATCATCCTCGACAACGATGACAACCATCTCATGCCACTGGGGGGTGCGTGAAAGGAAATGGAGGAATCGACCGAGAGCGAGGTCATTGTCGGCCATGTAGGAAGCGTGGAATGGATATCCCGCCTGGGGCCTTGGACCGGCAAGATGGTCGTTGGGGATTTGGATTGCGATCAACCGTGGAAATGGTTCCCTGCCGCTCAGAAAGCGTTCCGTCATCACCTGCTCAAAGGAGTCCATGCGGTACTGGTCAGGCACATTCATGTTGTACCCGGCATAGGTCCAACAGGTACGATCATAAACGGGCTTGCTCATCGGGAAGATGACTGGCATTCGGATGCCAGTGTCGGTGTGGTTCCACTCTTCGAACACCCCTCCAAACTCAGTGCTTTGACCGAAGTTGATGAAACTCAGTCCATTCCTGTGCAGGTGTTCAAACATTCCACCGATTTCATTGTAGTCCTCGGGGTCGATTCCACCCGAAGAATCAGGAAAACGGCGGCCGGGGGCGGAAGAGAAGGGAAGGAAATCTCTCGAATGGGCGGTATTGGCCTCCATCCATTCGTTGGGGATATGTCCGATCATCCACCGATGACCATGGACCGAGGCATCGGAGTCACAATAAAAGTTGTCTGAAACAGCCCATTGGCGTGCGATCCGTTGGTGGTTCGGAGCGACATTCACTCCCGCGACCTGTTTCCCATTCTCCCCCTTAACAGTGGCATTCAAACCGAACCGGGCAAGGGTGGGGTCCCCTTTACTACCCTCAAGTTCACCGAACACCTCATCATATGTGCGGTTCTCCTTGGTCACATAAACCACATAACGGATGGGACTTTCTCTGAGTCCGGGAGCGGGTGGCAGAGGATTCCTTCCATTTTCCAAAACCGCAACTTCATGAAAAGTGTTATCGATAGTTTGCCTGGTATATTCAGCTAACTCCTCATTTCCCGGTACAGGGATGGCGTGAAAGGAGCCAAGTTGGATATCACCCACATAGGTTCCCTGCACTGGGGCAATAAAATCTTTCCCTCCATTGGGCCCCGCTCCATAACCTCTCGCGGTGATCGTGTAAAGTGTTTTCTCATCTGGCGACAAGGCAACCCGCGTAGGGCACCATCCAGTCGGGATCAAACCGGTTACGGCTCGTTTTTGAGTGTCCACCACAGCGATGGCATTCAATGTCAGCAATGCCACATACAGGCGCGAGCCATCCCTGTTCAAAGCCAGCCCGAAGGGCATCAACCCCCGCCAACGATCAATTCGCGGATCCACGGTCAGGCGGAAGTGATCGACAATCCTGTTTTCTCTGGCATCGATGATCGAGATGCTGTCGTTGGTGGCGTTGCTGACATAAATGAAATCCCTGCCGACCGCCACTGAGTTCGGGCTTGAGCCCCCTACCACCTCCAGACCTTCCACCACCTCGCCAATCTGATGACCGGTTTTGAGTTTCGCGGTGACAGTGGCTGACTCCAAATCGACAATCCAAACACTCATCGCCTCAGGGACATGCGGACTCCCCAAACCGGGCATCTTCCTTCCCTGGAAATCCACCCCCTCTTCGGCTTCCTCCGAGGGAATCCCATAAGGTGGATAGTGGAGAGTATTGGTTTCGCCCCCACCGGGTGTCACTCCTGGGACGAGTGGATACTCAAAAAGGCCGACATTGGCCACATAGGCCTTCTTTTCGTCATGGCTCAAGGCCAATCCCAGTGGAAGACGCCCCACTTTCACTGAGCCTGTCACTTTACGTTGGAGGACATCAAGTGTGACCAGACGGAAATTGGCCCGGTCAAGGACAAGGATCCGTTTTCCATCCCGGCTGACAGCAAGATCCCCAGTGAAACTGTCTTTGTACTCGTGGCCCGCAAACCCCCCATTGATGCTGACACGACCGGCTGACATCCCGCTGGTCAGATCAAAATAGACTACTTCTCCAGTATTTCCACCGCTGAGATAGACAGTCTTTCCATCGGGAGCGAAGGCGACACCAAGAAATGAACCATCAGCGACTGGAGAGGGCAGGGTACCATCATAACTGGGATAGCGGACAGTCTTTTCAGGTTGTCCGGTATCGATCACGGTGATCACCTTGCTGTGCAGGCAGATCGCTGTTTTCCCATCCGGTGAAATGGCCAGACCGAAGGGGTCATGGGTGATGCGCACAGACTTCCCCGCGGGAGTGAGATGCCTTCCGCTGGGAATCACACTTGTTCCGGAGGGATCGATCCGCGCGAATTCATTTCGGCCAGGTGGCTGGAGCGTGATCACTGTCTGAGGAGCTGCCAGGGTAATCCCGCAGAGAATAAGAAGCCCGGCAACGGGGATACGACGGAGCATGTGAGCCTCCCTTCATATTCGGAGGGTGTCCAGCAAGCCAGGGTTCAATCGATGCTGATCCTGACACCCTCCCGGCTGCTTTTGTAAATCGAGGTGATCAGGTTAACCGATGTGCGTGCCACTTCTCCTGTTACCACAGGGTCACGATTCTCTTGGATTGCAGCGATCATGTCCCGGACATGGTATTCATGACCGGCGGTAGTGATCGCTTTTGGATCGCCATAACCACCCCCCATGGTCTCGGTGGCGTCCTCATAATCGGGTTCACCATCGATAACCATCTTTTTGATCCGGATGTCCTCGAGCAAAATGCTCCCCTTTTCGCCATGGATTTCAATCCGGGTTTCTATACCGGGTTTGGCACAGGTGGTCGCCTCGATAACTCCCTGGCCACCCCCCTTCCATTGGACCACCGCGTGGCTGACATCCTCGACCTCGATCTGGTGGTTTTGTGTCGAGGTCAGTGCATACACCCACTCCGGTTCTCCCACCAGCCATTGAATCAGGTCGACCCAGTGAACCCCCTGGTTCATGGTGGCCCCACCGCCATCGAACTCCCAGGTGCCCCGCCACTTGGCGGAGTCATAGTATTCCTGTGTTCGGTAATACTTGATGTAGGCGTCCGCAATCAGGATGCGTCCCAGCTTCCCCGCGGAGATCACCTGCTTGGCTTTGCGCGGCCCTTCGTAAGTTCGGAATTGAAGCACACCCCCGAGTTTCACTCCCGCTTTATGGCAGGCAGAGATCATCCGGTCGATGCGTTCGGTGGTGATCTCCATCGGTTTCTCGCAAAGGATATGCGCACCCGCTTCAGCGGCCTGAAGGACCGGGTCGAGGTGCCAGCCGCTGGGGGTGGCCACAGTGACCACCTCGCAGCCTCCCTCTTTGATCAGCTTCTCAATGGAATCGTAGACCTGAAGGTTGTGTTGTTCGCCGAATCGCTTGGCTGCCTCCGCGAACTTGTCATAGACTCCCACCACCTCGGCCCCTTCCACATTACCGATCGCGCGACGGTGGAAGTCAGCGATCACACCCACACCAATCAGTCCAAAACGCATGTCTTTGTACCTCCAGATGCAGCCTTTGGAAGTTGATTATGGGAAGGGGGAGAGAGATTGGCAACGGGGAAAAAGGGGAACTTGTAAAAGGCAGGCTTGAATGTTTATATTCTGAAGAGTTATTAAATTTTTTTTAGTCAGCTCCCGCGGTCTTGTTCTTCCAGGATCGCTTCGAGTTCCGCGATGGATTCAAGGTCTTTGGGACGTCCCGCGGCGCGTTTGACCTCGATGAGTTTATCCAATCGAAGACAGAGGAAGGAAACACCAAATGCCGAGACCAGCTCGGAATGGGGAGCAAGAGTCTCATATGTTCCACCACCCGCAATCTCTCCCAAGAGATCGATGGGGCCAAGGGATGTTGT
>CAYZUX010000177.1:0-12497 GCA_964481775.1 uncultured bacterium | reverse complement strand
CGAAGGGTCACATAGACTTTTCCATCAGGAGCGATATCGATACCTGTGGGATTACCAGGAACAGGTGCTTTGGCGATAACTTCGCCCTGATCATTGAAAACGAACACCTGGTCATGTTCCGGATCGGAAACAAGAAGCCTCCTCTGTTGTGAATCCCAGGCCAGGTGCATTTCATTCGTGGTTCCCCCGGTTGAGGTGGTGGGGATTTTCCATTCGCGCAGGAAACGCCCCCGGCCATCGAAAAAGGCTACACGCTGGTTACGCGCATCGGTGACCGCCAGCCCCAATGGCGTGATCTCGACATCGACCGGTTCGGCCAATCTTTGAGATTCAGATCCACTGTTTCCGAATTCAGCCTTCTTTTTTCCCTCGAGGGAGAATATCTGGATGGTTTTTCCGCCAGTGTTGGCAATGAACACCGATTTGCTGGAGAGTTCAGGTGTGGCGGGCAAGATGAGGCCGCCAGACTCCTCGCGGGCGACCGGGACACTTCCGATTGCGATCCCTCTGGGCCCAAATGCTCCCTCCGCCGGGTAAATCTGGCTGAGCTCACCGGTGGAACTGTAAACCTGTACCCGTCCATTCCAGGTGTCCATCACATAGAGACGTCCTGTCTCATCATCTATCGCAAGGTCATTTGGTTCCTTGAAAAAGGCTGGTTCCTCACCCTGTTCCCCGAAGGACCACAGGAAGTTGGTCTGGGGATCGAAGGATTGGATGCGATGGTTCTGTGTATCTGCCACATAGAATTGACCGTTCCTGGCGATGGTAATCGCGCGTGGTTCACGGTACTGGCCGGGCCCGAATCCCTCACCCCCCCTTAACAGCGGAAGCCCCTGATCCTTGATGAAACGGCTGGATTCCTTGGTGGCCGCTGTAACAGCACCAGCCTGTAAACGATAGGAAGGATCCACCGCGTAAATGGATACTCCTGGAGGTTTGATCCGGGATTCAAAAACAGGACGGAATAGATCGGGCCATTCATCAAACTTGGAAAGACCTTTACCACCTCCCATGGCATACAGGGAACGTTCGATAGGGCCAAGGACCACAAAGCGGATCTGTTCTCTCTTGAGCAGGTCACGTACCTTCTCTCGATTGGTCGAGGTGTACAGGAGACGGCAATCCTCCATGCGGGGTTCAGGGCTATTACCACGTTCCCGGCTGTGGTGAATCCAACCGATCAGGGTGGGCAAACCGGTATGTGTTGAGAATCTGGATCGTTCATCACGGTAAGATTCGCCAGCAGCTTCCACCACAACCGGGGTTCCTTCCACTTTCGCACGCAGCCAGTCGATTCCGGCAGCGACATCAGGCTCCTTGACTCTCAGGAAGTTGAGTCCATCCACTGTCTTCACACCTTCGATCTGGCGTGTTCTCCCCTCGACTCCATCTGCATGGGAGAAGATATAAGGGGCCGCCATTGGAAATATGGCTGCGGTTACCAATGCCACCACGATCAAAGGATAGCCCAGGACATAACGGCATGTCCGGCTCACGATTCGTAGAGGGAAAGCCTCTAATGCCGCTCGTGGCTTCCACCAATTCGCCAACAGCCAGCCGCAGCCGATGGAAAAACAGAGCCAGGCCTGGAGATGAAACTTGAAAATGGTATTCCAGCGATGAGTGGGAGGCGACCAGCCCTCGATGATGTAGACCACCTCGCAACCAGCCACAATGGCCAACCCAAGCGCCAGAACCAGCCCCCCCAACCGTTCGCGGAAGGATGTGCCGCGCCGGAGGATGAAGGGGATCAGAAGCAGCAGAAGGAAAAACACAAATCCACCGGTCACATAGGCAATATCCCCATCAAGGTACTTCCAGTAAAGAATTTCGCTTGTCTTGGAGGGTGGAGTACGTACCGAGGCTGGATCAAACGTTCGGTGAGCCAATCTCAGCATGAACAGGAACCCGGCGAGAGAAACCATTCCGGAGAGGATTATCCAGGCTGTGGCCTTAAGCCCTGCCCAGCGTGTCGAGACTGTCCATCGCCAATACAACAACACAAGCCCAGTCAGGATAAGAATCAGGAACACTCCGAAAATCTGAACCAGTTCATCCGGGGTGGTCCAGCCGGAACCGGCCAGGTGCATCCAGCCGATGCCCTTCACACGTTCAGGAGTCGTGAAGGACTGGTGAAACGGGTAGAAAAAGACCCGGCTGAGCAGAACGGCGAAACCTACGGGAAGAAGGATCTCCGAGAGAAATCCCATCTTCCACCAGCCCCACTTTTTCAGGTTATGCCCCCAGAGTCCCATCCGCACCACAGCGCGTCCAAGCCCCCAACTTGTGGCGGCGGCGAAGTTGCGCCGTTCAGAAAAATAAAGAATGACCACACCGGCGGCAAAGAAACCGACCAGACCGGGGTAATCCCAGGTATTGGTAATCGAAACAACTCCAAGCAACAGGCCGATCGTCAGTACATGTAACGCTGTGTTGAGTGGACCGCCGGTCTCCCCATGTGCTTCGTGGAAATTCCCGGCACTCTTCAACCGCCATTGTTCGCTGCGTCGGATGCAATACGCCAGCATGAGTGAAAGGGTCAGCATCCCGATCGGCATGACCAGCAGGTGCGCATGAAGATCGGCGAAGGTGGCGCTCCAGGCCGGGAACTCGCAGGCCACTGAACTCTTAATTACCCGGCTGAGTTTCCAGAAATAGGCATCGAATCCCAGCAGGCTGTTGAGGTGTTCGTTCCTGGCTTGCTGGAGAGCGTCCGCGCTCCAGGTTGCCATAAAAGCGGTCCACACTTTTCCAAGAACAGTGGGAAACAAACTGAAGGCCGCTTTCAACTGCTCCCAGGCATCCGCGAAGTAACCGGAAAGGCCATCGTGGGGCGCGTATCCCTCGCGGAAATCCTTCGGATCAACTGGACCACCTTCCATCCGCAGGTTGACTGCGATCTGGATGAAGGACTTCACACTTCCCGCCATGGTGGCGAGGAAAGCGGCAATCAAAGCGGGCAGTGACCGTCCCACCAGATTGAAAACAATCCCGAATACCAGGACAAAAGTGAGTGCTGGCCAGGTTCCTGCCGCCAGATTGTAGGCATACTCAGGGGGCACCCCCAACCAACGGCCATACAGGCCCACCATCAGGTGGCCATAGTAGTAGTAGTTGGCGGGTTTCCCCGCATACCAGGGATCCGCAGCCGGGAAGGTGTCATTCTTGTAAGCGGCATTCACGAAAGAGGCATCCATGGCCTTCTCGCCCCAGTTGATATCCGGGTTAGAAATACGGATACCCATGAAAAAGGAGAAGGCCAGGAAGAAGAGAATCTCCGAGGCAATCACGAGTTTCCAGTGATTTTTCAGGAAATCCGCCATCAGGCCGCTAACCCGTCTGAAACAGATTGCTGAAACCACCAGCCAGAAGACCAGTACCAGCGTGGTGGCCCAGGGAGCGTTTTTCCACCAGCCCACACTCGCGCCCAGCCAGGTTCCATAGGTGAGGAGCACCAGGCTCAGCATCTTGGAGGCGAAGATGCCGCGGTCGACACAACTGCGGAACAGGCAGAAAGTAATTGGCCAGAAGAGCCACCCCATCAGCACCAGTACCCCCAACCAGGCCAGCATGGCGTGATTGGCATGAGGAGCGAGAAGTGAACGGGTTTCATCCGAAGTGAGGATCTGTTCCTTGGTCAGATCGTTGATCCACCCCGGTGGTTCCATGATCCGGGCATGGATTTCATCCGCGGTCAGATTCTCCATCCGTTGAAAAATATGGACGGTGGGGTGGTCATAAAGCGAGAGCGATTCATCCGCGAGCTCGTAATGGATCGGGATTCCCAGCACTGTCACCGGACGTGAGAAGGTCTTGACCAGACGCAGGCCGAGATTCCCCGCGAAGAGGGATTTGACCATCCGGATCCGGTTGGGGGAGGTCTCAGGAGACTGAAGGAAGGCCCCATAGTTGCGCTTGGAGGAGAAGCAGTAATAGTCGGACCAGGCCATCGCCCGGGCGACATTTTTGATATTTTCCGGGTCATCGGAATGAACTGGATTGGGTGTGACTGGTGGATGCTGGTAACGGCTGGCGACGCGTCCATCCCAGGGGACACTGTCATCCCAGGTTTCAGTGGCGATCTTCTTCCCGGCCGGGACATTCCTGTCAAACCACTTGGTGCAAACTGTCCAAGTGTGGTCTTCCTGGAATATCTTGACGAATGCGAAGGAATAGAGGGCCGACCAGATCACTGCAGCCAGAGCCAATCCCCCGGCTGCATAATGCCATCTCCAAGCTGTTTCTGGTTGGTTCTTCCAGCGCGCGCGCAGGAAGGCGTAAGCCATGATGGCCAGAACAGCTCCCCACAGGCAGTAAAAGGGGACCTGGGGGATCAGGTAGCGGGGGAACTTGGTGTGGAACATCATCGTGGTGGCGAAATTGGGCATCATCCACAGCCACACGATCCATTCCTTCCAGGTGGGCCGGTAGATCGGCATTCCGAAACCGTAAAAAAGCCCCAAAAGACAGAGCAATCCGAGTGGAATCCCCATTCCATAGTACAGCAGGTTTTTCCATTGATAGACGACGGGGGTGGTGTTGTTGTATTGACGGGTCCAGGGGACCCCGCCGCCATTGACAGCCATGTTGCGCTGCTCATCGACATCTTTCCAGTGACGTGAGCCGCCGACAGTCAGGCGGTTGTCGAAGGGACGGCGTGTGTCGGGATGGAGCAGGGGACCGAAATGAAACCCAAGCGGTGTGGTGTAGGGATTGAGCCGGTCACCGAAATCTTCCAATGCCGATAACAATTGATTCTCTGGACTGCCCGATCTTCCCCGCAGGTCCAGGTGAACAAACGAGAGCACCGGTTTCTTGGGGCCTTCGGGATAATTAAGGAAAGCAAAGGGTTGTCCCACGAATGCGGAAAGCCAAGTCAGGCCAAAGGAGACGGTGGCAAGAATCACCAAGTGAACCAGGAATCCAATGGTACGGGGTTTCCAGATCGCGACCTTTGGCCGTTGCGCCCAGAAGACCATCATCACCGCGCCTGCCCAGGGGATGAAGAGCAGGATCGCCCCGAACTTGGTGGCCAGGCCCAGACCGGCGAAGATGGCGGCCATACAGGCCGCTCTCCAACGCCCCCACCAGGTGGTTGCATCCACAAGGACAAGCAAGGAATACACTGAAGCTGTGGTGAAGAAGGCCAGGATGACATCGAACGTATAGTAATGGCAAAGTTGGATATGCAGGACGGTGAAGGTGAGCAGGATGGCCGAGAGCAATCCCACCTTGCGGTTCCAGATCCGTGCCCCGATGCGGTAGATATAGAGGATGGTAAGGGTTCCCGCGAGACCCGAAAGCGGACGTCCAATGAACGCCCAGGAGCCATAGTGCCAGTTATAGGCGCGTGGAGGTTGGCCAGGAGCGGGAAGGAAGAGGGCTTTGGCAAGGAAGTGGAGAACGGTATAGATAACGATGACTCCAGCGATCTCGAATAACAACTGCAGACCACTTGGATATGCTTTGCTCCCAACCCATCCTCGCAGGTACAGGAATGCCCAGCGGATGAGGAAGAGGAGGAGCAATCCCTCGAATAAAAGCCATTGAACCTCATTGGCGTGATAGGTGTTCCCCAGCCAGGAGATGAAGATCAGGACATAGTAGGGGAAGGATCCATAGTTAAAGGAGTCGATGTTGAGTTTGCTGTCCTTATCGAGGAATCGACGTTTGGCGGCACGCAGCTGGTAATCCGGGAAAGTTTCTCCCGGATCGCGGGGGACTTCATCCCAGCGTAAGCCACCAGCCTTGCTGTAGACGCTGCGTTCATCGGGATGCATGTAGCCGCCCTGCTCATCATGAGGCTTGTCGGGCAGACGGTCATACCCCCAGTCATACCCTGAGATACGCAGATAACCTCCAACAATCAGGCATAGCAACAGGCCAGTCAGACAGACATTTCGGTTTGTTTTCATGGGAGTGTGTGAAGATACAGTGTAACCAGAAACCACCCTGTCCGGGGAGAGGTGTGTGTGAAACGAATCGGTGATCCTTCAACCAGCTTCATAAACCGTATATCCTATCCGGCTGGGGGATTGGAGTTCACCTCTTTGCGGAGTTCCAGAGAAACGCTCCTCCGCACAACACACGGTTCTGAGGTTATGGGATGGACATCCTTGAGAAACTGGCTCCTTTGGAGCTCCGCTATGATGAATTGGAGGAACAACTGGGCAGCCCGGAGGTTCTCTCCAATCCCAAGAGGATTCATGAGGTTGGCAAAGCGCTGGCCGAACTGAAGGAGATTGTCACGGTTGGACGAGATCTCCGTAATGTGATCAACCAACTCAAGGAAGCCCAGGAGCTGGCTGACTCCAACGACTCTGACCTGCGCGAACTGGCCGAACAGGAAATCCCTCTCCTTACAGAGAAAGCGGAGACTCTACGTGAAAACCTCCGCCTCCTGCTGGTTCCCAAGGATCCAGATGATGACAAAAACACGATTGTCGAGATCCGTAGTGGGACAGGTGGGGATGAGGCTGCCATCTTCGCTGGCGATCTCTTCCGTATGTACACCCGTTATGCGGAGCTCCGTGGCTGGAAGGTGGAGATAGTCGATGAACACCCCAGTGAAGCGGGTGGATTCAAGGAGATCATCTTCGAGATCGAGGGGGATGGGGTCTACAGCCGCATGAAGTTCGAGGGCGGGGTGCACCGTGTACAGCGCATCCCTGAGACCGAGAGCCAGGGGCGTATTCACACCTCGGCGGCGACGGTGGCCGTACTGCCCGAGGCCGAGGAGGTGGAAGTCGAGATCGCTTCGAGTGATATCCGCATCGACCGTTTCTGTTCCAGCGGTCCCGGTGGACAGAGTGTCAACACCACCTACAGCGCGGTACGTGTCACCCATGCTCCCACAGGGCTTGTGGTCAGCTGCCAGGATGAGAAGTCCCAGATCAAGAACCTGGAGAAAGCGATGAAGGTCCTGCGCGCACGTCTGCTGGAAAAGAAACGTGCGGAGGAAGACATCAAACGGGGGGACAAACGTCGTGCCATGGTCGGCTCCGGGGACCGGAGCGAACGGATCAGGACTTATAACTATCCCCAGTCCCGCATCACCGATCACCGTATTAATTTCACCACCCATGCCATGAAAGCGGTCCTGGATGGAGCGCTCGATACGTTGATCGACCCGCTTGTGACCGAGGATCGTCTGGCCCGGATGCGTTCGATGTGACCTCACCCCCAACCCCCTCTCCCACAGCGTACCACCAGCTCGCTCATGAGTTGCACTCATGAGCGGAACCCTTCTAGCGGAGTTGTACTCCGCCTTTTGCTACCTCAAGCTACATCATGTGGGAGTGCAACTCCCACAGAAGGACTAGGCCCCGGAGTTCAACTCCCGGGCCAGCTTGTCGGTAATCCAAGACTGTCCTCGTCTTTATAGTCTGTTGGCGTTAATTTCCATCGCGACCTGATATGCTTCTCTCCTCATGGTGCGGAAGACCCAACGCAAGCTTTGTGAAACCGATCTCTATCCCCCCATCCGGGATTTCCTGACTCGCAATGGTTACACGGTCCATGGCGAGGTGCAGGATTGTGATGTGACCGCGGTGAAGGGGGAGGAGCTCATCGTGATCGAGTTGAAACTCCGCCTGAACATCGAGTTGCTCGCGCAGGCGGTGGAACGCCAGCGGATCACCGAATCCGTGTATGTGGCCGTGCCACGCACCGAAATGACCCGTTGGCAGAACCGCTGGTCACGCATCAAGCACCTGCTCAGAAGGCTTGAAATAGGATTGATCCTGGTCTCCCCGGGGCCACGTTCTCCTTCCATCGAAATTCTCTTCCATCCACTTCCCTCGCAACGCCGTAAAACCAAACGATTAGGGCGTGCGGTTCTTCAGGAGATCCAGTCACGTTCGGTGGATGTCAACCTCGGCGGCAGCAGCCGCAAGCCGATCATGACTGCCTATAAAGAGAATGCCCTTCAAATTGCCTTGTACCTGGATGCCTTTGGACCACTTTCGCCTAAACGTCTGCGTGAACTGGGTACCGGACCGAAAACCACCTCGATTCTATACAACAATTTCCTCAACTGGTTCGAGCGTGTGGATCATGGGATTTATGGATTGAAACAGGAGGGCAGGGAGGCTCTCGATGTGTATCCTGAAATCGCGGAATGGCATCGAAAACGGTTGAAAGGAGAGCCGGGAAATGAATAGAAATCACACCCTCGCTCTTCAGTCCTGTAAAAGACTTGTTCTTCCATTGATCGCCTATAAGCTGTTCTTCTTCGGGATCATCCTCCTCTCTCAGTTCCTCCTGCCAGTCTTCTTTTCGGTCGAGACCTACCAGCGCAACTTTCATTTTCCAGAGGATACCCAACCCACTCGGTCTTGTATGTATAAAACCTGGGATAGTCAGCAGTACCTCTTTATCAGTGAATATGGATACCGCCCGGGAACCATGTCCACCGCGTTTTATCCTCTCTGGCCCTTTCTGATCCGCTTGGGATCCTTTTTTTGTGGGGGAAGTCACCTGATCGCTGGCCTGATCCTGGCAAACTTGTTTTCGATCCTGGGGGCTTTGTTATTCTTTTATTTTGTGTCCGTCTCCTCATCTCTTCGGCAGGCAGAGCATGCGCTGCTTTTTCTCATGGCCTATCCCGGAGCGATCTTCTTCTCTTTCGTATACAGCGAATCGCTTTTCTTCTTCCTGAGTGTCCTGCTATTTGTGTGTCTTCACCATCGCAAGATTGTGGGGGTGTCGGTCTGTGCTTTCCTGCTCCCCATGACACGTCCGACAGGCATTCTTATTCTTGTCCCTCTTGCCTTCTGGATCTATGCCGAATCCAGGAAAGATACAGGACGCGGACTGAGCCGCCTGGTTCTTCTGGTGGCTCCCTTGGGAGGCTTTCTTGGGTATCTCCTTGTTATGTGGGTTACGACAGGCGATGCCTTTGAAGGATTTCTTGCTCAGAAGCATTTCATAGCGGGATCAAAGATAGGGAAGATTCTTGATCTGGTAGCATTCCTGCGTTCATCCCTGACGGTTCTGGGTGTGCATGGCATGGTGGGATCTGCCATTGACCGTCTTTGGTTCCTGGTCTTTGCGGGGGCCCTTGTTCCCATCTGGAGAATGAATCGGACGCTTTTCTTTTTCTCCTTGGTAATGGGGCTGGTCCCTGCGATGACAGTCTCCTTCATGGCCTTTACCCGCTATCTATCGGTGGTCTTCCCCGTCTTCATGGTATTGGGGAGTTGGATGGGGAGAGCCTCTTGCACGGCATGGAGGTATGTCATTCTTGCGGGTCTTTTCGCAATGCAGATCCTGTTCCTCCTGATGCACATCAACAACTACTGGGTGGGTTGAGTAGATTGAGTTCTTTCATGGATTACTCAGCCCCGTGCTTCCAGTCTTTCAGAAACAGGAATAGATCCTCAGGACCGATGACTCCATCCTGATCAGCATCAAATTCTGGATACGCTGCAGGTGGCAATCCGGAGTGAGTCGCTGTGATTGTCGGTGTCGGGGAAAGCGTAGGTGTTGGAGTCAAAGTTAATGAAGGGACCAAGGTGAGAGTGGGAGTGAAAGATAAGGTAGGGGTGGGAGTTGAGGTCAATGTCGGGGTCTGGGAAGCTGCCGGAGTCAGGAAAAAAGAGCGCTCATCGAAATCATCGCCCTCATCGAAAGAGGCATAGATACAGCTGGTGGCGAAACCTTCTTTGGATGCGCACAGGGAGAAGTCGGCATCCCAGTCATGGGCATCATCATCGATACACAGGTCGAATCGCAACTCATAGAAACCATAGTAATCGCTGATCGCGCGGCTCATGTTCTGGTAGTTGGGGTAATGGCAGTAATAACAGCCACCATAATAGCTCCCATGATCGAAGTACCAGACGATATCGACATCATCCCAGGCGGAAAGGGTTCCGGTCACCAAAGCTCCGGCAACACGTGACATTCCATTCTGGCTGGTCACATAGCCCTGGACATACACATCCCAGAGATAACACCCTTTTTCGATCTTGACATTCGTGATGACAGCTCTTGTCCCGGCGTTAACTGTCCCAGTCGCCGGCTCCTGAGCCTGAACAATAGAAGGTCCTGCCAGGACTCCCGCCATGAGAAGTCCTCCCAGAATACGCAAAGACAATCCAGACATACCATTACTCCTGGGATGAAAGATGAATCCGAATCATGAGACGTCTGATGAGCGGAAGTTATTCAACTGAAGGATCTGGACCTTCATGGCTGTTTGCGAAAGAACGGGGTGGGACTTGCGCTCTTAAAAAATTCGCCTTAAAGTCAAGTTTAACGGGATCTGATCCCGTAGACTACGGCGCACCCCGGACGCGGTGCAGGAGGAAACTCAGCAATGGCTCATGTTCTGCCCAATCTACCCTACGCTCACAATGCCCTCGAACCGCATATCGATGCCACGACCATGGAAATCCATCATGGCAAGCATCATGCGGCCTATGTGGCCAATCTCAATGCAGCCCTCGAAGGGCTGGACTCGCTGGCCGCCAAAACGGTCGAGGACCTGCTCAAGAACATCACCGAGGTTCCGGAGGCCAAACGTCAGGCGGTCATCAATAATGGTGGCGGTCATGCCAACCACTCCCTCTTCTGGAAGCTGATGGGACCCAACAAGGGGGGTGCTCCCAAAGGAGATGTTGCCTCCGCCATCAATGGGGCTTTCGGCAGCTTCGAGACCTTCAAAGAGAAGTTTGAAACGGCCGCCAAGACCCGTTTTGGAAGCGGTTGGGCCTGGCTGGTCAAGAACAAGGACAGCAAACTCGAGGTTTACAGCACCGCCAACCAGGATTCACCTCTCATGCAGGGGCACACTCCCATCCTGGGTCTCGATGTCTGGGAACATGCCTATTACCTGAAATACCAGAACCGCCGTCCCGACTATATTTCCGCATGGTGGAATGTGGTCAATTGGGATGAAGTTGCGGCGAGGTTGAAAGGGTGATTCGATCGTTTTCGATCAGCTGGCCCCGGAGTTCAACTCCGGGGCCAGATTGAAGCCTACGGACTTAACGCCTTTGCCAATCCCACCAGCTGGATAAACTCAGTCCGGTAACCTTCCATGTCAGCCCCTTTGCCCTCTTTGGCCAGAGCGAGGACTGAGTCGAAAGTCGCAGTGCCACGGTAGGGCGACTCGCGTAGGAGCATCCCGAAGGAAGCCACCGCTGCGGCAAACTTGAAGTCGGGAGTGACTCCATCCAACCTGGGGCCTGGATCGATGACTGGAACCTCAATCAGCTTGCTGGTGTCCCCATCGGGGGCTTTATAGCGCAGTTTCACAGTCATCATTTCCGGGCTGTCCACATTGGTCATCGCCGGTTGCGCGGCCGGCTTCTGGTACTTGAGCGGATCGACTCCCGCCATATTGATCGGTGTTCCGACCGGCACGACCTCATACAAAGCAGTCACTGCATGCCCGGCACCGATCTCCCCGGCATCCTTGCGGTCATCATTGAAGTCCTGAGCTGCCATGACACGATTTTCATAGCCGATCAGACGGTAAGCCCCGACCCTTCCAGGATTGAACTCAATCTGGATCTTCACATCCTTGGCGATGGTCATCAGGGTGCCGGACATCTGCTCGACCAGCACCTTGCGGGCCTCCTGAAGCGTGTCGATGTAGGCGTAGTTGCCATTCCCCTTGTCGGCCAGGGTCTCCAGGGTGGCGTCCTTGAGATTCCCCATGCCAAAGCCGAGAACCGAGAGGAAGACGCCCCCCTTGGCCTTGTCGGTAATGATCTTTTCGAGCTCCTCACGGCTGGTGACACCCACATTGAAATCGCCATCGGTGGCCAGGATGACCCGGTTGATCCCACTTTTGAGGAAGGTCTGTTCAGCGGTCTTGTAGGCCAGTTGAATCCCCCCCTCGCCATTGGTGGAACCGCCGGATTGGAGGTTATCGATGGCGGCCTGGATCGCTGGCTTGTTGGAGCAGGGGGTGGAGGGGAGTACCAGGCCAGTCGAGCTGGCATAAGTGACAATGGCCACCTGGTCCGAGGGGTGAAGCTGATTGAGGAGCAGTGTCATCGCCTTCTTGAGCAGCGGGAGCTTGTTCTCAGGCTGCATCGAGCCGGAGACATCGATCAGAAACACCAGGTTGCAAGCGGGACTATCCCCGCCTGGGGGAACCTTGCCCTTGATCCCGATGCGGACCAGACGGTGCGGGCTGTTCCAGGGACATTCGGAGACCTCGACATGAGTGGCGAAAGGCTCCTCGCCGGTGGGAGGGGCATAGTCATAGGGGAAGTAGTTGAGCATCTCCTCGATCCGTACCGCCTCCTTGGGGGGCAGGGATCCCTGGTTCAGATAGCGCCGGAGGTTGGAATAGGAGGCGGTGTCCACATCGATGGAGAAGGTCGAAAGAGGTTCATCCGCCGCGCTCTTGAAGGGGTTGTCCACCACACCGGAGTAGGTCTCGACCCCCTCGGACTCGGTGGGGGTGATGACTTCTGGTTTCTCGCCGATGACGATGAGTTGGCCTGCCGCGACAGGGCCATCAGCCGTCTGGCGCG
>CAYZUX010000176.1:4118-12793 GCA_964481775.1 uncultured bacterium | reverse complement strand
GCACGAATCAAAGTGGAGATCGCGGGTGAGAAGTGCCTGCGTCAGGCCATCCAGGGAAGCGAAGGGTGCACGGTCGAGAGGATGGCCGCTGACCTGAGGGGGGGAACTGTTGAGGAGGGTTCTACCGATGAGACCGGGTTGGAGGTCGACCATGATATCGGGAACCTTCGTGAACTGGCTGGGGAACCGACGGTTGTCAATCTGGTCAATCTGATCCTCTTCGAGGCGATCCGTGACAAAGCCTCGGATGTGCATATCGAACCCTTCGAGTCTGAGCTCAAACTCCGGTACCGCATTGATGGAATGCTCAAAGAGCTGCCCCCGCCTCCCAAGCATTTGCGTTTGGCCATCACCTCACGTATCAAGATTATGGCGGGAATGAACATTGCCGAACGTTTCATTCCTCAGGATGGACACATCCGTCTCTCCATGGAGGGCAAACAGATCGACTTGCGTGTTTCCTGTTGCCCAACCGTGTATGGTGAAAGCGTTGTCCTGCGTATCCTGGACAAGAGCAGCCTGATACTCGATATCCATCAACTTGGCCTGGCCGAACAGGATCGTGACCGTTTCAATGATGTCATCCGGCGTCCCCATGGCATCTTCCTTGTCACCGGTCCCACTGGTTCCGGAAAAACGACCACTCTCTACACTGCATTAAATCTGATCTTCTCCCCCACTTTGAAAATCATCACGGTGGAGGACCCGGTTGAGTATCACCTTCCCGGGGTATGTCAAATCCAGGTAAACCAGAAGCGTGGACTCACTTTTGCTTCGGGCTTGCGCTCGATCATGCGCCAGGATCCGGATGTTATCATGGTGGGGGAGATCCGCGATGGTGAGACAGCGGAGATCGCGATCCGGTCCGCGCTCACGGGGCACCTGGTATTCAGTACCCTGCACACCAATACGGCAGCCGGTGCGATCCCCCGGTTGCTCGATATGGGTATCGATCCCTTCCTGATCTCCTCGTCGTTGAATGGTATCCTGGCACAACGCCTGGTGCGGAGGATATGCACCAATTGCCGGGAGCAGTATGAACCGACCGCTGAAGAGAAAGTGCTTTGCATGTGGCAGCATGTCAACAAGCTCAAGTTCTATCGTGGAGTGGGTTGCGAGGAGTGTGGTTTCAGCGGGTACAAGGGGAGAGTGGGAATTTTTGAAATCATCGTGCTCAACGATGAAATACGTGAATTGATCTTGAAGCGACCCTCGGCGAACATGATCACCCAGGCTTCAGGGAGCAAATCTTTCCGCGAGGATGGATGGCTGAAGGTGGATGCCGGAATCACAACCATGGAAGAGGTTCTGAGGGTTGCCGTAGAGGACTGAACCTCCGGCTTGTAACTCCTCTTCCACCCCAATCATCATGCCTGTCTACCAATACAAAGCCATTACTCCTGAGGGTAAGGAGACGGTAGGTTCGCTCGAGGCCCTTGACCGCACCGGTGCACTCAAGTCACTTCGATCTCAGGGTCTCATCCCCGTCCAGGTCTCGGATTTTGTCATCGAAGGCCCCAAGCGTCCCGGAGGAGGGATACGAAAACGGCGCAAAATCAAGACACGTGAACTGGTGATGTTTACCCACCAGATGAACTCCGTGCTCAAGGCCAATATCCCCCTTACCCAGGCACTGAGTATCATTGCGAGCCAGGCCGAAAGCGATGTGCTGCGAGATGTTTTAACTGAGGTCCGTGAGGCCATCGAAGGGGGGTCTTCGATGGCGGATGCCATGCGAGAGCATCCAGGGGTTTTTCCGCCGCTTTATGTCAACACGATCCGGATGGGCGAAGAAGGTGGGGTTCTGGACCGGGTGATGGCGCAGCTGGCGGACTTCCTGGAAGCCAACTACGCTCTCAATGCCGAGGTCAAGTCGGCCATGTATTATCCGGCTGCCATTGTCTGTATGGCGGTTTTATCCGTCACTTTCATTCTGGCCTTTGTCATGCCCAGGATGACGGCAGTGTTCCTGGAGAGTGGGGTCGATCTGCCTACGCCCACAAAGATTCTGATCTCAGCGGGTAACTTTGTTTCCACTAAAGGGTGGACGATCCCGCTGGCGGGAATCCTCTTTTTTGGCGGGATGAAGTGGTGGTTATCCACGGAGTCTGGACGTTATAACTGGTACCGTTTTTTGCGAGCAACCCCCGCCCTGGGGACTTTCATCCAAAAAGTTGGAGTAACCCGTATCGCTCAGACCATGGCCAGTTTGCTGCAAAGTGGTGTCCCGGCTCTGGATGCTTTACGGTTAGTGGCGGCTACTGTGGGTGATGCCGTGGTCAGAAGGTCCCTGCAGGAGGTCTGTGAAAAGGTCCAGAAAGGGCAGGGGATCGCTAAACCCATCGCTCAATCTAATGTTTTTCCGATCCTTTTCACCCAAATGATCCGTGTGGGTGAGGAATCCGGGGAATTGGAGAGTATGTTCACCCAGGTTGCCAATGCCTACAGCCTGGAAGTGCGCTATGCCACCAAAAATTTTATCAGCCTGATGGAACCGGTCATCATCGGGATTATGGCTATCGTCGTGCTCTTCATTGTTATCTCTCTTGCACTTCCCATGATGAAGATGGGTGAACTGGCCCATTGAGGAATCGGCGATGAAGCACCTGGACAAGGGTTTCACATTACTCGAACTCATGATGGTCCTGTTGATCATGGGCCTGATCGCGGGCATGGTGGCGCCATCTTTAAGTTCCCTGAAAAAAGAACGGGATCTTTATGCAGCCGCACAAATCACCGCGACCGCAACCAATTATGTTCGTAGTCTCGCAGTAACGACAGGACGCCGTTCCAGACTGGGGCTGGACCAGGAAAACAGCCGGATGGATCTGCTGGTGGAGGAAGATCCCATGGAAGACCCGGGCAATTTCTCAAGGCGGGAATGGCCCACCGGTCTCACGGGGACCCTCCCGAAAGGGATTTATTTCGAACAGGTGTATTACCCGGTCATCCGGGAGGAAGAGGAAGGAGATAACGCCACATCGAAGAAACAGGACCAGGTGGAATACCAGACGGAGGAAGAGGCTTTGGAGGAACGTAAATCGGTGTTGGTATTCGAGCCGGATGGTTCCACAAGGGATACCTTCATCTACCTGAGCGTAGGAGATGCCAGTTCTACCATTGAAACCTCCACAGGGGAGGCTTCATTCAGGCCCAACACATTCACGGTGGCCATCATCGGAACAATCGGAAGCACTGTCATCGTCCCCCGCTACACGGAGGAAATTTTTGAAGTCTACGACACCACTGCAAAAAAATAATTCAACATTCCTGGATCGAAAGAGTTCAACCGGTTTTACTCTTTTCGAGGTGGTGGTGGCCATCACCATTATGTCGGTGGCGATCACTGGTGTGCTTGTTTCATTTAATGGTATGAATGAAGCACATCGCCTGATGGAACGGCGTACCGAAGCCTCACTCCTTGCCCGTGGTATTATTTCCCAGGTTCGCAACCAGCTGTTGACCCCCAAAAGCGAGGAGTCTGAGGGTGAGTTCGAAGGCACAGACTACCGTTACAAGGTCTCCTTTGCAGAAACCGAGTGGGAAAAACTCTATGCGGTTTCTGTTAACATTGAATGGGGCGATGAGGAAATGCCTGAGAAGATCAATGTGTACACACTCCAATATTTCAATTGATAGACCAGGCAGCTCACCAACGGGTTTCACCCTGCTGGAGCTGATCCTTGCGATGACCGCAACCACCCTTATCCTGGGGGCGGCCTACACCGCTTTCTTTTCCGGTTTGACATCCTACAACGTAAACTCCTACAAGTCGGAAATCCGGGGTGTCCTTTTCCGTTCACTGACACGCATCCTAGAGGATCTCAAGTCGGCGCAAACCGGGGCTGATGATTTCAGGTTCGTGGTTGAAAACGAAGAGATTGAGGTCGAGGGAATGTCCACTGGTTCTATTCCCAATGATCGTCTCCTGTTCACCGCCGCGAATGCCAGGACCAACTGGGAAAACAAACCCCAAAGTGATTTGAGCGAGGTTGAATATTACATCGACCGTGATGAGGACTCACCGGCTCGCTGGTTGGTCAGGCGAACGGACACCCCTCCGGACTCCAGGCCATTGGAGGGAGGAGAGATCCATCTTGTGGGACCGCGTGTGATTGGAATGGATGTGCTGTTGTATAACGGGACCAAATGGGTCGAGGAATGGGATTCCTCTACGGAATTGCCCCTGGCGGTCAAAGTCTCCCTTTATATGGGGCCAACACGCGAAACGATCTTCCAGAACCGCTTTGAGAGCCTCACCGCTTCGATCTGGTTACCAAAAGGGACCGGTTCCTCTTCTACCTCCACGACGGATAAAACAAAGGGGAACCAACCCACATGACCTCCCTCTCCGGCCAGCGTGGTCTGATTCTACTCATCGTACTCTGGATGATGGTCGTGCTGGCGGTCCTGGGAACGAGCTATTATCACCTTTCAACGCTGGAGTTTTTGACCACAAAGAACGATCTCGACAAGTTCGAAGCGGAACTTCTGGCGGAAAGTGCTTTGTATCTCGCATTTGCGGATCTCTCCGAGGAGAGCACCAAAGGATACACGGATCTATCAGGGGATTGGGCTGGAGCAGGTCAGTTGTATGAGGAGGCATCCCTTGGAAAGGGGCTTTTCCAGGTTTACACGGATGATGTTTATGCCGAAGAAGGTGGTACCAGTTTTGGTCTGCGTGATGAAAATTCCAAGCTGAACATCAACACAGCCACCAAGGAGATGATCGAGAAGCTTCCCGGTATGAACTCCGCCCGGGCGGCGGCGATTATCGACTGGAGAGATTCTGATGACCAGGTGACGCGAGGAGGTGCGGAGGAGGAGTATTACCGCGAATTGTCATCGCCCTATTCCCCCCGGAATGGTCCCTTCCAGACCCTGGGTGAGTTGCTCATGGTCAAAGGAATGACCCCGCGCCGTCTCTATGGGGAAGACGCCAACCGCGATGGCCTCCTTCAGACTGCAGAGAATGACCGTGGGAAAAATGATCCTCCCGATAATGGGGACGGAAAACTCGATCGGGGTCTTCTCCCTTTCATCACTATCTATTCCTATGAAAAGAATGTGAATGCCAACGGAGAGAAACGGCTGAATGTCAATACCGCCACCGCCGAACAGCTGAAGGACCGTTTGAAAGGCAAGGTACCCGAAACTAAAATCGACAGTTTTGTAACCGCCAGAGAGAAAAAGAAAGTGGAAAATGTGGTCGATCTCGTTATGAAGGATGGCGATACAGGGGGTGGCTCAAAGGATACTCCTTCCAGAAAGGGAAATGCCCGTAAAAGGGGCAGAAACCGGGGAAATGCCGGCCGGAACGCAGAGTCCAATGAATCGGCCGGAGAAAAGACTGGCAGTTCGACCAGCGAAGGGGAGTTACCGGCGGAGGCATTGTTGACCAAAGAGGAATTCAAAGAGGTATGCGATGACTTGACCACCAATGACCAGGAAACAATTCCCGGTGTGATCAATGTGAATACTGCCCCCAAGGAGGTTCTATTGTGCCTTCCGGGAATGACGGATCATCTGGCGGAAACCATCCTTGCGCGGCGTGGTGCGGATCAACAGGCCTTTGCCTCCACCGGTGAGCTCATCTCGCTCGAAGGGATGAATCTTGATACATTCAGGGATCTGTACCCATTGGTGTCAGTTCGGTCCTATGTCTTCGAGGCTCGTGCGGTTGGTTATCTACCAGACAGTAAGGCCTACGCCTCCATTCAGGCGGTGATTGACCGGAGTGGCACCACACCGAAGTTCCTGTATTACCGGACACTGAGATGATCTCACGCAAGATTACTGAGGCTGCAATCAGGGTCGGGGCCGATGGCGCCGAATGGCTGGTCTGGCAATCCAAGACCGAAACCCTTGCGTCTGGCCGGATGACCTCCTCCTACAGCATCGGTGCGGCGTTGGATCAGTGGCTGGCGCGTGCCACCCGTATGCATATGAAACCCAAACGGATCTGGATCATTGCGGGGGCAGCTGAATGTGCTCACCGGCGGATCAGCATTCCGGGAACAGATCTCAAGACGGTCACCCAGGCGATCCCATTGGCTATTGAGGAAGATCTTCCGCTCCCACTCAGCCAGATGCACTGGACCTATCGGACACAAATCGACGAAGCCAACCATTCCACTCTGGTCGATGTGGTTGCGACACCACTCAACCTCTACTCCGAGTGGGAAGCCACGATAGAGGAAAGAAAAATCGACATCGCTGGCTGGATCCCCGAGGGCCCGCATTTGTGGCAGGAAATGGCCGCAATGCGTGGCTCGGATATCGACTTGCTGACTGTATGGGGTGAACGCCGGGCAACCCTGATCCGTGGGAATGAGCAGGGGATGAGCTCTCTCTTGGCCTATGTCCGTGAGCCTGGAGAACCTTGGGAGGCTTTGCTTGCTGACCTGCGCCGTCCTTTCCAGTCTCGTGACGAAAGCAAAACAATTCTTTCCATCTTTACCTCGGATCGGCTCAGAAAACGGATTCTGACTCTACCAGACCTGATTCCCCCTTCCTCCGAGAATCTCTTAAATGAAGATCTCTTCCTGGGTGTGACTGAACAGCTGTCTATACCGGTCAGCCTGTTGGCTCTACGCCGGTTAAGGCTGGAGGGGAGAGATCCCTCGATTCTCTTTGGGGATGCCGATGAACGTCAACGCGGGGAGTTCAAGCGAGTCGCCACCGGAGTGGAAATTCCCCGGCAGGCGATCGCAGTCGCAGCTCTGATCGTCCTCAGTCTCTCGCTCTGGTGGGCATCTGGGAGGGTGGGGCGTCGCAACATGGAACTCCTGCAACCCCAGCTCGACCTGATTCTCCAGAAACAGGCTTTGGTGGACCAGCAAAAAGAAGCACTCACCGATCTTTCCAAAGTGCGTGCGGATTGGGGGAGTGTCTGGCTTCAGCTCAGTGACCAGGTTTCAAGGAAGACTCTTTTTAAGGACTTCTCCTATGGCCAGGGGATGGGCGTCCGGATCGATGGAACAACGGAAAACCAGGCCGGGGTTGATGAGTTGGTGGCGCTCCTCAAGAAGATGGATTGCCTGAAAGAAAGCGTCCGTATCATCAAGACGGGAGCTGTCGAAAAACAACTCTCTTTTCAGGTGATGGCTAACTTTGATCCATCCAAGGTGGAG
The DNA here is from genome assembly GCA_964481775.1 of uncultured bacterium. Lineage (GTDB taxonomy): Bacteria > Hinthialibacterota > Hinthialibacteria > OLB16 > OLB16 > OLB16. The sequence continues at coordinate 5,660 of CAYZUX010000176.1, read as the reverse complement.
CGATTTACTCCCAAAGGTCAACCCCAACCCCAAGGGACACCCGGGGTTCCAACACCCACACCCGCCCCCGGTGTTACTCCAACGGCAACGCCAATTTCATCTGTAAAGGCAGTGAATGCTGCTCCCACCAAAACGAAGCAGGAGAGACAGGCAATCCGCCAGCAAAACAAGGAAAAACGAGAGAATAAACAGAAACAACAACAGAAGAAAAAAGAGGGAACCACATGAATCTGGGCGGCAGGGAGGTTTCCCAACGTGAAGTCGTTTTGATGGCCATAACATTATCTTTGGCCTTGGTATTCGGCGTTTATTGGATTGGGAAAAAAGCGGGAATGGGACAGGGTGAGAGTCCTTTGGATTTCTACAGGAACCTTGAAGCCAGTGCGAATCGTCTGGAAGCCGCCCAGCGCACAGTCATGGGATTAACCCAGAAGATGCACATAGGAAAATTTCATCTTCCATCCACGGAGGATTCCGCCAAGGTCTTGAGCCACATCGACAAGGTAGCCAGAGCGAGCGGCCTTAATTTTCCTTCTTTAACAGCTAATCAACCCAGGGTAGGTAAAGGACGGAAGTTCCAGACCATCAACTACCGTTTTACTACAACTTCCGACCTGAATGCATTAGTTAAATTCGTGGATGAAATACAAAAAGGGGAATACCTGATTTGCCTTGAGGATTGGGATATGAAACCTGCCGAAGATCCCAAAAATATTGTGGCAAACCTGAGCCTGAGGTCCTACTATGGTCCTCCTGAGAGAGTCAAAAAGTGAAACGAATCCCGAAGTCGAACGCTGAATGGCTTGTACTTGTCAAGACTTGGGGCTGGACTGTTGGGGTGGTCCTGCTGGGAGGATTGATTGTGGCTCAGGGGTTGACACTTTACCTGCACGTGCAAAGCTGGGACTCGCTCACGGATAGGGTCCAAGCGCTCCTCGCAGGGACAGGGGGGACCGCCAAAAAGGACCTGAAAAAGGAAAGTTCTCCAGCGGTCAGGACTACCGACTCAACTTTCTTTTTCCGTCCCTCGCCCTCTTATGTGGTGAGCGCCATATTGGGTGATTATGCTGTCATCAATGGACGTGAAGTCAAAACGGGTGATCGTATCGACAAAGCAGTTGTCGAAAAAATCAATATAAGTTCCGTGTCCATCCGAGAGGATGGTTCGGATTCTCCCCGGGAGCTGGTGTTGCATCCGGGGATATGAGGAGAGGAAAACGGGCTCGATCCAATTCACTGCGATAGCTCGGTGAAGGGGTAAAAGTAACCCTTTGGGATTCGGAGCTACCCGTGTCTGCCGGAAGGGGGTGGGGAGTCCCGGCGGCATGGCCAACCGAATCCATACCGGTCCTATAATGGCTTACTGGGAAAGCCAAGGGCCAGGATCGAAGAGGGGAAGTATGAGGACCCATTGGCTCATCTTGGCGGTCATTACCGCCGCATACTATACGTCTGCGTTGTTCGCGCAGGACAGCGGAGCTCCGCCAGAGCCTCCTGCTTCCAATATCGTTTCTCCCGCGCCAGCCCCACCGGCGCCTGAGG
>CAYZUX010000176.1:0-4018 GCA_964481775.1 uncultured bacterium | reverse complement strand
GAGCCTCCTGCTTCCAATATCGTTTCTCCCGCGCCAGCCCCACCGGCGCCTGAGGCCACAGCGGCTCCTGCTCCGGCACCCACCCCCACTCCAACGAGTGGTTTATCACCTCTCAACTTCAACAACGCCGAAATAGGTGTCGTATTAAAATACCTCTCAGATAAAACTGGAAAGCCAGTTCTGAAGAATGAAGGTGTTTCCAAACAGATCACCCTTATCAATCCACGTGCGCAGACAGATGCTGAGAACCTGCGTTTACTTTACAAGGTGCTATCTTCTATGGGGATCGCTGTAGTGGATGCCGGCGATCTCATCATGGTTCTCCCTCTTTCCGAAGCCCGTAAGGTTCAGATCCCCCTTGTCAGCGGGCAGAAGGTTGAGCCTGGCGCTGAGGAAATCATGACCTTTTCACGTCAGTTGAAATTCACGCGGGCAAAAGACATGGTGGACCGGCTGAAACCCTTGGTCCGTGATGGGGATGCCCTGACAGCTGATGAAGGTTCCAACACACTCTTTTATACGGATACACGATCCTATGTCGAACGCTTTTCCAATCTTGTGGACCTGGTGGACCGCGAGCGAAACCAGCAGATAACGACCACCTCACGTGTGATCAAAAACGCCTCAGCCAGCGAGCTTCTCAAGCCCTGCCAAAGTTTTCTCGAAACTTATGCCTCCATGGTAGGGGAAGGGCCACCGGAAACCACCATCCGTGTGGAACCGAGTCTCAATACCCTGATCATTCGTGGTCCCGCTCGTGAGGTCTCAGCGGTGGGAGAAATCATTGAACGCCTGGATGTTTCTCCCAAGGTGGAAGCTCCACCGGTGTTTCGGCGCCGTACCGTCAACTATGCCGACCCACAGTTTCTGATCCAGTCTGCCGAGGCCTTCCTGCGCCGTTTCATCCAGGTGGGTGGGCTGATTGGGGATGTACCCAAGACTTCTCTGGTCTATGAACCCTCAACACATGAACTCATCATCAAAGGCCCCGCCGCCGAAGTAGATGTCCTGATGCCGGTGCTCGATGAGCTCGATAAACCACGCACCACCCGTTCCCGCAAGCTCAATTACGCCGACCCACGCACTGTGGTGGATGAGGCCCTTCAATATCTGCTCAAGGACTATGCCGAGAGCGGACGGCCCGGTCATAAACATTCCATAACCTGGAAAACGGATCCCTTCAATCCCTCCATGATGGTCTTCCGTGGACCAACCGAGGAACTCGACAGGTTATTCCCCATCCTCGATCAGCTGGATATGCCGGTTACCACCCAGACCCGCCGGTTCTTCAAACAACCGGAACAGGTCTTCCCGGAGGCTCTCAAGCTCCTCGTGGATCAATACCTCCATGAGGGTATCCCCAAGAAAAAACCAGTTACCACCTGGAGGCGCGATCCTCTCAATCCAGCCATGATCATTCTACGAGGGCCCGAGGAAGAGCTGACACGTCTGACGAAGCTTCTCGATCAGCTCGACAAGCCTCTTGTAGAGCGTACACGCCCGATCTATTCGGCGACGCCGGAGGTGGTCATCCCCGCTGCCATTGAACGAATGGTGAAGCGTTTCGAAGAAGAGGGGCAACCCGATATCCGTCCCTCTATCACCTGGAAGCGCGAGGAATTCAATCCGTCGATCCTGGTATTCAAAGGACCTCCCACCGAGCTCGACCGTCTTTTCCCCATACTCGATCAACTCGATAAACCACTTACCACCCGGGTGCGCCAGTTCCATAACCGCACCCCGGAGGATGTTTTCCCGCAAGCCATCGATCTGATGCTCAAGCAATATGCCGACGAGGGACAGCCCAACTACAGGCATTCGATCACCTGGAAGCGGGATCCACTCAATGCCTCTCAGATTAGTTTGAAAGGACCGGCGGATGAGCTCTCTCGACTGATGCCGATTCTTGAACGGCTCGACAAGACCGTCACGGTCCAGCAACGCCGTTTCTATACCCAGAAGCCAGAAGAGATTTTCGCTTCAGCGCTTCAACTGCTCGTTGAGAAATATGAGAAAGATGGACAGCCAGGATTCAAACCCTCGATTTCCTGGGACCGGGATCCCTTCAATCCTTCCATGGTCAACCTGCGTGGCCCGCAAGAGGAATTGACCGCTCTGACTCCCATCCTCGATCAGCTCGACAAACCACTCACCGAGCGGACCCGGCAGTTCTACAGCGCCAATCCCGAGGAAGCCATTCCGGGCGCGCTTGAACGCCTCACGCGGAAGATGGCCGAGGAAGGGAACACTGGATACAAGACAGCCACCACCTGGCGGCGTGAGGAGTTCAATCCCTCAATCATCATCTTCAGGGGTCCCCCCGCGGAATTGGATCTGCTGCTACCGATTCTGGATAATCTGGACAAGCCATTGGTTCTCTCCTCCAGGGCAATCACCTACGCGACTGCCGAGGAAGTCATTCCATTGGCTCAATCGCGCCTCAAGCAATACTTCAAGGATCAGGGGCGTATCGACTACGAACCGATCACCACCTTCCGGGTCGATCCCATCAATCGCAACCTGGTAATGCGCGGGCCGCAAGAAGAGATCACCGCGCTCACAACGATCCTCTCCGAGATCGACATCCCACGTGCCCAGACCACGAACCTGACCACCCAGGAATTCGCCTACAACCTGGCTGAACCCGCCGACCTGATCAAAGCGGCAAGCTCCTTTCTCGCCCGGCGAGTGGCCATGGAGGGTAAACCCGGCGACAAACCGGGGGTGACCTACCAGGTCAACCCACTCACCCGTTCCATCTCATTGCGTGGCCCAGCCGCGCAACTGCCCTATGTGGTATCGGTTATGACTGCGGTGGAGCAGACCACCCGGCGCGACTCCAAGCCACTCATCGTCTACCCCAAACGGACCACCGCCGCGCAGCTCTACACTGATTTGTCTCAGTTGGTGACCTCCGCATATCCAACCGGTGCGGCTCCTCAGTTGGTCCAGCTGCCTCGATTGGATGCACTGGTGATCTCGGCGCGTCCTGAAGATCAGGTACGCCTACGGCAGTGGATAGATATCCTTGACAGTGAGGGAGCCGGGGCCAAGACGATCAGGATGATTCCCATCGAGAACACAGCTCCCTCGACCATCTCCACAGCCATCCGGAGCCTGATGCCGGCCATGAGTGGATCTTTTTATCCCGATGATGCCTCCAGCCGTCTGATCATCCGCGACTCCACCGCCGCAATAGATCAGATCGAGAAGATCATCAAGGAGCTCGATCAGCCCATTGAAGGCGAGGACATTGTTCTCGAGGTTAAGAATCTGAAATCGGCAAGCGTGTATTACGTGTATAACGCTTTGAACGAATTCTCCAACCAATTGGCGCAATTCCGTGGCAAGGCCAAGACCAAGGCCCGTGTGGTTTATGAACCCACATCCTCTTCGATCCTTCTATTTGGAAAGAAAGATGATGTCAAACAGCTGTTGGAAGTGGCTGACAAGCTGGATGTTGTGGCTTTGGGGGACTCCAAACCAAAGATCATTCAGCTCAAAAACGCCCAAGCCTCACAAGTATATTCCCAGTTGAACCAGGTCATTCCAACAATTACAAATAAGCAAACCCCACCAGTGATTATTCCGGATACCCGGATGAATTCGTTGCTGGTGGCCTCCTCGCCGGCGGATGCCACCAAGATTCTCGATCTCATCCAGGGATTGGATACTCCCAGCAGCGAGACATTCGAGCCCACCATTGTCAAAATCGAGAATGCGGAGGCAACCAGTCTCTCCAGCACCCTCTCCTACATCATGACAGGCGCCGGGAAGATTTTCGCTGACTATCGTTCCAATAGCCTGATCATCCTTGACACCAAGGCTAATGTGGAACGGCTGATGCCCTTCATCAAGCAGCTCGACACCTCTGAGGGAACCGAAGATATGACCCTGGAGGTGTACAAGGCTGAATCAGCCTATGTCTACTACCTCTACAACACATTGAATGAATACGCCTCCCGGCTCGCACAGAAGAAGGGAAAATCCAGGGCCAAAGCAATTGTCCAGTTTGACC
>CAYZUX010000175.1:0-13061 GCA_964481775.1 uncultured bacterium | reverse complement strand
CGATTTGATTGCTTACACATCTACGAACAAAAGACTCACCCTGCCAGCGAAGATCATCATCTTTGTAGCTATTAATTTCATTAGCTGTTGTGCTTTCAGCCTGTTAAATGGAGGAAATGGACTGAATGGAGAATCAGCGGACGGAAGGTACTTCCTCTCAAATCACGGTATACATCTGGAAGTTGGGCCTGTCCTTTACTATTACAGCATTGCGCATATGGCAAGCATGGTCATCACTCATATATCCATTTTTATTACAGGAGTCATCAACGGCCGTTCGATGAAATGGACCTGTGAAGTTCCCGCCGATGCATCCGATTCAGTTGGAGATAAGCGTTTTTGGATAGGAACCTTTCTCGTTGTGGTCGCATTCCCAGCCTCCATCAGTCTCTTCGCCCATCCTCCCCTTGCCCGGTCCATCGAAAACAGAGTTGAGTCCAATCGGCACCGATCCCTCTCGGAGGCAGGGAGTGGGAATGAAGTGGCCGGAACCAATATCGCTGTAACTTCACCAGAAGTGGCATTCCACTACCCAGCACCAGGTAGGAGCCGGGGGGATGTGGATGGAGATGGGATTGAAGATGTCCTGACGCGCTACACGGATGTGAACATCGGTTTGGAGTGTTCCAACACTCCTGGAACTCAGACCCTGTTCCGGGGTGAGGAGCGAGGACGAGTCATGGCGACTGGGATCGATGATGTTGATTTGGATGGATACAAGGACCTCTGGTGGATCGATGCTGGGGAGTACTGCATCCGAATCTTTTATGGCAATGGAAAGGGGGGCTTTCCTACCAAGCAGCTGATCCACACTCGTGGTGACTATTTCGAAACAGGGGGTTTCGTGGATGCTGATGGCGATGGAGATCTGGACATTGTGGCAAGAGCTTATTGTTCAGCTGATGACAGCTGTGGAGACACCTCGAATAACTGTTGGCGCTGGATTGAAATAGAGCCCTGCAAAGAGAGAACACCATCACCATGAAGCCCCTGACAGCCCTCATCCTTATTGCCTCCCTGGCGAGAACCGGAATCGGTGGAATCTTCCCCGAAGAACTGACCCTGTTCAAACCTTACGACGCCAACCCGGTCTTCAAGGGTGGTGGTCCCGGACAGTGGGATGAGAAGATCCGTGAACGGGGCTGGATCCTCAAGGAGGATGGCGTCTATCACCTGTGGTACACCGGTTACACGTCGGAGGAGTCCGCCCCCAAACATCTGGGCTATGCCACCTCCAGGGATGGAATTACTTGGACCCGTCACGCGGGCAATCCGTTGCTGCCTGATCTGTGGGTCGAGGATATGATGGTGGTGAAGAAGGGCGGGACCTACTTCATGTTCGCTGAGGGCAAGGATGACCAGGCACAGCTGCTCACCTCGATTGACCGAATCCACTGGAACCCGGAGGGAAAGCTCACCATCCTCCAGACGGATGGGTCGCCCATCCCCGAGGGTCCCTTCGGTACACCCACTGCCCTGCACGAAAATGATACCTGGTACTTGTTCTATGAAAGGAATAATGATGAGGCAGTCTGGTTGGCCACATCGAAGGATCTGAAAAAGTGGAAACATGTCCAAGATGAACCAGTCTTGAGACCTGGCCCTGATGCCTATGACGGCAAAATGATCGCACTCAATCAGATCATCAAGTACGCGGGGCGTTATTATGCTTACTACCATGGTCTGAGATCGGACAAACGTCAGGATGAATGGAACACCAATGTGGCTGTTTCAGAGGATCTCATTCACTGGGAGAAATATGCGGGAAATCCGATCATCCAGCAGAACAAATCCAGCGGCATTTTACTCATCGATGGAAAGGAGATCCGGATGTATACAATGCACCCGGAGGTGTGGGGATATTTTTTTAATAGGTGAATGCATTCATGAGAATCAAGGTTGACGTACACTCATCCCAAGATTCAGTTTTCCCCCTTTCTTAATAAATGTTTGGTCGAAGGTCACAAAACAGTCCGCATCCCGGCTTAACGCCACATGCAACGCATCAGCAAAGTCGGTTCCCCTTTCATACACGGACAATGCCGCCAATACGGCGGCGTTATCATTTGTTGATAACTTGGGGAAGATGAATAAGCTCGCGGAGAGCTGTCAAGATGACAGACCGTCCAAGTCCGCAGGAGTAACGGAGGACCCATTCTGCTTCAAGGAGCACTGTTACGGGGACGAAGATTTCCTCTGACTCCAGGATAACCATTGCTTTCCGAGCCTGTACAGGGTCATCATTTGTTAATAACCGAACCCAGATGTTGGTATCGACCGCAATCACCTGTGAGAACGGGCTCCCTTCTTGATTCCTTCGTCCATTTTCTTTTGCGAGAGTCTGGAACCCTTGTACCCGGTACACCCCAGGAGATGTTTGACAGAGGCCCGAGGTAAGGTCTTTCTTTCACAGAGGAGCACTCCTTCCTCTGTTTCCTCAACCAGCAGTTCTACACCGGGAAACCATTGATAACTCTCCCGGATGGATTTGGGGATCACCACCTGCCCTTTACTGGAAAGCCGAGTTGTTTCCATATACACCTCTATCGGTAAGATCTCAGTAAGATAACTTTTTCACACCCCTATCGGGATTGAAACTGAGAATCATTCCCTCTACGGGTTCAAATGACCGATCATCGCCATTTGCCCGCGGTGGTGGCTGTCATGCAGGATCATCATCGTAGCCCCCATAAGCAGGTTGGGAACACGCTCCTTGAGCCTTTCGGGAAGATCTCCACGTACCGGGCAGGGCAGATCGTCATCTGACAAAGTCTTCAGTGAGTCAATGAAACGTCTCACCGCACGCTCATAGGTGGCAATGACCTCCGCCCAATCCGGATAATCGGCGGGAGAGGTGGTAATGGGATCGCCCTGCATGAAATCGGGAGCGAACTTTTTCCGGAAGGCATCATCGATCTGATTGGGAAGCCCCAGTATCCAGCGAGCTCCCGCCATGTCACAGGAGCTGGCCAAATGCCCCACCAGCCACAGGGGATGACCCTTTCCGGACTTAACCTGAAGCAACCGGTCTTGTTCCCGAACCAGCGATGCCTCCCGGAGGGTGAGTTGCTGACTCCTTTCCAGCACGGTGGCGAGTGTCTCCACTTGAAACTGGCTCATGAGTGGCCTCCTCAATATCTAATCGACAAGTTCGACTCGTCTTTTTGGATATTACGTAACACTAACTCCTCTGAGAAGGTTCAGGGGTCCTTCAGAAAGAAACCAGAGAGAATTGAGGGAGCTATTGGAGAAGAAGCCTTTACCCTCTAAGATCGATGCAAGAAAGTGGGAAGAGGAGAACCTCAACCTCCAGAAGTCAACCAATGAATCATTTGAAGGAGCTGTGGATGAACAAGAATGCATGGACTCTCACCGGAGCTATGATGGGACTCCTCATCATTATGGGCTGTTCGAAGGAACCACCAGTTCAGCAGGAGGTGGTGGCTCCACCCGCTCCTGTCCCCAAGCCCGCCTCCCCGGCGGCACCGGATGCGGGACAGGTTGGATCGAGTCATCAACAGGAGGCCCAAGTCAAGCAATCACAAACCTCTGATGCTCAGGAGTCCCAGGTTAAGGCCATCCCCGGATTCCGTGTCATCCAGGCTGTAGCCAAGGGTGGCCACGGCGAAATGCATTTTCTCATGCCGGAGGATTGGAAAGAGGGACGTCCCGCTTCGTCAATGCGTATCTTCCAAATCAACATCCCGCCGGCCGAGGGAGATAGCATGGGGGGTGAGATTGCCTTTTTCGCACCGATTGGAGGAAGTGTTGAGGACAACATCAATCGCTGGATCGGACAGTTCAGCCAACCTGATGGTTCTGACTCAAAAAACAAAACTTCCGTTGAGGACCTCCAGGGCGACAAGTATAAAGTGAAAGTGGTGAGTTTAACTGGAACCATGCTTGCCTCCACCATGCCCGGAATGGCCGCACAGCCGGAACGGACTGGCTGGATGATGCTCGGAGCGATTATCGAGACTCCTACCGGACCCTGGTACATTAAAGGGACTGGCCCCGAGAAGACCCTGACTCAGGCCAAAGACAAGTTCCTGACTCTTTGTAAAAGTGTTCAGATCATGGAAGGTGTGGGGGAAACAGGGGGAGCAATGCCACATCCATGAAGATTATCGGGTAAGGGGGGGGCGAATGAGCGCACCCCCTACTCGTTTCCTTTTCACTCAGACCTAATATGAAGCCGGATCCCAGATCGTGGCTGCGATGTAGCGTTCCTGATTGGGATCGTCATTGAAATAGTAGAGAGTCACCAGCTTGCCATCCGGACGCTGAACCATTTGCGGGTACCCCAGATCGCGTCCGCCGCCATCATCCCGCAGGATGATCTCATCCCCCCAGGTCTTGCCTCCATCAGCACTGATGCGCGCGTGCATCCCAAAAGGAGCTTTACGAACTCCATAAGTGATGCAGACCCGTCCATCCTTGAGGACCACCATATCGGCGGGATTCCCTTCCCCCGTGTCTGGGGCGGGCTGGCTCAGGAAACGCCAGGATCGGCCATTATCCTCGGAGAGGTAACAATCCACCCAACGCTTCTCACCTTGATGAATCCGCAGGGCTGTGAGCAGGTTTGAATCCGTTAAACGAACCGTGGAGGGCATGATGGCGAACCCATCCTCAATCTCCGATATGATCCAGGACAGGAATTTCCATGACTTTCCTCCATCTGTGGTTTGTGCACAAAAGGGACGACCCTCCTGCTTATTGCTCTTCCCTGCAGTCAGGAAGATCAGGCAGTCCTGGGGGCCATTGACGATATAGTCGGTGCGCGCCGCGATCCCCAGATCATCGATATCCAGGCGATAAGGACCTGCCCAGCGATGTCCCCGGTCGGTCGAGGTAAAAAAACGCGAAGGGCCCATATCGACATCAGTCATACGTAAGGTCATGGCAAAATCGGGATGGGTAAAATCGATTCCGCCTGGGCAGGCAGTCCATGGCTTGAGATCCAGCCAGGGCGGCTTGATACCATGCAGGGAGGAACCCTCGGGGATCAGGTCTCCATGCACCGCGGGATTTTCGATTGTCCAGGTTTCGCCCCCATCGAGACTGCGAGCCAACAGGTGCTCCTCAGGTTTCTCCCGGTCAATGTGGTGAAACTGCCTCAGGTTCTTGTAGTACCCCCGGCTGAAACCCACCAGGATTTCATTCCCCCAGATCCAGATCCCGTGGTTGGCGGGCCACCCGCCGAATCGTCCCGATTCCTTGTAAACGATCACATGGCGCATATCAGCAGACCTTTCCGTGGACCAAACGGGAGTAGTCATCACCAGAAGGGTAAAGAGGCTTGTGGCAAGTCTCATCGAGAACCTCGATTCTTTTCAGAGAGTCATTCGCACTTGGATTTTACTTACCCCCCATACCAACCCTCCCCCGCAAGGGGAGGGTAATGAAACATGGGGCGCCGGAGAACCAACTCCGGCGCCCTTTCTGATTCACCTCAGGCCGGGACCACACGCCTGTGGTTGGCATCCCAGGCCATGTACTTCTTCAGCTTGTAGCTGGTGTTGGCCAGATCGACCGCCAGAACCCCATAGAATCCTAGCTCCGGCGGTGTTTTCAGGATGCTGGGATCTCCCGCCCGCATAGCGGCATGGTGGTTCTTGTGGTGGAGTTTCTGATCCTCTCCGCCTGATTTGGTGTGGACATGCAACACCTTGTCCTTCTCACCCTTCTTCATCGAGTAGACCTTGAAACCGGGATCCTCGAAAACCAGAGCGGCCTCATAACCACGGATGCAGTGTTCAATGCCACGGTCATTGCCCATGGTGCCCAGGCAATAGACCGAGGGGCCACCAGGGTATTCGAGTGACATCTCGAAGGTATCGGGAACTTCACGTCCATCATTCCATTTATAAATGCCCCCTATGCCGATCCCGCGGACAGGTTCCTTGAGATCGCAGGCCTTGATGATACGAGTGATGCGGTGGACAAAGAGGTCAGTGGAGACACCGCCTGAGTAGTCCCAATAACAACGCCAATCATGGTAACGCCGTGCATCCCAAGGGCGTTTCCAGGCGGGTCCGAGCCAGGCATCCCAATCAAGGTCATCGGGCTTGGGATCACCGGTCTTGGCATCGGTACGCCAAGGGCCTTGTTCCGCATCATAACGGCGGACATAGTCAATCTGGGCCTGCATGACCTGCCCGAGCATTCCACTCTTGATGATATCGCGAGCGGCTTCGTAGGAATCATCAGACATTCCCTGTACACCGACCTGGACAATCGCTTTGGTTTCCTTGATCACATCCAGAACCCGCATCGATTCGGTAGCGTTATGAGTCATCGGTTTCTCGCAATAAACTGCCTTTCCTGCGCGGCAAGCATCGATGGTCATCTGGGCATGCCAATGTTCGGGCGTGGAGATGATGACCTTGTCGACATCTTTGTCGGCAAGGAGTTCCCGGTAGTCATGGTACATCCTGGGCTTCGCGCCGAACTTGGATTCAACCATGCGGGCATAGCCCTCCATGCGTGAGGTGAAAATGTCACACACGGCTGTGATGGTGCAATTCTCCTCATCTTTGATCGCCTCGAGAGCCTGGCCATGGCTTCCGGCAATACCACCCGTACCAATCACTCCGATGTTGATCCTGCCATTCGCTCCAACCGCCCCCACACTGGGGGCATATCCCCAGGCCGCGGCCAAAGCCGCAGCACCGGCCGCTGTCTGTTGGACAAACTCACGGCGTGTTAATAAACGTGACTCAGACATCCTATTGCCTCCTCTCATTACCGGCAGCAAACAGGGATGGCCACCCGCTCATCCCCGATTCACTTGCTCCAGACTTCCCCTGTTGAGTTGGTTCTCCGCCAGGGAATACCGTTCCACTTTCCGAGCCAGGATTCCAGACTCATCGGTTTCAACCAGAAGAGCGTGGATCATCGGACTCCCTTTGGCAACCTCGAGTCCTGTAGGCATCGCAGTTAAGAATCTGCGCAGCATCTGATTGGTATCACCCCCGATGATCCCATCATGCGGCCCGGTCATTCCCACATCGGTAATCGCAGCGGTTCCTTTGGGAAGGATCCGTTCATCGGCGGTCTGCACATGGGTGTGTGTTCCAATCACAGCGGTTACCCTTCCATCCAGATACCAGGCCATGGCCTGTTTTTCGGAGGTGGCTTCGGCGTGAACATCCACCAGGATGGCCCCATGCGGGCAATCTTTCAGAAATCCATCGATCGAAGTGAAGGGGGAATCCGAGGGGGGCATGAAGACCCGTCCCATCAGCTGGACAATAGTCAGACGCTCACCATTGGGTGTGTTCCAGACCGCACTGGCCGGTCCGGGGGAATCGGGTGGATAATTGAGGGGACGGATGATCCGTTCTTCCCCTTTTTGAAACAGATCGAAGACTTCCTTATTGTCATAGCAATGGTTGCCCGTGGTCATGAGGTCCACACCAGCGGAGAAGATTTCTTCCGCCACAGAGGGAGTCAACCCCTTGCCCGAAGCCGCATTCTCGCCATTGGCGACACAGACATCGACACGCAGCTCTTCGCGCAACCACTCCAAATGATGCTTGAGAATGCGTCGTCCCGGTTTCCCGAAGATATCTCCAACAAACAGGATTCTCACGGCCTGACCTCATTCATAGCTGAGCGCCTCGACCGGCTGCATTCTGGCCGCCTTCCGCGCGGGATAGATGCCCGCCACGGTCGATGCCACTATCGAGAAGGTGGCAATCACAGTGACATCCAACCATCGCACCTCCACGGGAAGCACATCCAGGATATAAATACTCCCACCGCCAGGAATCGGAATCTGGAGGATTTCCACCAGCCAGCACAACCCCAGACCAAGAAGGACTCCCAGGAGTGTGCCAAGAACTCCCACCTGGAATCCATTCAGAATAAATATCCGCATGATGGAACGCCGCCTGGTTCCCATTGCCATCAGGGTTCCAATTTCCCGTGTCTTTTCCAGTACAGTCATCACCAGCGTACTGGCAATCCCAAAGGCCGCAACCAGAACCACCAGCATGAGGATGGCACCCATGACCACTTTTTCGATCTGCACCGCCCTGACAATCGACTGGTTGAGCATCATCCATGTGTAGCCCAGGAAACTCCCATGGTATTCTTTCTCTGCATGTTCAATCAGCCCCCATGTGACGGCGAGTGTGTTTTTCGGACTGGGATCCTTTAACCGGATCTCCAGGCACTCGACCGCATCGGCTCCGGCAGGCATCCCTTTCAGGACACGAGCGGTGTTCAAGGAAACGAGGGCTGTATGAAGGTCAATCTCATAAAAACCAGTCTTGAACAGACCTTTGATCTCCGCCTCAACAAAGAAAAATTGCATCCCGGAAGGGCCACGTTCCAGGCGCGGGGCGACTATCTTGACCTTCTGTCCCAGGATAGCTCGTTGAGCGAAGGCTTCAAAACCGGGATCCCTCTCTGACCAGTTCCTGCCAAGGACTCCCATGAAAAGATACTTCGCCAGCTCAACTCCCAAAAAAACACCGGGGGTTTCAGTCTTGACTGCAAAGGGATCTACCAGAGATGTGTGGCTTCCAGACTCCACCTGTGGTGTCGATGCCAATGAGGCCCAATCCCCAGCAAGTTTCCCCTGGATCAATTCGCTCGCCTCGGCTTCCAGAGCCGGTTCAACCCCACGTACCTGAACAAATTGCGGAAGAGTCCGTCCCCCACCTTCAGGATCCACCATCACGATGACATCTGATTCAATAATGGGAGAGATCCCCGCCACTCCCGGGTATCTTTCCAGGCGGGAGACCCACTCCTGGTAATTGAAAAGATTCTCCACAGTATTTCCATCCATGGCCGGGTACAATTTGATGTGCCCTGTGGCACCGAGCATTTTCCCCAGGAAATCCCTTTCAAATCCATTCATCACCGAGATCACCACAATCAGGACAGTCACTCCGATGGTGACACCGGCGATTGAAATAAGAGCCCGTCCCCGATGGGTTCCTCTGAGATATCGATGGGCAATGTACCACTCAAGTCGCATGGGTAGAGATCAGACCATTCAGAAAGATGCGAAGGTACAGCATGGGAAACTGATCAGGAACCCCCATGGGTTGATCGGAAAAAATTGAAGAGTGAATGGTCCGTTGGCCACTGGAACGCCAATCTTTCTCATTCCAGCGGAGTGAACCACCAGTTGCCGATCTTTCGAGCTTCTATTTTACCAGGCTCTCGTAACGTTCACGGACATCCCGGAACTCGATGTCACATTCATAGATGTTTTTCCACCATTCCCGGGCATTGGAGTGGTCGCCCTGGCGGAAGTAGGCTTCACCAAGGCCATACCAGATGTCCTTAATATCATTCGTCGGAACTCGTGCCGGGGGTGCTTTTTCAAGAGCCCGTTTGAAGGTATCGATCGCCAGTGGGACCTGCCCTTTCTCGATAAACAGCCAGCCCAACTGACGCAGAGCCGGATAGATCCGGGCTGGATTCATGGAGGCCTTCTGGAAGACCGGGATGGCCTCATCGATATCCCCTTTTTCAGCGAGCACCTTACCATAGGAGAGGAGAATGTCGGGATCACCGGGCCGCTTCTCCACCAGGTCATGCAGGAGCCTGGCTTTGGCGGTAAGGTGTTCCTTCTCAACACGCTGCCGTTCAGCTGCCAGCGTGGTATCCTCAGGATGCTCCTCGATGTCCTTGTCGATGACTTTGAGTTTGACCGCATACAACGCATCGCAATAACGTGGATCACCGGGAAACTTGGCAACCAGGTTCTGGTAGCCCTCCTCAGCTTTGTCAAACCGCCCACGCTTCTCATGGCAACAGGCAATCTGGAAAAGAGCCTCCTCGATCTGGCGGTCATCCAATTCGGTTTTTTCTTTTCCATCGGCCCCGGTTTTCAGTCCATCAACCACACGGGTCCAGATAGCCAGGGCCTGATCGTATTTTTCAATCTCGACCAGAAGCCTGCCAATCTCACAAAGTACCCCCTTTTTGCCCTCGGGATCCGCCTGATATTCCGCGAGCAGTTCCCGGATACGTTCCTCTTTCCCCTCGATGCTCTGTTGCTGGATGGCTTTGCGGTCTTCTTCGGCGCGTTTACTTTGGAGATCCTTGATCCCCCCCGTCTCACCATAATGAGTGGCACTCAGATTCTTAACCTTGATGGACCATTCCCCCACCGTGGGCTCCAGATGAGAGAGTTTGTGATAGACATCAATGGCGGCGGGACGGTCATCGATTGCTTCAAAGGCTTTGCCTGCAGCCTTGAGGATTGACTTATTGGTGGTGATGAATTGCAGGGCACGCCTGAAGGCAAGGGAGGCCAATGCGGTTTGGCCAGCAGCCATCAAAGCATTGCCATACTGTGCCGCAAGTTTCGGGTTATGTGGCTTGTCCATGGATAGTATTCCCAGAAAATGAACCGCCTGTTTTTTCAGCCCCAATCCGTACAAAAGATTTGCAATGATCGAGATCCCGATTCTCTTGAAAAAATTCAGACCTTTCTGGGCATGCAGAATCCGCGCTTTTTCGTAAAGATTGAGCGCTTCCTTGTCGGTGGGATCCAATTCCACAATCGAGGCAAACCACGCAGCGGCTCCCTCGAAATCCTGGGAAGCCATGGCTTTCATGCCTTTATCGAAATAGTTTAGAAGTTTGGGTGATCTTTCTGTCATGGAGGTATCCGGAGAGTCTAGAATTCAAAAAAGAAGTATATCGGAGAGGAAAAGGAAAGACAGCTCTATCGAGTGCATCAAGGAGGGCGGATATCCGCTTTTATCCCATGCCCCGAACCTCTTGCTTGAGACGTTCGATAAACTTGGCGAAATCCTCCGACTCACGCATCTCTAACTCGACCTTTTTGCAGGCATGAATGACTGTACTGTGGTCTTTGTTCCCGAAAAAGACACCGATCTCGGGGAAGGAATGGTTGGTCAGTTCACGGCTCAGGTACATGGCGATCCGTCTGGGAACCGCGATGGAGCGGCTGCGCTTGGCGCCAAGGATGTCACTGGTTTTGACACGGAACTGTTCAGCGACTTGCTTTTGAATTTTCTCGATGGATACCCCGCTGGGATCGTCATGAACCACATCCCGCAGGATCCGCTGGGCCAGTTCCATCCCGATCTGACTCCCTGTGTACCGGGCATGCGCGGCGAGCTTCACCAGAGCTCCTTCCAATTCCCGGATACTGCTGGAAACCCGCTGGGCGATCAGCCGGATCACTTCGCTGGGAAGCTTGATCCCCTCCTGTTCGCACTTGAGGAGCAAGATGGCCTCCCGTGTTTCGACATCCGGAGGCTGAATCTCGGTGATCAATCCTCCGGCGAAACGTGAGCGGAGACGTTCAGTGATGAGAGCGAGGTCCTTGGGGGGACAATCACTGGACACCACAATCTGTTTCCGGCTGTTATAGAGCGAGTTGAAGGTATGGAAGAACTCCTCCTGTGTGGCATCCTTCCCCGCCAGGAAGTGAATGTCATCAACCAGAAGCACATCCACATTGTTGCGGTAACGTTCCTGGAATTCATTGCGGGATTTCTTCTGGATGGCAACAATGAACTCATTCACGAAGCTTTCCGCATCC
The DNA here is from genome assembly GCA_964481775.1 of uncultured bacterium. GTDB lineage: Bacteria > Hinthialibacterota > Hinthialibacteria > OLB16 > OLB16 > OLB16. The sequence goes on along the minus strand of CAYZUX010000175.1, from coordinate 1,516 downwards.
AGATAAGCGACTCGTAAACCCTTGCCATGGGTCAGGATGGCATGGCCGATGGCCTGCATGATATGGGTCTTGCCAAGGCCCACACCACCATGGATATAGAGTGGATTGTAGACCTCTCCTGGAGGGTTCTCGGCAACCGCACGGGCATAGGCATGGGTCATGCGGTTCCCATCGCCTACCACGAAGGACTCGAAACGGTATTTCGGGTTGAGTGGAAGCCCAACAGCATGAGAGGGTGTGATCCCGGTCACAAACTCAGCGGGTTCAGGGGGTTGCGGGATGGGAGCAGGGGATGGTTCGCTGACTTTCAGTTCGATACGAACATCATGACCGACAACCGATCCGAAAAGATCCTCGAGAAACCGGCGGTAATTTCTCTCCAGCCAATCCAGTTTATAGACAGAGGGGACACGTAAAACGGCATGACGTCCCTCAAGGGAGTCGAGGGATAGATTCGCAAACCAGGACGCATAGTCCTCGGGATCGAGCTCTTTGCGCAAGAGATGGTCGACTTCGCGCCAGACATCACTGTGCGACTGTTTCATCTAGACAGGAAATGGCCTCACCCTCACTCTCAGCTGTCCCGCTCCCTGCCCTTGGACTGGATAAACCGCCAAAAGGTCAAGGCTCAGGCCCCTCAGGCTGATCCGAGAATGGAACGCCGTGCCTCCCAATCTTCAGAATAATCCCCTCAGCAACTCCCCTATCCACATCTTTTCCACAAGATAGACGCCGGTAAGAAATACTGATTTTGTGAGGAAGGAATTCGAATGGCAAACTACCAATGGAAAGGGATTTTTTGGGGTGTACCCATGCATACACCCGCATGCCGCAAGAATCCCTTCGCTTTGTTCACCCCGAAAACCCACTCACTGCTATCGGCCTAAGTTAAATATCTTGAGCGACTTATGCCAATAACACTTTCATCTTGCCGCCCCCCCTGGGAGAACGGCCACCTTTCGCGGAATGATTTATTTTTCGCGAAACAACACACACACAGAAAAACTCCATGGCCCTCCCCCTTTGCCCTAAAAATTGAACCTGACAGGCCATTGGAGCATCTTCCACAACTTATCCACAAGTTGCTTGTTCTTTTGAACTTAGGGGAAGGTACCACACCACGGCCTGTCCCGCAACCCTTTTCAGTGCTGTAAGGAAAACCTTTCAACAAATCCAATCCTAACAGCCAGTTGTCATCATTCCATCCTCTATGCGATGGATAAATTCTCCCGGATAATGCCCTCATGAATCACCCCTTGAAACAGGAAATTCCACTTCATTCGGTTTTCACTTACAACGATGTCGACCGGACCTTCTGGGAAGAACACCTCGAGGATTGGGTTCCTTCCAGTCTGGTGGATGCCCATGTCCACATTGTCGATCCCCGCTTTCAACTGGAAACCATCACCGAGGAGATGAAGAGGCAGTATTGGGTCAATGAACTTTCTGAAATGCAGGATGCCGTCACAGCACTGCGCTGCTATCAGATTGTTTTCCCTGGGCGGAAGGTTTCCTG
>CAYZUX010000174.1:0-13211 GCA_964481775.1 uncultured bacterium | reverse complement strand
CTCGGCCGATCTTGGCGTCGAGCCTGGCGGCGGAGATGGCGGCCTGCGTTTCCATGAAACGTTCGAGGCGTTCTTCCTTGAGGTCTTCCGGAACCGGATCGGGCAAGGCGTTGGCCGCCGCGCCTTCGACCGGCGAGTACTTGAAGCAGCCGACGCGGTCGAGGCGAGCGGCGTCCAGAAACGCCAGCAGTTCCTCGAATTCCGCATCGGTTTCCCCCGGAAAACCGACGATACATGTTGACCTGACGACCAGGTCTGGAACAGATTTTCTGAGGCGGTTCACATGTTTCAGGATGCTGGCATAAGGAGTTCCACGCCGCATTCTCTCAAGGACCCTGTCTGACAAGTGCTGGAGGGGGAGATCAAGGTAAGGGATACATTTGGGAAGGTTCAGGTAAGCCCATTCAATCTCATCAGCCAGCCGTGTGGGATAAGTGTAAAGCACACGAATCCATTCGATTCCATCGATCTCATTCAGGTGTTCCAGGAGCAGGCGCAGGTGGACAGTCCTGCCAGGATCGAGGTCACGTCCATAGGCGACCGTGTCCTGGCCGATCAGGGTGATCTCACGGGCACCCTGGCGGGCCAGAACGCGGGCTTCCTCCACCAGAGTCTCGACAGGCACACTGCGTTGGTTACCCTTGAACGAGGGGATGGAACAGAAGGCGCAGGTATGGCTACACCCTTCTGAGATCTTCAGATAAACAGAATGGGAGCGTGTGAGAGACTTTCGTTTGAAAGAGGCCCATGGAATCCCATTCGAGGGGACACCGTTCAGGGAAGCGAGGGGAAGGAAACCATCGGGCAGGACTGCAGGGGTGAGTGATGCAAGGTCCTTTGGTGCCTCGCCAAAGTGGTTCATATCCGTCCAGAGATCGACTTCCGGAAATTCATTCTCCAGATCTTTACGGTAACGATCGACAAGGCAGCCAGCCACCACCAGGTGCTGGTCTTCCCGTTTTCCTCCCGCCACTTCGAGGAGTGTCTCGATCGACTCGGTTTTAGCCTGGTCGATGAAACTGCAGGTGTTGACAAGAATCAGGCTGGCTTCTTCAGGAAAGTCTGTCAGGGCATATCCCTGGCTCTCCAGGATCGCGGCATAGCGTTCAGTATCGACAAGGTTTTTTGGACAGCCCAGGGAGATGATATGAGCCTTGGGCGGGAGGACGGCAGAAATGGATTTTCGTCTCTGTGTAACGGGTTTCACGATGGAATCCTGAAAAGCAGTGGGGGCGGAAACCTCCGCCCCCATTGGATACCTTTTACAAGTAGTCCGCGCAGTCTGGAGAGAGGAAAAGCGGAACCACTGACACCAGAATCCTTCGTTCAGGATTGGGCCTGATTGTGTGCCTTGGTCAGACGAGAGATCTTGCGGGCCACAGTCTGGGATTTCAGAACTCCATGACTGGAGGCCTGGTCCAAAGCTTTCTGTAATCCCTTGAGCATTTCTTCGCTGCCTTCCTTGTTGGGGGAAGCCAGTAGAGCGCGAAACTTTTTCTCCATGGTCCTGACACGGCTTTTGACCCCACGGTTACGCAGGCGGGATTTTTCATTGGTCTTCAGACGCTTAATGGCTGATTTATGGTGTGCCATCGTGAGTTATTCTCTTTCCTCAAACTTTTGTTGGAGACAGCAAAGCCATCTGGCGGGCACGCTTGATAGCCTTGGACAACATGCGCTGAAAACGCGCGCTGGTTCCGGTTTGGCCGCGGGGTTTGATTTTACCCCGTTCGGTTACCATTTCCCGCAGTAAACGGTAGTTTTTGTAGTCAATGAACTCGACCTTATCAGCGGAGAAACGGCAAAATTTCCGGCGGGAAAACTTGCGCATTCCGCCTTCCTTTCCCATCATGGGACGTCCGCCGCCGCCGCCGCCCATAGCGTTATCTTTGGAACGGAAACCGCCGCGGTCTCCCTCCCGCCTGGCCGGAGATTTCCCGCCTGCAGGCCGGGGTCCATCACGGCGGGCTGGGGGTTTTCCACTACTCATGGTCTTACTCCTTGTTTCTTCTGTCTTTAGAAAGGCAGATCATCATCCATCAGGTTATCCGGAGGTGGCTCCGGTGGTAATGAATCGTAAGCAGGTCCAGCCGGAGGGGGCTGTGGAACCCGCTGCGGCGGGCGTTGCCCTGATGCCCCCGATCCATCGCGCTTGGATTCCAGAAACTGGAAATCCTCCACAATGACTTCATACGCGGTACGGTTGTTGCCGTCCTTGTCCTGATATTTCCTTGTCTGCAGGGAACCACGGATTCCAAAAAGATTCCCTTTACCCACATATTGGCCAATGATCTCAGCCGCTTTACGCCACGCGATTGCGTAGATGAAGTCGGTATCCCTTTCGCCGGCGGCATTCTTGAAGTTCCGCTCCACCGCCAAAGTAAATTTGCATTGAGCAATCCCGCTCGCGGTGTAGCGGATTTCCGGATCAGCGGTTAAACGTCCTACCAATACGATGCTGTTGAGCATGGCAAGGGCCTCCCTGCGGAGACAGTACTTATCCAACCGCCTCTTCAGAAGCGGAATCGTTGGTTTCGGTCATCGGTTCTTCGTTGTTGGATACGGTTTCGCCCTCCGCGAGACCCGCAGCCTCGGCGGCTGCCCGGGCTTCGGCAGCCTCGGCCTCACGTTTGGCAGCGGCTTCAGCGGCCAGACGCGCTTCCTCGGCACGCTTTGCGGTCAGGTCGCGTTGACGCGCCTCCTCATTGAGTTGCTGCTTGGTAACGACTGTGGTGAGGTGACGAAGGATTCCTGGGGTACGCCGGATGTAGGTGTCGATATCCCGATTCAGGTTCGAACCACCCTTGCTGCGAAGGAGGACATAAACCCCATCGGTTCGTTTTTTGATGGGGTAGGCCAGACGCCGTTTGCCCCAGACTTCACTCTTTATGATCTCGCCACCAGACTTGGTGACGATTTCGTTGAGACCATCAATGACTCCCTTTTGCTCTTCCTCGCTCTGATCGGGCGCAACAATATAGAGAGTCTCATACTCGCGTAAGACTGCCATCTGTGTTCGTTCTCCCTTTGGGCTTAACGGCTCCCACAAACGCACTGGGGCGGCGGGAGCAGGGATATGTCAGGGGTTATCTTGGTGGAGAATAACCCTGCCGCGGGATGCTTTACCAAGCTCCTTTTTTCGCGGCCAAAGGTGAGACTATGCCAATGAAGTGGCGCGGGGTCAACCCCCTAACCCCACCAATCCGCTGCCTTCCGCATTTCCGACACGAGCCGTTGCGCAGCCTGGGCCGCGGCTTGAGCAAAGTCTTTCCCTTGGGAAGCATATAGGATTGATCGTGAAGCATTGATGATCGCGAGAGGTTTCCCCTCCGGAGACTTCGAGGCCTCGAGAGCCTCCTTCACCGCTCCCCCCTGTTCCCCTATTCCGGGGATCAGGAACCAGCGGCCTGGGCAGGCCGCGCGCAGAGCGCTCATTTCTTCAACCTGCGTGGCTCCCGCCACCCACCCCCAGTTGGATTGAATAAAGAGATCGTCGAGCAAGGTTGCCAGACTCTCAAAAAGACGATTTCCATCCGGTAATAATTTCTTTTGGATTTCCGCCGCGCCTGGATTGGAGGTGATCCCCAGGATGAAGGCGAATCCCTCCTCCCATGCCAGGAAAGGACTGAGTGAGTCACTCCCCAGGTAGGGATTCAGTGTGACTGCATCCGCCCCCATGACCTCATAGGTAAACCGGGCATAATGGCGTGCCGTGTTCCCTATGTCTCCGAACTTGGCATCGAGAATCACCGGGTGGTGTTCTCCGGCCGTGCGGATGATTCTTTTGAGCATTTCCAACCCGGATATTCCCAGCGAGCCATAAAAGGCCAGATTGGGCTTGTAGGTGACCGCGTAGGGGGCAGTCGACTCGATGATTTGTATGAGGAACTCCTCCACACCCTCGATACTCCGTGGAAGATGGCTCGGGAGTTTCTCCGGATCGGGGTCCAGGCCCACGCACAGGTACGATTGGTTCTTGTCGATTGAGGACTTCAACCGGGTCAGGAAAGTCATGCTGGCTCTCCCTGCAAAACCGATGCGATCTCAGTCCTGGGCACGACTTTGCGTTCCCCGCTCACCAGGTTGCGGATTTCCACCGAGTCCGACTCTTTCAAACGATCCGGCCAGGGGATAACCGCCCAAGGGATGCCCTTACGGACTGCCGCCTTGAGCTGTTTGTCATGCTTTTGATTCTGGGCGAAGAGCTCGACTGCAAATCCCGCCTTTCGGAGCAAGACGGCAATTTGAAAAGATTCCCGGAGAAACTCGCGGTCAGGTACCGTGACCATCACCTGTGCAGGGGTCTGGGCGGTTGGTTTGACCACTCCCATCTCCAGCAAAGCTGCAAATAGGCGTGAAAGACCGATGGACACCCCAACCCCCGGGAGCTTGCGGTCAATGAAGTGCGAGGCCAGATCCTCATAACGTCCCCCCGAACAGATCGAACCTAGGGTTTTTTCCTGCCCAATGAGGAAAGTTTCGTAGACAGTCCCTGTGTAATAATCGAGCCCGCGTGTGATCGAAAGGTCGATTTCCACCACTCCAGCGGGAAGATCGAGGGTTTGCAGAAGATCCTGGACAGTTTCCAGCTCGGAAACCCCCAGTTGGAAGGTGTCATCGGGAATCGCCAGGCTCTTCAACCTTTCCAAGGGTCGGTCTGAACCTTCGTGGAGGACCAACAGACTCTCCAGGCACTCCAGAACCTCCGTATTCAGGTTGAGTTCATCGGACAACCAGTCGGATAACTCCTTCCAACCGCCCCGGAGCTTGGGCAGACGGTCGATCCCACGCACTGTCTCTTCGGCGCGCTCTCCCTCGACTCCATAATGGTTGAGAAGTCCTTGGAGAATCTTCCGGTTGCTCATGCGGATTACGAAATCCCCAAGCCCAAGCTCCTTGAAAACCTCATAGATCACGAGCGGCATCTCCGCATCCGCCAGCAGATCCAGCGTGCCATCGCCGATGATGTCAATATCGCATTGATAGAACTCACGGAACCGTCCACGCTGAGCGCGTTCGCCCCGCCAGGATTTCTGGATCTGGTAACGGCGGAAGGGGAAAACCAGCTTGCCATAGTGTTGGGCGACATAACGGGCCAATGGCACAGTCAGATCCTGGTGCAAGGACAAACCAGTGTCCTTGTCGGCTTCCTCCGGCACATTCGGGCGGATGAGCGAATAGATCTGCTGATGAATCTCCCCTTTTGATTCAAGCGTGGCGGTTTTCTCGACCGCCGGGGTTTCAATGGGGGTGAATCCGAAACTCTCATAAACCCGGCGGATGGTGTCGATGAATTTCATTTCCACCAAGCGTTCGGAAGGCAGCCATTCCGGGAAACCTGTAATTGGCTGAATCAAGCTGGCATCACGTTGCATACAGAAACTCCTTGGTCAATCCGGGCATGATCCTTGATTCGCGGAGGTCAGGCAAGGATGACCAAATCCAGTCCTGGTAACAAATCCCATCTTCATTCAATCTCATTTTTGCTATCCTTATATCGGTAGGCTAAAATGGAGGTGTGGCTCATGAAGCATCTCTGTTGGATTTGGATCATCCCTTTTTTCGTAATTGACCAGGTGGCCTGGAGTGAGACTCTCACGGGCAAGGTGGTTGGCCTGAGCGAGGGGGATACCCTCTCAATCCTGATCGGCGAAAGCGACATCCGGACCATCCGTCTCTACGGTGTTGACTGTCCCGACAAGGGTCAGGACTACAGCGAAGAAGCCAAACACTTCGTGTCGGACCTGTGCCTGGGCAAACAGGTCATCATCGAGGTATCGGGGACGGATACGAATGGCCGGCCGCTGGGGATCGTGACTCTTGAGGATGGACTCATTCTGAATCAGGAACTCCTCAAGCAGGGCCTCGCCTGGCACTATCCACGGTATGGAACCGATCCCGTGTTGGTTGACCTCGAAGCCAAGGCGCGTGCGGTTCACATGGGTCTGTGGGGAGAGGCGGAGCCAATCGCCCCATGGGTCTTCCGGAAGGAAGCACCGCCATCCCAACCCAACCAGACTCCACAAGAGAAAACAAAGTCCGCCAAGAGCAAGTCCCTGTGGTGGATGTATGCCCCGCCTGTCAGCATGTCTCCCCAGGCTCTTCAATATGAACCTTACCTGATGGCCTGCCAATCCGCTCAGAAGCAACGTCAGAAACAGGTCGAACTCCAGGCGCAGGCCATCAAACAGCAATATGGCATGGGGCCAGTGGCCAACCAGATACGGCATGAGATCGAGCTCAATAAGCAAGCGGAAGCGAATGCATTCCTTTTCGGTGAGTATGATCCCTACTCAAACTCCTACAGCCCCGTTCATGACTTTGTCACCCTGGATCGCAGGACCGGGGTCTACCATGACATGAATTCCCCCTGGGCAAACATTCTGTATGAAGAGGACAAGGTCCGTCTGCCACGCAAAGAGGCCATCCGTCTGGGCGCTTACCCCTCCTCATGGGACTACAACTACTACAATTACTGGGGGTGGTGAAAACAGGCCTTTGTAACGGGAAGCCGCTTGTTCGGGACAGTGAATCCACCCATACTTCACAAAGCTATCCAGAAACCCCTGACATCCTATCCCTTTCAGAAGCTGAATAGGGATAGAGTCTCCCCAAAGGATCGATCATGAAATACCCGCGCATTGTCTCAACCATTCTGGCCATGATCTTATGGGCGAATTTTGACCCAGCCATCTCGAAGGAGGAACCCGTTTTGACAGACACTTTCTCCGCGATTTACTCAGTGAGCGGGGAGGCGATGACGATCACCAACGGAACTCGTTTTTTCAATCGTCCCTTGTATGGAGACCACATGCCCTGTGTGGTCATGGCTGGAGAGCGCCCCCAGATTCGGCTGATTCATGATCCCGTGGATTGTGGAACCTTCATGGCTGGGCTGCTCAATCATGGGGTGGGACGCTGGGCGCATCAGTCCTCCTGGATTGAGACCCGTTTTCATCCTGGATGGGTGGAATGGGTTTTCAGGGATGACGAGTTGCCAGGAAGAACAGGTCACCTCGAGGTTCGTTCTTTGGCCGGGCAGCCGGGTATGGTGGTCCGGTTGCGTTATGAGGGCCTTCTCAAGGGGGATCAAGTGGTGTGGGGGTATGGTGCGGCGGCTCCTCTCCCGGAGAATGTCTCAACGGGCATGTTATGGGCTTACGATCCGACATTGACTCCCGCTCTGACAGGGAAAGGCATCGATCCCGCCAACTGCAAGGGGAATGAATTTTCCCTGGAAAACCAAGGCTTCACCTTCACCCCTCCGCCAAGGAAATCCCAGCCGGCTTCCCCCAGGCGGCTTGTGAAGGTTGATTGCAGCCTGGCAGCGAGGATGAAGATCTGTGATGGAACGAAGCTCGAAGACTTGGCCAGCCTTGTATCTTCGGAGGGGGGTAATTTCCCGTTTCTGACAGGTATTTTCGAGTCCTCCAACACCTCATTGGAAGCTGTCTGGAGGGTTTCCTCCATCGAGGAAGGAACCCAACCTCCAGACCTCACCCTGGCACAGTCACTTACCCTGGCTGTGGAGAGAATTGAATCTCTTTCAAACCGGATTGTGGTGAAGACTCCTGATCCGGCCTTTGACCTGGGGATCCAGTTTTCGGTCTTCGCCATGGATGGTCCTTACTACCCGCCCCTTTATGTTCATGGGGCCATGGCCTGGAATATGCCTTTCCCGGGGTGGCGGACACTCTATGGTCCCACAGCTTATGGCTGGCATGACCGGGTGCTCGCAGAGGGGAGGTATTACACCGGATCGCAGGTTATAAAGTCTGACAAGGTGAATCCCAAGGCGGATCCATCAATGGGGCTTTCCCAGCAGGCGGATGATTCCCGTTTTTACGGACGCGGACATATTCAGCAACACCAGGCTTTTTACAACATGCAGAGTGTGCATTTCGATATGCTGGTCCATGCCTGGCGCTGGACCGGTTCGGAAGACATTGCGAAGGTACTGAAAGATTCTCTCCCCCTGCATATCGAGTGGGCCAGAGACTGCTTCGATCCCGATGGGGATGGTGTTTACGAAAGCTACATCAACACCTGGGCGACTGACTCGGTGTGGTACAACGGGGGCGATACCGCCCATGAAACCGCCTATGCCTATACCAGTCACCTCGCGGCGGCGGACCTTGATGAAAACACGAAAAGCCCGGAGTCGGATAACTACCGGGTAAGGTCGGCCCACATCCAGGAGAACATGCTCAAAAGTCTCTGGATTCCAGAGAAAGGCTATCTTGGAGAATACCGTGAGGCACTCGGACAGCACCGGCTCCATGAGGACTCCTCGCTTTACACCATCTTCATGCCCATCGATGCCGGGATGCTCACTTCCTTACAAGCCGCACAGAATCTTTATTACACGGAGTGGGGGCTTGAAAGGGTCAAATCACCTCTTGGCGGGGAGCGTTGCTGGACCTCCAACTGGGTGCCCTATGTCTGGTCGGTCCGTGAACTCTACCCCGGGGAGAATTATCACCTCGCACTGGCTTACTTCCAGACCGGCCTGGCGGAGGAGGGTTGGAACCTGCTCAAGGGAAACTACCGGGAATGGATGTACAACAGTGTGGTTCCCGGCAACCTGGGGCATGAGTCCTGCGGTACCGACTTCACCGATATCTCCAGTACCTTCTGCCGGTTGGTGGTCGAGGGACTTTTCGGTTTCCGGCCGGATCGTCCGAAGGGAATAGTCCGGATTTGTCCGGGATTCCCACCTGAGTGGAAAAGGGCCTCGATCAAGACGCCAGACTTTGGACTGGCATTCAAGGAGGAGGCTGGTCAAGCCCGGTATGAAGTTACTTTGGGCAATCCAGCGGAAATTGAGTTCCATTTACCTGTCCGTGCAAGCCGGGTGCAGAGTGTGAAGCTCAATGGCATTGAGGTTCCTTATGAAACAAGTGCTGGTTTTGGGCAGAGCCTGATCATCATCAAGACATCCCAGGTCTCCCAGGCTGATGTGGAGATCCTCTGGGAAGACCCACAGCCTTTCCATGCCCCCATAAGTTTCGAAGCCACGGTTGGGCAGCATGTGGATTTGAAAGCGCCGGGAGGAAAGATCCTTGCCATCGAAGATCCATGTGCAGCATTTACCGTTCAATCATTTCAGGGTGATCACATTACCGGACAGATCGGGCGGAAGACAGGCCATAAGCTGGTTTTTGCCAGAGTGCAATATGGGGAGCTTGAGCAATGGCAGCTCTACAAAATCCACATCACCGATCCCGAAGCTGAGAAACGCCGGGTTCAGGAAACCCTTCAAGAGGTTCCCACTCAAGCCAAATGGGAACCCATCGATATATCTGCCAACATGAATGGTGATATTCGCAAAGTTTACCAGCAGGAGTACCTCACTCCGCGTGTCCAGACCTGTTCAGTCCAACTCGGAACAGATGGCTTTTCGCCCTGGACTTATTACCACTGGAAGCCGGGACTCCCCCAGATTGATCTCTCAGGAGTCAAAAACCTGCTGAGTGCGGATGGATTGTTGAGGACTTCGCAGGGGGTTCCCTTTCGGTGGAATTCAGAAGAGCGGAATGTGGCTTTTGTCTCCCAGTATGACAACTGGCCGGATGAGATCACCTTTCCAGTTGGTAAATCAGGACAGACCCTCTGGTTTCTGGTTTGCGGTACGACCAATAACATGCAGACCCGTATCGCCAATGGAGTCTTCCATATCCGCTACCAGGATGGGACTGAAGAAAGCCTGGAACTCATTCATCCGTTCAACTACTGGACCCTCTCCGATCACAAACACACTTACCTGATAGAACGAGACCGGTTCGCGCTTCCTGATCCACTGCCGACCCGGATTCAATTGGGAACGAATTGCCGTGCCATGCTCCTCAACCGGAGTCTAAAACCGGGGATTCCAGTGGAAAGTGTCCGCCTCGAAGCCCTGTCGCAGGAGGTGGTGATCGGGCTGATGGGATTGACGGTGATGGAGTAGTAAATCGATCGAACTCTTGATGTGATTTTAACGGGCGGGCTTGAAGTCCCTGCTGAGGACCTGCCCAAAACCAGTGAGATGGATGTTTTCTGTGCCATCCCAATTCACTAGGGCATAGGCATTGTTTTCCAGCCCGGGTCCCTCAACGACCGCCTTCAATGTGTAGTAGTGAATGCCGTTGATCTGGTTATAGCCACCCGGGTGATCGTGACCCTGAAAGACAATCGTCACTTTACCGCTTTGCTCCAGAATCTTCCGGACCTCTCCCGCGTTTTTGACATACAGGTTCCCGCTACCATCGAGACGTTGATGGACAAAAACCACGCTGGCGTGTTGGGCTGAGGCGAGATCCTGTTTGAGCCACTCGAGTTGTGGCTGGGGGATGTTGGAGTCAGTCCAGTCGAAATCGCCATGATCGTAGTCTTCGCCATCACTCCGGAAATTGGCATCGAGGACCACGCCATGGAGGCCCTTGATGTCGAAGGAAAAAAAGGAATGCCCCTCCGCGATATTCGTGTTCTTCACCTGAGCCAGGAACTGTGTTTTGGAGATGCTGTCCATGTCATGGTTGCCGAGGACATGGAAGCGTGGTCCCTGGAATTGACTGAAAGCCTCCTCGATGCGGCGCAGGTGAGAAAGAGTTCTCTCCTCCACCGGAGGGGTATCCTGGTCCTTGAAGTCGCCCAGCTCCACAAGGAAATCCACCTTTTGCTCATTCATCATTTGAACACATGCTTTAACTTTTTCCATTGAGTCACGGTAATAGCGGGTTCCGGCAGCTTCGCAATCGGCATAATGGCAGTCTGTGATGATCCCAAACCGGGCAGGAGTTTGTGTGCCAGCGGGGGCATTTGTTCGACCTGCCAAAGGAAGCCCTGCGAGCGCTATGCTTGAGGTTGTCAGGAAAGTCCTTCTTGTCATGAATCCACCTGCCCTGATCTGACTTTGATCCATTTTGATATACCCCGCTTTTGGGATGACAGTATAGCGGATTTCTGATCCAGTTGATTCAGGTAACATCAGAGGAATGAAGGAGAGGCGAAGGCAGGAGTTCATTTCGGGTTGCTGATCTTGCGCTGGATCAGGTAAGGATTGAGACTCCACACGATACCATCTTCTTGACTCTAGAGATTCCAGCATGGCTCCCACCAACCGGAGAGGTTTCCTCAAATCAACCACAGGGGCGGTCATGGCCGCCTCACTTGGAGTGGCGGGGAGGGAGCCTGCCTGGGGAGAGGAACCCGAAGCCGGGAATGTGTCCATGAGCCAGCTGAATACCCCCCAGGAATGGCTGAACACTGTTTACAAACACTCCGCGGAAAAGAATGTTCTGGCAGCTTTGAATCCCAAGGTCTTCTTCGGGTACTTCGCGGTCTGTGCGGATGGGCAAGGGTTTGGTTATGCGCACACCTATCCCAGCCTGGATGGGCATCAATTGACCCATGCGCTGCTTTTCCTCGGAAGGGTGGAGGAAGCGCTTGCCAACTGGGACTATGTCAAACGCTGGCAGAAACCCAATGGTCAGCTCCCTATCCGGATCGACAGCCAGGGGGAGGGCCTCTATGTCCACTGGGTGCCGGGGGATCCTTTGCGAACACTTGGTGCGACCACGCTGGCACACAATGCCTATGCTCTCTACACCCACACCCTTGATGATGACTGGCTGCGGGCCAATCTGTCCTGCATCAATCTATCCGCCAGTTTCCTGGAGTCATTTGTCACACCGGAGGGACGGGTTGGGGGAGCGGGGTACTATATCGAGGTTCCCACCCGCATCGAGTGGGATGGGGTGAGTCAGTGCTACGCGGTGGATGCATTCCAAAAAACGGCCTTGCTTAACGCGGTACTGGGTGAAGAGAAGCAGCGTACCCATTGGTCAGACCTGGCTGAACGCAACCGTGCCAATTTCCAGCGTGAGTATTGGCGTGGGGATCATTGTGTGGAGTACATCCACCCTGAACGGGGACCGGTGGACAAGCATGGTTTGACCGATGTGGACTGGGCCGCAATCGCCACCGGGATTCTTCCCAAGGAACACGAGAAAACGCTTTGGACGCGAGTCCAGAATGAGCCGCGCTTCCGGTATGGGGGAATGCCCACAGGGATCTCCACCGCGCCGGAGACCTATGAAGATTGGGAATTCTACCCGGCGGATCAATTCCCGGAGGCCGATCACCGTCATGACCTGGCGGCAATGGGAAGGGTGTGGTACCTCGAGGCCTGGGCGCGTTGGAAAGAGAAGGATATTGCAGGACTACTGGATAGCCTGAAAGCGGTTGCGGCTGCAGGTAAACCCAATGGATACTTCTGGCAGGAACGCTACTTCCCATCCACAGAGGGACTCAAACCGGGTGGTCCGCTCACTTATTGCGAGTATCCCGCCAATCTGATCCGGATTGTGAACCAGTTCCTTTTCGGTCTGGAACTGGGTGTGGATGGAACGCTGGCGATCGCTCCCCAGTTACCGCAAGGATGGTGGGACACCGGGTGGGATGCGACGATTAAGGTAGGGGCTGGTACCCTCACGCTACACGGTAAGCAGAATTTGCTGAAAGGTTCATGGGAAGACAAAGTGGCCAGGAAGCTGATTTTTTGTCCTCCGGCCGGTAGGGTGTGGAAAGAGAATGTTTTCAGTGGCGATAAGACGCCATTGGTGGAGGGTGGCTCAGCTGCCTGTCTTACCTCACCTGGTTCACTCCTGGAGTTCGAGCTGAAGTTGGGTTAGTGGATTCCCTCGAAAGCGGGAATCCATGGGTATCACCTGACCGCAAGGAGTTGATAGGACTTCCATCTACCAGGCGTTTGTCGAAGGTGCGGGAGCGTTGAATGTCATCCGGATCGAGACAAGCTTCTTGGGTCCGGCTGTGAACTCGATCACTCTGTCATGTATCTCGGCATTCTCGCCTGGTTCATCATTCAGATTACAGAAGCAAGCCTTGGACACCGGGAATCCCACCGTCATTTTTGCTGATATCGGATTTGAGGTGGGATTGTAGACACGCACAACAGCCTCGGTGTCGCTTCCAGAGGGATTCCGAAAGGATGACAAAATCAGATTTGCAGGAGAAAGCGACAGGAAGGAATGGCTGCAAGGCAGGGATCCTGGATGTGATTCAACACGGATGGCTTTGAGAGAAAGGTTGTTTTCCTCGACCACCCGGTAAACATCCGCCTGCTCCCAGCTTCCCGCATGAGGGTAGATGGCATATTTGAAGTCGAGGTTGCGCAGGCATTGTCCCTCTCCTTCGCCATCCACCCCGAC
>CAYZUX010000173.1:0-13300 GCA_964481775.1 uncultured bacterium | reverse complement strand
AATGGCTGACTTCCCTTACCCTCCAGCAGCCCTGCCGCCCTGTTTTCTATCCCACGGTCCGCGATCCCTCCGATCAAACCGCTTGGGGAAGTGCTGATCTTGAGGTGTTACTTGATACAGGAACCGCGACGAGGACTCTTTGGAAGGGGGAAATCAATCCGCAAACCGACACGGGCCATTCCGCCTGGAAACAAGGGATCCGGATCCCTGTGGAACCCATGCCCGGAGGGCAAGCGACACTGGTCTTCCGGTCACGGAACATGATGGAAACAGGGGCCAAGTCACAACCTCTCCTCCTGGGTGAACCTCACCTTGTCGTATCCGCCAAAGACCTTGATCAGTCTTTTCCGGAAAAACCAAGGAGCATCATTCTGATTTCGGTGGATACCCTCCGTGCCGATGCGGTGGGATGTATCGGAGGCAAAAACACCACACCCTGGATGGATCAGTTCTTTGGTGACAAAGGGGTGGTCTGGACGAATACCGAAGCTCCCTCCAGCTGGACACTTCCCTCCCATGCCAGCCTGATGCTCTCACAGTATCTCTCCCGGCATGGGGTGGTGATGCACTATGATCGTATTCCCACGGGGGCAGTGACACTCGCTGAGCACTTTGGCCTGCATCATTACGAAACAGCCGCTTTCGTCGACCGTGAATTCCTCAATTACCGTTTCGGCTTCCAACAGGGATTTATCCTTTTCGATCAGATCGGCGGTCATTTCAAATCCAGCATGCCTCGTTGTCTCAGTTTTCTGCGAAATCGCAATCGGGATGTTCCACTCTTCCTTTTCCTTCATTCTTACGACACCCATGATCCTTATACCCCACCCGATGAATACCGGAAACGTTTCGTACGAGAGGGACTGAAACCCACCGCTCCAGCTCTCGACATACCCAACCGTCAATTTCTCAAGCTCATGCATGTATCGCAAGGTGAGGCCAAGCTCAGCGAGAGCGATGTTGAATTTGTCCACTCGCTTTACCTGGCTGAAGTGGCCTATGTGGATGACATGCTGCGCGATTTCTTCAATCAGGTCCGCCAGGAGCAGCTGCTCGATGACCCCCTGGTGGTCCTGGTATCCGATCATGGGGAGGCCTTCAATGAACACAAGACTTTCATCCATGCATTCAATCTCTACGAGGAAGTCATCAGGGTTCCGGTCCTGTTCCGGTTTCCAGGAGAACAACATGCCCGACACCGTCTGGAAGGACGCACCAACCTGATCGATGTGCCACCGACTCTCTTCGATGTGCTGGGCTGGGAGATCCCGGAGGACTGGCAGGGAGTCTCACTCCTGCCACAAATGACCGATCCGGCTCTTCCGCTCCCATCCAGGAAGTTCTATTCGGAGCTGGTGAAAGATAATCGCACCCTCTTTGCGCTGACCCAATGGAGCCACAAGTTCATCAACACGGTCCGTGATGATATTGAGGGGAAAAAATTGGTCCGGTCACGTGAAGTCGAGGCCTACGACCTGGAGAAAGATCCCGGGGAGACCCGGAATCTGGCCTACAGTGAGCTGCAACAAGCGACAAAAGAGCTCGATCAGACAGGTCAGGAACTCAGTAAGATGTATGACCTGCTTCATTCTGAGGGTAGCTTCGAGCCGGCGGATCTCGATCCCGCCACAATCCGTAGCCTGCAAGCTATCGGGTACATGCAACCTGAAATAAATCCCCCCAAGGCTGGAGATCCTCAGCCGGCAGCCACCCAGATTCAAGAGTGAACACAGTGAAGACCTCTCCCGGTTTCACCGCCGGCCAACCTCTCTCATAATGACCATTGGGATGCACGAGAAGAACAACGAAGAAATCCGTACCTTTCCACCATCCAAGCGAGTCGAAGATGGAGCCTTGCGCTTGATCCAGGACCTGCATCAGGCGGGACACACCGCGTTGTGGGCGGGAGGCGCAGTCCGTGATCGGCTGTTGGGACGTCCCTTTTCGGATATCGATATTGCCACCTCAGCCACCCCCGATGAAGTTTTATCTCTTTTTCCCCAGGCAATCCTCACCGGACAATCTTTTGGAGTGGTTCGAGTCCCGCGAGAGGAGGCTTGTTACGAGGTGGCCACCTTCCGTACCGATGGCCTTTACCTCGATGGAAGGCGTCCTGAGTCTGTCTCCTTCACTCAGGATCCCGCTATTGATGCCAGACGGCGTGATTTTACAGTCAACGCCCTCTTCTTTGATCCACTCAAGAACCAGGTCCTTGATTTCGTCGAGGGCCAACAGGACCTCAAGAGCGGCCTGATTCGCGCGGTGGGAGATCCTTACCAGCGTTTCCACGAAGACCGTCTCCGCCTCCTGCGTGCCATCCGTTTTTCAGCCTCCCTCGGATTTCAGATCGAGAGTGGCACCTGGGAAGCGATTCAACAGGAAGCACCCGGTATTCAGGAGATCAGCCCGGAACGGATCCGTGAGGAGATACTACGGATGCTGATCCAGCCCCATGCGGGTAATGCGTTTCGTCAACTGAAAGCAGCTGGATTGTTGAAATGGATTCTTCCGGAGGTCGACCGTCTGGAAGGAGTGGCACAACCCGAAGAGTTTCATCCCGAAGGGGATGTTTTCGAGCACACCATGTTGCTGCTCGACCACCTGGAACATCCCACGGAAGAGCTGGCCATGGCCGCGCTGTTCCACGATATCGGCAAACCGGACACCTTCGAACTCGCGGACAGAATCCGCTTCAATGGCCACGACAAACTGGGGGCTGAGATGTTCGACCGGATCGCCACCCGGCTACGGCTTTCCCTGCGGCAATCGGAACGGGTTCACACCCTGGTGGCGCGTCATATGCAGATCGGGCAGGTCAGGAAGATGAAGCCCTCGACTCTCAAACGCATGTTACGGGGAGAGGAGTTTCCCGAACTGCTCGAATTGCATCGTCTGGACTGTCTTGCCTCTCACAAGGGAACAGACCTTTATGAGTACTGTCAACAGCAACGGCAATGGATTACCGAGGAGGAGTTGAAGCCGGCTCCACTCCTGAATGGTCATGACCTGATTGCCTTGGGACTTCCTCCCGGTCCGCTCTTCGGAAAGATTCTCCACGAGATCGAAGACCTGCAACTGGAGGGCGAGATTCATTCCCGTGAGAGCGCCCTTGACCATGTGAAAAGGAACTACCTGCCATGACCGCCGGATCTGTGAATCCACCTACCACCTCCGTGACGGTGAACCTCCAGGCGATTGTGAACAATTTCCATCTCATGCGAGCGAAGGTGGGACCACAAGTTGAGGTGGCGGCGGTGGTCAAATCGGATGCCTATGGCCATGGGATGCTGGCGGTCTCTGAGGCACTCAGGAATGCCGGATGCAGGACATTTTGCGTGGTGTCGCTGGATGAGTCCATCGCCCTTCATCAAAGGTCCAGTGGCAAGGGGTGTATCCTCAAGCTGACCCCCTCGCTCCCCTCTGAATATGAGGAGGTTCACAGACTTGGCGTTGAACAGGTGATCACCTCGGTCGAAGACCGCAAGGCATGGGAGGAATGGCTGACAAGGCATGGGAAAAGCCTGCGTGTTCACCTCAAGGTCGACTGTGGGATGGGACGCCTTGGCTATCCTTGCGAGGAAATTACCAAAGAGGCCAGACACCTGGCCGAAACGAAATGTTTTCAGATCATCGGAGTGATGAGCCATCTCCCAGTCTCCGAAGAGCTGCCCATTGAAGCACTCAAGGACCGGGACACAACCTGTCCACACATCTCGGATGAAATTGAACGTTTCAACCAGATCTCCAACATTTTACAGAAGGTGTTTGGGAATGGAGTCAAACGGCATCTCGTGAACAGTGGTGGGGCTTTGTACCATCCTGAGGGCTGTTTTGACATGGTCCGTATCGGACTGGCCCTCTATGGCTCTGACCCGCGTGGAGGAAATCCCCTGAAAGCGGGGCTCCAGCCGGCCATGAGTTTCCGGACCCGCCTGGTCCAAGTCCGTGATTTCGAGGGTGGGGAGACTATCGGTTATGGACGGACCTATCGGGTCCCCCAGCGAATGCGGGTGGGGGTGATTCCGGTTGGCTATGCGGATGGCCTTTTCCGGCGTATGGCGCAGGAGGGGCAGGTTCTGGTCAGAGGCCGGCGATGCAACATCCTTGGGCGGATTTCCATGAACCTGATTTCGATTGACCTATCGGAAGTCAATGGAGCGCAGATGGGCGAACAGGTCACTTTGCTGGGCGAGGATCATGGGGAGTGGATCACCGCCGAGGAAATGGCACAGAGGGCGGGAACCATCTCCTATGAAGTGTTCACCCATATCGGGCACCTGCGCGCGGTTCATACCGGATACTGATGACTCGGTCTCCTGTCAGTTCCGGTCAAGATGGGTACTCCCGCACCGAAAGCATGACTAGAATCAAAGCACCATGAATCTATCTGGATTTAATCAGTTCCCATGAAGAAGAGTCTCGCCGCGATTGCAGTCCTGGTTTTTCTTGGGCTTCTCATCTGGGCCGATAGAACAGGCATAATCCATCGGATCTTCCCGGCAGGCAGCGAGGCAAAAATCGATCGTCTGCTGGTGCTCCCGCCAGACCAAATCCAGTTGAGTTCGCCTCTGTGGGGATACAAGAACGAACTGCAAGCCGAATGGCGGACAACAGAGATTCCGGAAGGTCTGGTGGAATACCGCTGGGAAGGGTATCTCGATGCTGACTCAGAGATTCCCGGCATCGAGGCCTTTTCAGGTTTGGAGAAGGTTCCGTTCATCCCCCTGGAGTCATTCCCTGCCAACTGCCAGAGTGGTTTCCGGTATACAATCGGAAAGGAAACCTTCAAGGCCACCAATCTCTCCCTCCCCCCTCCCCATGTTCCGGAACCCCTGTCCTTTGATGTTTCTGTTGGTTCAGCTTCCGCATGGATCGTGTTCCAGGCTCGCAATGAATCCTCCTCGGTTCCCCACCTGGAAGTGTCACTCGGTGGGGTGTGGAAAACCTCGCTGGAGATCGCCGCACCGGAATGGAAAACCTATTGTCTCGCTCTCGGAGGCATCCAGCCAGGCACCCTGACTTTGGCCCTGGATGGCACCCGCTCAAGTGTCCCCGCATTCTTCATTAGAAACTTGCGTGTCTGTGATCCCGCCAGGATAACTGTCAGGCTCAAAGCCAGTTCCCCTTCCCCCGCCATCCATTACCATCCCGAGGATCCGGTGGCCTCGCTCCTGTCCGCCACTGCGCCTAAGCAGCCCAGTGATCCAGTTCGGTCACCCTGGAACATTTATGATGAAGATGAACGCTGGGTCCGGACCGCGGAGCTCAATGGAACCGTAAGAACCTGCGCCTTCCTCCCCTCACCATCAGAGATAACCTTTGAGACCGAAGCACCTCCTGGCAGTGCCCTCAAGTTTTATCCCACCATCCAGAATCCTCTTGACCCCCAAAGACCTGGGAAGGCGACACTCAAGGTCCACATCTCGAGTCAACAGTCTTTCACTCCATTGGATTGGGAACACACCTTGACTGCGGGTTCGCCCGCTGCCAATTCCTTCTGGGAGGATGGGGTTACCCTGCCTCTTCCAGGTAACCTGCATGGCCCCCTGAGCGTCACCTTCTCCTCGGAAACCATTTCTCCAGCCAGCCCCTCACAGCCCCTGCTGGTGGGGGAACCGGGCATCATTCCAGCCGAAAAGATCGGAAAACCACATCCCCGGTCCATTGTCCTGATCTGTATCGACACCCTGCGTGCGGATTCGGTCTCCTGCCTGGGCTGCCCCCGAAAGACCACCCCCTGGATAGACCAGTTTTTTGGTGAGGGAGGGGTCCGTTTCACCAATGCCCAGGCTCCCTGCACCTGGACTTTTCCCTCACATGCCAGTCTTTTCCTCTCACAGTATGTCTCCCGTCATGGAGCTGGTACTGATGATGTCCAGATCGGAAGCGAGGTTTCCATGCTGGCCGAGCTTTTCGCGGAAAGAGGATATGAGACCTCTGCTTTTGTGGATGGAGGTTTCATGGGGGCCAGCTATGGCTTCAGCCAGGGCTTTGGACGTTACGATCAGACCGGTGGCCATCTTGCCTCGATCCTGCCTCGTTGCACCGATTGGCTTGAACGGCGTGACCGAGCCATCCCCTTATTCCTCTTTCTTCACACCTTTGATGTCCATGCCCCATACAATAAGGCTCCGGAATCTTTCCGTGAAATGTTCATCACACCGGATATGCTCATTCCCCCGACGGATGAATTGAAAATCCCGGAAGCCACGCTCCTGCGCTCCGCCAATGAGGCCGCTGAAAAGGGGAAACCGCTTTTCGATGGACGTTATGCTCCCTATTGGCGTGCTCTCTATGATGGGGGAGTCCGTTATGTGGATCAGCAACTCGAAGAGTGGTACGAAAAGGTCCTCACGGAGGAGTTACTCGCCGATCCCCTGATCATTCTCATCTCCGATCATGGA
This sequence comes from uncultured bacterium, assembly GCA_964481775.1. Taxonomy (GTDB): domain Bacteria; phylum Hinthialibacterota; class Hinthialibacteria; order OLB16; family OLB16; genus OLB16. The sequence goes on along the minus strand of CAYZUX010000173.1, from coordinate 6,896 downwards.
GAGTCGTTTTACGAGCATGGTTCCTGGGGACATACCTGGAATGTCTATGAAGAGCTGGCACGTGTTCCGGTTCTCTTCCACTTCCCCGGTCAGGCCCATGCGGGAGTGATTCGTTCCGACCGGGTCAGCCTGGTCGATTTGCCTCCGACTCTGTTCGAGTACCTGGGATGGGAGGCGCCTGAATCCTGGCAGGGAGAGTCCCTGCTTCCCCTCATCCAGGGAACCGCATCCAGAGACAATGAGCATGTCTACACTGAATTGTCGCGATCGCCATTTATCTTCTCTGCCTCCTATCTCCGCAACCGGAAACTCATCGAAACCATGAAGATCCCGCTTGAACGGGGAGAACAACTCACCAGCAGCCATGAGGTCTATGACCTGGAGTCCGATCCCGGTGAGAAAACCAACCTCTATCATGATTCCGTTCATCAGGCTTCCAGGGAATTCGAGAGTGTCCACAAGGCCCTGGCCTGGATGCGGAGTTTGCGCAAGGGCGAAGGGGAGCTCAAGGGAGTGGATTTGAATGCGGAGAGTGTCCAGGAACTGCGTGGACAAGGCTATCTCAAGTAGAGGCTTCCATTGACTGCCTTCATCATCCGGCGTCTGGGTCTTTCGCTATTGGTGTTGTGGGGGGTAATTACCCTCTCCTACATTCTGACTTGTCTGGCTCCGGGTGATCTGGCCGAAGCCATGGTAGGGCAACGGGTGGATGCTGAAAGCCTGGCCGCTATCCGTGCCAAGCTGGGTGTCGACCAAGACCCAGTCACACGTTATTTCCTTTACATGAAGAGCATCCTTCAAGGCGACTGGGGCATTTCCAGCCGTTATGGAGAGCAGGTCTGGACCCTGATCCTGGATCGTTTCCCAAAAACAGCGCTCCTTGCGGTGACCGCCATGTTGTTCTCCTCATTGGCGGGGATACTGCTTGGAATGATCGCGGGAATCGCAAGGGGAACCCGGATGGACCGGATGATCACCTATCTGAGCCTGGCGGGGATTTCAGCTCCGGTGTTCTGGATTGGATTGATCCTGGTGTGGTTGTTGTCGCTTCAGCTCGGTTTATTCCCTCCCTCGGGATACGAACAGGGAGATCCCCGTTTCCTGGTCTTGCCCGCGCTCACCCTCGGGCTGCGTTCGCTGGCCTTGGTCACGCGCATCAGCCGTGCCGCCTTGATCGAAGCGAGCTCCTCACAGTTCATGCGGACCGCTTTGGCAAAGGGGCTTTCCCCCTGGGTGGTGTACGGCAAACATGCCCTCCGGAATGCCTCGCTGCCGATTATCACTGTCATCGGGCTTGACCTGGGGAGTTATCTCTCCGGGTCGGTGCTGACTGAAAAGGTCTTCTCCTGGCCAGGACTGGGGCGGTTGATGGTGGATGCCATCCTGGCTCGTGATACTGCTCTGATCAATGCGTGTGTGGCCTTCATGGCCGGGCTTTTTATTCTGGTGAATCTGGCCGTGGATCTCTGTTATGGGTGGCTCGATCCGCGTATACGAGCAAGCCGATGACAGGACCAGGCAGACATCCTGTGGTCAAGGAGAGTTCACCAAACCAGGGAGCCTGGTGGGGTTGCCTCTTGCTGGCCATTTGGGTTCTCGCTGCTGTGTGCATTCCCATGCTGTGGCCCAAGGGGTATGCCGATGTGGATTATTCTGCCTCTCTGGCTCCCCCTTCATTTTCACACCCCATGGGAGCGGATGCCCTGGGAAGAGACCTGTTCGCGCGGGTGATGATGGGGGCAAGGGTATCTCTTTCAATCGCGGCGCTCTCACGGATGGTGGCACTGGTGCTGGGAGTTCTGCTGGGCGGCTGGGCGGGCGCACGGGGCGGTTGGGTCGATCTGGCGGTCATGCGGGTGATTGATGTGATGCTGGCTTTCCCCACCCTTCTGCTGGCGGTGGCGCTGGTGGCGATTTGGGGGCCCAGTCAAATCTCGCTTTTTGTGGCAATCGGGCTGGCTGGCTGGGCGGAGATCGCAAGATTGATGCGTGCCCAGGTGCTGGCGGTAAGAGAGACCGACTACACCACGGCGGCGCTGGTCCTCGGCGCATCTCCACTGCGGGTGTTTTTCCACCACATTCTACCCAACTGTCTGACACCGGTCCTGGTGTGGACGACAACTGGCATGGCAGGGGCGATCCTGGCCGAATCAGGTCTCTCGTTTTTGGGGTTGGGGGTGGAGCCGCCCATGCCTTCCTGGGGGGCACTCGTAGCAGGGGGATGGGAGGAGCTCTCACGCGCCCCCTGGCTTTCCTTTTTTCCGGGAGCGGCACTGGCGTTTACTGTGATCCTCTTCAACCAAGTGGGGGACCGGCTGAGAGAGGCATGGGATCCGTTGAATAAGTGACCTCACCCCCCACCCCAACCCTCCCTCGCAAGGGGGGAGGGAGTCGTTCGGAGTTCACACTTCAGTGTGTTTGTTTCTCCCTCTCCCCTTGCGGGGGGGTGAGATGACAATGCGACTCCTTTACACCCAAACCTTCAAATCCTCGAACAGCAAAACATGGATCAGCATGAGCGGCAGGTTCACCAACAGGCTGTCGGTAATATCGAGAAAGCCGCCATGCCCGGTCAGACCCGAACCAGAGTCCTTGACTCCCAGGCTGCGCTTCATCATCGACTCCGCCAGGTCTCCCAGTGTGCCAGCGCCGATCAGGACCACTCCCAGAATAAGAAGGCGCAAATGGTCTACAACGTTTCCCCCTGTCCAGAAAAAACCGGGTGTTCCGCTCTCTTGAATAGCACTCTCTCCCTGGATTACTCCAACCACCACTATCCCAAATAGGGCCAACAAAATACCCCCGAAAAGACCTTCCCAGGTCTTCCCCGGGCTGACCGAGGGGCAGAGTTTGTGTTTCCCGATGACCTTTCCTGTGAAGAAGGCCCCTGTGTCATTCAACCAGGTAACCAGAATGACATAGAACAAAAGCCAGGCCCCCTTTTCAGACTGGAGCAGGATCTGCCCCAGGCACAACGGAAGGGGGATATAGACCAGAGCCACTACTGAGGCAAGCAGATCATCCCAGGCTTTCTCGATCCGTCCGCTCCTCACCAGGAACCCGATGGTTCCCAAGACACCCACCGCGCCCCACAGAAGAACCCATCGGTAGGGGATAGATGCAAGCCAGCAAATCAGGAGGCATACTGGGAGCACCACCGCGAAAAAGAGGATCCACTCACGGGGCGGGTACGCCCCTACCCTGGAGGCCAGGTTGAAAAACTCCTGCAGCCCCCACACCGCACAGAATGCCACCACCAAAGCGATGACCACCTTCCCCGGCACATCGGTCAGCAGTCCGATCAGCAGGAAGGGCAGAAAAACACCGGTGGTCGCCAAACGGCGTGAGAGCATTTCAGATCTACTCTTACTTGTTTGACTTAACGGGTCCAATCAGCTCCACGAAGGTCCCATCGGGATCCTGGACCATGACAAAGGTCTGATCCTCGCCGTGTTTGATTGGCGTCTCGCCACAAAACCTGACATTGTGCTTCCTGATGCGTTCAATGGCCGCATCGATGTCATCCACCATGATGGTCAGGTACTGGACCCCGGTATGGCTGTGAATGAAAGAATTGGTGGATTTCTCAGCCTTGTCACCGAAAGACATGAGCTTCAGCTGGGTTGCTTCCTCACCCGATCCGAGTTTGAGGACCTCGACATGGAAGGCCGTACCATCGGTCAAACCTGAACGTTTTCCGAAATCACCATCGACATCGAAGCTGGTCCGGTCCACCTGAACCATGCCGACCACATCCTTGTAAAAAGCCATCGACTTTTCGAGATCGGAAACGATCATGCCGATATGGATGGTTTTGTAGCTGAAAGTCACCTGGGCCGCATAAGCGACGAGTGCCACGAGGAAAATCGAGGAAAAGACAACCAAGGTTTTTTTCATTTCATGCCTCCCTGAAGAAAGTGGAATCGGGGCATGAAATACCGGGACTGGAAATGAGTCAAGCCGAATAGGTTCCCCTGAGAGAGAAACGCTCAAGGATCGCATTCAGGCACCCCCAGGTTTTCTCCAGTTTCTCATTCCAGCCACCAGGACCATTCTCCACCAGATGGAAACAGGGGTGAGCTGACCAGATTTCCATGAGAGTTTGGTCGATGCGAAGTGCCTCTCCGGGTGGTTCCGGACGTCCAAATTCGCACCGTAGATAGTAATCGGACGCCCCCTTCGCCGTGGTTTGGAGGTGGATCACCCCCAAATAGCGACCCAGATGATCCGCAAGAGACATTCCACTCATCTCAAGGAAGGCTGGGACCGGAAGACCAAGGAGTTTCCAATAGGCAAGTCCATCCAATGTCCCCCGGTCGCAGACAAGGATCTGTCCTGGGGCCGCTTCAGCTTGGCACACCCATTCCGTGGCGAGTTGCAAGGCGATGATTTCCTCCTGGAAATCCGGCGAACCGGGGCGCATTCCAGATTGAATCAAACGGGTCGCCGCCTCGGGAACCGCCAGAAAGCGTTCCCTCTGAGGCGCGGATTCCTGCAGCCACTTCAGGAAAGTTGTCTTGCCCCCGCCGGGGCCACCGGTGATCACGATTTGTGGGTGAGAGAACAAGGGAACAGGATCAGCCACGGTAGAGCCCTGTCTTAAAGAAGGTACCGCTTGGCAATCACAAAATGGCGCGCACGGTAAGCATCGAAATCCGAGTCCTCAGGATTCAATGAGAAAATACACACGCCTGGTTCCTCGGCATGGATCACTTTCCAATCACCCAGCGAAAGACCGACATGCCCGATCTTTCCATCCTCATGGGTAAAGAACAGCAGGTCACCGGTCCGCAGGGGTTGAGGGGTGTCATAAGTGGCAACGATTCTCCCTCCGAGCATTTGTTGGTGGGCATCACGTGGAAGGATCAATCCATGGTGCTCGAACACCGCGGCAACAAATCCACTACAGTCGATCCCGCCGGAACCTGTTCCCCCCCAGAGGTAGGGAACACCCAGATACTCCAAAGCGGTTTCGGCAAGGTGCCCAAGGTCCAGACAGGTTTGATGTACAGGAGGTGGGGGGGGAGATTCATCCAGGACCAAGCCTCTGTCATCCACCCAACCAAGGTATCCATTGGCTGCCTGACAAAGGGTCCAGCCATCCATTTGATGAAGGGGGCGGAGGAGATCCCACACACTCCAGATATGGACCACCTCGCTGGTCTGCCTGGGTTGAGCATGTCCGATGGCCACTTTCCGGCAGGAGTGGAACAGGGGAGGTTGGCCGGCCAGACGGAAATCACCGATCCTGTGAGAGGGCTGCCCAACACCCTCCCGGTCACTCAAGGTCATAATACTGGAGCAGGAACCCTTTTTCGTTGCAGGAACCGGAAAGGGTTCCCGTTCTCGTTCCAGCGAATTGTTCAAAGTGGGGAGGATTTGAACAGCCAATTCAATGTTTCCCAGAGAAGTGGAGGCGATAAGCGACTGGAGCGCCATGAGTTGCGCGGGATAACAAACCCATCCATAGATTCCGAACGATCCATCCTTTTCCTGAACAGTGAGAGCCACCGGTTCGAGGCAGGGTTGGCTGACGATATAGGAAGTAAACCGTGCCAGGAGGTCCTTCAGCTGCTCAAAGCTAGTGACCTCCCGGGGTTGAAGCCTGGCAAGAAGCCGTACATGGCTTTGGTCACACACCCAGAGCCTCCTGGGAATGATCCCTAGACTCCATGCCCAGCAGACGGCGTCCCTGAGTAAGGACCGGAAGGCAGATCTGAATGCGGGTTCCTCCGGCCTTGGGGGTGGAAATCCGCACTTCTCCGGAGTGCTCGCGGATACAGCGGTCGACTTGAGCAAGTCCCAGTCCCGATCCCGTGTTCTTGGTGGTGAAGCCAATCTCCAGCACCCGGTCGAGGTGTTCTGAGGGAATTCCCACTCCAGAGTCTTCGAACTCCACGATGAGAGTATCGTTATCCACTTTGGTCCGTATGATGAGCTGGCCGCCCTGAGGCATGGCTTCGATCGCATTTTTGATGATGTTGACAAAAGCCCGCCGCAAGTCGACACGATCCGCGAAGAGGGTGATATGAACAGGGGGTGGGAAGTACTCAATCATGACACCAGCCTGCTCCAGCTCCGGGGCAAGGAGCTTCAGGACTTCCTCCAGCAGGTCATGGATGGAAACGGTTTCGAATTGGGGCTGGCGTGGACGTGCAGCATCCAGAAATCGTGTCAACCGTTCGTTAAGGTTGCTGATCTCGTCACGGATGATGGAGGTGGTCTTGAGCAGGTCGTTTGAGCCTTGTTTTCGCAGCTGCCTTTCCAATAGCTGGACATGGATGCCCATCGAGTTAAGCGGATTACGGATCTCATGGGCAAGGCTCGCGGAAAGCGCCGCCAAACCGGCCAGACGCTTAGTTTCGCGTAATTCAGCCTCACGTTTTTTTTGTTCAGTAACCTCCAGCAACATCACCAAAGCCCCACCAAAGCGTCCATGTTCATCATAAAGCGGGACTATCTCCATCCTGAGAGCGCGTGGATCTCCATCCAGCAATACTGCCTCTGCTCCACGCACCGGTTCGCCGCTCCGCAGGCAACGACGGATCGGCTCGGAAATCTCTGGATCCTGGAGAAAGCTGTCCATCGGACGGCGTAACGAATCCGCGGGTGTGAAGTTCAGAAGGTCACCGGCGCGGCGGTTGGCAAAGCGCAGAATCTCGGCTTCATCAAACACCAGCACCCCTTCGGTCATTCCATCGAAGATGAGGTTGAGGAGGTCACGTTCCTCGGCGACCTCCAGGAGGCAATCGAGCAGGATTTCCTTATCCAGCTTGGCCTGTTTCCCAAGAATCCTGCTGATGAAGCCTGTCCGCATGAATCCGCTCCGTGTGCCTCTAGAACCAATGCCCCTGAATTAAGGATTTCATGATCTGCCCCCCAACACAGTGGCGGCC
>CAYZUX010000172.1:0-13602 GCA_964481775.1 uncultured bacterium | reverse complement strand
TTCCACCAGACTCCTTTGCTGGACCGCATGACTGGGGGTGGGGTAGAAATAATCAAGACCAGTTTCACCGATCCCAACGACACCTGGAGACTTGAGGAGCTCTCGAATCTCTCCGGCAGCCTCACTTGACCAGAACTCAGACTCATGAGTGGAAATCCCCACAACCGCCTTAAGCGGAAGTATGGCCTGTAAAGATGTATCCTGAGCCAAGGCCACCGCACGGCGGCTGGAGACTAGCCCATAGCCGACCACAATCGCCCTCTTAACTCCCGCCTCGTGAGCACGGCGGACCACTGCCTCAAGGTCCCCCTCGAAGCGTTCATCGTTGAGATGGCAATGGGAATCGATCATCCCATTCCGCTAGCGAGCGCCTTCCTCGCGCCTTTGTTTCAACTTGGTACGAATACTCTCATCATGCAGCGCGAGGATCTCCAGGGCGAAGAGAACCGCATTGACCGCTCCGTGTTTCCCGATTGCCATGGAGGCCACCGGAATCCCACGGGGCATCTGGACAGTCGAGAGTAGTGCATCCAAGCCATTAAGAGGACCACCCTGAATGGGAATACCGATCACTGGCAGAGTCGTTTGTGCAGCCACAGCGCCCGCCAGATGCGCCGCGAGACCAGCCGCACAGATCAGGACCTGGATCCCGCGTCCCTCCGCTTCCGCTGCATACTGCCGCACTTTGTCCGGTGTCCGGTGAGCGGAAAGAACTTGGACCTCATGATCAACTCCGAACTCCTGAAGCAGAGCAATTCCATCATCAAGCTGTTCACGGTCTCCCGGGCTCCCCATCAAGATGCCGATCTTTGGATCACCTGTACCCCACATTTCTTGTAATCTCCCTCATTAAAATGGTCGAAGCTGAGACTCAGCCCCATTACCCTAGACGCTCGCCGGGAATGAGGCAAACATAAGCGAGGCGAATCGCTGAATGCAAGGGCTGGACCATCCCGCCCATACAGCAACAGGATGCTCGGTGCTATGGCTGAAAACCATCCCAAAATTCGTGGGGATCTTCACTTCCAACAGGCTCTCCATGAGGGTACAAGGATCGTTGTCATTCAGGATCCCTTGGGGATCCTGTCCAGTCCTATCGGGGTGAGTGAGATCTTCGCGAATCTGCTTCCCCTCATGGATGGAAGCCGTAGTGTGGAGGATATTGAGGCCTTCCTCGAAGAGGTTCTTCCCGGAAAACTTCCGGAGGGACTGATCAGGGAAGGGATCATCGGACTGGAGAAAGCGGGAGTATTCGAAAATGCCTCCTACTGGCGAAAGAGGAAGAAGATCCTGGATGACTATGCCCGCCTCGAAATCCGTGAACCTTCACATGCCAACCTCGCCTATGAGGGAGACCCACAAGCCCTTTCAGAATGGTTGGACATGCTTCTTTCCGGACCAGATGGGTTGTTCGATGGTCCTCCCCGTGTTCTGGTCGCCCCTCACATCGATTTTCGTGTGAACACCTCAGTTTACACAAAGGCTTACCACTTACTCAAAGGCCACCATTATGATCGTGTGGTTTTAATGGGAACCGGGCATTCGATTCTCGATGGGCTCTATTGTCTGACTCAAAAGGATTTAGCCACACCTTTGGGGATTACCCCGAACGACCGGGTATCGGTCGAGAAGCTTCAGCACGCTGGAGGGAACCTGATCGCTCCAAATGACTTTCCCCACCGCAATGAACATGCTCTCGAGTTCCAAATGATCTTCCTTCAACATCTGTTGGGACCTGGGGATTTTCAGGTTGTCCCTATTCTCTGCGGGTCCATAGACCGCTACAAGGCACATTGCCCCCGCCTGGGAGTTGTCACTGAGCTGGCTCCATTTCTGGATACTTTAAGAAGTGTCATTTATGAAGATGGAAGAAAAACACTTGTCGTTGCGGGGATTGACTTTTCCCATATTGGTCTGCGTTTTTCCCACTCGGTACCAGCTGTCGAGATGATGGAGGAAACTCGCCGGCATGACCGTGATCTGATCCAGGCTTTCACAGACTGGGATGCAGAATCCTTCTGGAATGCGGAGAAAAAGACCGGAGGATGCTTCAATGTATGTGGTTTCTCCACCCTCGCGACAATCCTGGAAGTAGTCAACCCTGGACCGGCGAAATGCCTGGCGTACGATGTCTGGGATGATAGTCCCACCGGTTCGGCGGTTACCTTCGCGGCCATGGCCGCGTAAATACCAGAGAAAAAATCCCGCCGGACAGGCGGAAAGTGCTCTGATGGAGTTTGCTGATGAATTTGATCGCCTGCTTGAAGAAATCCCCCATCTCTTACCTCCTGGTTGGATGGTTCTGTCTGCTTTTGGGAGGGTGTGGCCAACAGGAGGAAAAAACCGCCGCATCCGGTCCGGACAAACATGAGACAGCTGCTTCCCATACCCATGAGGACCATCACGAGGGAGATGAACACTCTCATGGTCATTCCCACGCGCACACAGCCCCTCATGGTGGAACATTGGTTCTCCTGGGTGACCATTTCGCATTTATTGAACTTGTGCTCGATTCGGCTACAGGGAAGATGACCGCGTATGTCCTCGATGGAGAGGCTGAAAAACCGGAACGTATTTCACAACCGGCCATCGAGTTGCTGATCCTGAAACCAGACAGTCCAAAGGCAGGTCCTCCCGTGGGTGATCTGGTCAAGCTGGATGCGGCTTCCAACACTCTCACGGGAGAGACGGTGGGTGATACATCCGAGTTTGTGGTCACCTCGGATCTCCTGAAGGGAAAAGATCATTTCGAAGGCATCGTTCAATCCATCACCATTAAAGGTGAAGAGATAAAAGGTGTCTCTTTCCATTTCCCGGAGGGGAATGAGTGATTCCAATGGAAAAAAAGAAGAAGTCCGGCCGGGGTATGCTGCTGCGTACCCTGGCGTGGGTGGGATTGCTTCTGTTTATGGCCTGGGTTCCCAGCTGCACGAAGACTGGGGAAGAAAACGGCAGCTCTCCCTTGGTGGTAGCCATGGAAGGAGCTCCCATTGATGGTTCTGGTGAGAGTATTTCTGCTCCCACCCTGCTCTCCCCTTCTCCATCAAGCGCTCCAACACCTCCGTTGAAATCCAGTTCTCCCCCCACAGCATCGGCCGGAGTTGACCTGAAAACAGCATCGCCGGTTGTGGAGGACGGTGTCCTCCCCCTGTCCTTCGCATACTTGAGCTCCTACGAATATGATGTCCCGGATCCCTTCGCCATGAAGACCATGAAGGAAGCGGATTTCAAGAAACTCTCGGATCAGATCCCGGATTACATCAGGAAACTGGACAGGAAAAGAGTAGCACTTTCCGGCTTTATGGTTCCCATCGATGTAGTGGATGAAGGGGTCAAGAGTTTTATTTTGACTTATTCACAGATGATGTGCTGTTTCGGGCAGATGCCCTGGTACAACGAGTGGGTCTTTGTGGAAATGCCTGAAGGCAAACCAGCGGAATACCAGTTGGATGTTCCCATAACTGTCTCGGGGCAACTGGAAGTGGGTGAGGAGATTGAGGATGGCTTTGTGGTCAGCCTGTACCGGATGAAAGGGGACAAGGTCTCTGTGACGGGAGACCCCGTGGGAAAAGCGATCCGGAATTAACAAGGAATGATCATCCGGAGTCGATGACCTGTTGGTACACTTCGACGATCCTGTGGGCCGTATCTTTCCAGGAAAACTGTTTTACATGTTCCATTCCCTTCCCGATCAGCTCCGCACGGAGATGTGTATCCTCGGTCAACTCAACCATTTTACCGGCCCATGTGTGTATGTCTTCAGCGGGAGTAAGAAGGGCTGCATCTCCAAGGAGCTCAGGAAGGGCACCGGCATCCGAACTCAGCACAGGACAACCACAAGCCATCGCCTCCAGGGGAGCAAACCCATAGCTCCCGCCCCTTGAAGGATGAACTACCAGGGCGGCTGAGCTGTATAACCTCCTGAGAAATTCATCCGAGACATCGCCCACCAGGATTACATCAGAAAGCAGACCTCTTTGGGCGGCCATCTCATAGAGTGTCGGGATGCCTTTGTGGGGGCGATGCGGGTCCCCAGTCACCACCAGTTTTCGCGGTGCCGGACTCCGCTGACAATAGACCCGGTAGGCCTCCAGCAGAAAATCCAGACCACTGAGGATATTCACCCCTCCGGTGTGAAGCAGAAAGCCTCTTTTTGATCCGATATTCAAACGAAACCGGGAGCGATCTTCTGTCCCCCATTCTTCTGGAATGAAGACCGGATCCAGTCCATTTCGGATCACCACCAGCTTGCCATGGTACTGTGGGTGGTGTAAGGAAATCTCTTTACAGGCGGTTTCAGTGGGGACAATCACACGATCCGCTACACGAAAGACTGTCTCAAGATGATCCCGGTAAGCCAGCTCTTCCTGCCTGGAAGCAAAGAAAATCTTAGCGTGACGCAAGGGGGCTACCCCTGTTAAGGAGACAACTGTCTTGCAGGTGGGCACAGACCAGACATCACCTGCCAGGAAGTGCATGACCTGGCTTTTCCCCCAGAACAACCTTCGGAAATGTCCCAGAAATGGATGGTGAACCGCACGTGTTCGAAATTCTGGTGAAACAATACGAGTCGTGGGACTCCAGGAAGTTCCTGTCAGACTGGGTAGCGGGTTGGCAATAAGTTCAAGCACCTCAAAGCCGCTTTGACGATCCAGCTCGCTTACCAGCCCCAGAAGCCGTCGATGGCCCGATTCAGAAACAGATACCTCGCGCAAATCAAGCGCGGCCTTGATTGGTTTCCCGCAAGACAATGAATTTTTCCCCCGGAAAGGAGTCAACAGGGTCCGGCAGCCAGTTCCGTCAACGGCGTCCCAGGTTATTCAGCCAATTCATGAATCCACCCTGTTGCTGTTGCGGTTGTTGTGGCGGTCCGGATAACATCACAGGTCTGCTGGCTTCCTCATCACTGATCTCGCGAAAACCAGGTCCTGGAATCGTGCTCTCACCCACCAGATATCTCATCCCATTGTCAGCCTGAAGCCATTTCTTTCCCGGAGGGGCGGACCTTACGACCGGTTTGGCGCTTCCATACCCCATCTGGCCAGGTTGCTGGTAAGGGGCTTGAGGCGCCATCATGCCAGGCGGTAACGGTGGCTGATAAGGAAGCTGCCGTTGAAGATTTGGTGGAACACTGGGGAGTTGCTGTGGCCCTGCGGTATAAGGCCTTGCGGGCGTAGATTGGCCCGTGATCGGAATTTGGGAATAAGTTTGAGGCCCTTGTGCCACTTGGGGGGTGTATCCGGATTGCTGTGAGAACGCGCTTTGTGGGACTTGGGAGGGCTGTTGCCCCACGGGTGCATAACCGTGCTGGTTCTGGGGGTATGTTGGCTGCATCATTGGGTTCGCAGATGCTGTTGATGGAGGGGGGATATCAACAAACTCAGGGCCAGGCATGGTGTTCTGATCCACAATGACCCGGTACCCGCTCTTGTGTTGCATCCACTTCTTCCCTGGCGGTACACCTGAAGCGGTCACAGCAGGGGCCGGCATGCTGTAGGCAGAGGGAGCAGGCTGGGCAACAGAAGGTTGAGAAAATGCGGAATTAGTAAAGGTTGTTGGCGCTTGGGGTTGAGCATAGGTAGGAGGAACTGGTGCCTGGTAGGAAGGTTGAGCGACAACAGGCGCTGGAGGTGCAACAGGCGGTTGAGTCGTCACAGTGGGAGTACCTGGACTTTGAACAGGGGGATGGATTTCCTTGAATCCGGGGCCTGGAGCCTGATCAGCATCGACCAGAATCACATACCCAGACTCATGCTGAAGCCATTTTTTCCCGGCGGGACCAGATGGCAGCGAAGCCGGTGGAGGCGGAGTACTGACCGAAGATGATGGGGTTGAGGGAGACGCTTTCGGAGCCGCATATAAAGGGGTGGTCTGGTTTGGGTCACGAGTCAGCGGCACACTCCCGAATTCAGCCTGTGTTTCCACACCGATCAAGAGAACAAGGATCGCCACAGCAATCCTGCAAGGGGCTTGTGTCATGTTTTTGTCACCTCCAACTTCCTAAAAAATGCCCCCTCCAGACTTTCTTCATCCCATGCGAACAGGAAACGCTACCAACCCTCCACTCGTACCCGATCCAAGGATTTCGGATAATTCCCTTTCCTGATCATTCTCTAGGGTACATTCCGTCAGGCGAAGGGTCAATGAGCTCCTCAGAAGACTGACTTTATGGATTTATCACGCCTGTCCCAGATCTTCTCTTTGAGCTCCCGCCACCCCATTAACTGAACACCTTCTTTCTTAATGTGTTCAGCCATCTCCGGATTCATGAAAACTCGATACTGCTGGTCACGACGGGCATGGCTCCCACAGATATGACTCAGTTCCTCCCCATCAATCCCCAGGTGGACTATGAGGAGGGTCACGCCGGGTGTCAGGTTCGAGATGACATCACGGTAGTTCCTGAAACCTTCCTCCACTGTCTGGCCAACTTTCTCATCCATGATGAGAGTGTCGATCAGGGGAAAACCAGCAGCCTCAAGTTTATCGGCAGTTTCCTGAGAGTAATAACGGATCTCATCATAGGCTTTGGCGAAATCTTTCCGGTATGCAAAAACCATAAAGGGGATATCATTCCTGAGAGCTGTGTTACAGGCCACTTTGAAGAAGTCTTCCCGGTAATAGAGAGTTCCCATATGAGAATCGAGATGGGTCGGTTCGAGGCCGAGATTCCGGGCAAAATCAATCTGGGCTTGAATCTCAGTCGAGATCTGGTTGATCTCTCCCCCCACCGACTGGTAAACCTGCGGAACATCATGCCAGAGGTACCCCTGACCATCGACCAGTCTGGAAACCAGACCTCTGTCAGCGATGGGACCCCACCGGTATATTTTCCACTCACTGGTCAGTGTCAGGTGAACCCCCATATCCAGCTTCGGATTCTCCTGACATGCCCTCACTGTGGAAAGAAACCAGGGACAGGGCACCATTGCGGAGCCACAGGTTACAGACCCTTTTTCCATCGCGTCGATAGAGGCCTTGTCAGCAGCCCAGCTCATCCCCACATCATCGGCATGGATGAGCAGAACCCTGGAGTCAGCGGGCAGCCCCAGCTTTGCGAGAGTTGAACTCTCCGCCATAACCATGCATGGTGACATCCCTACGGAAAAGGTCAACAAAAAAGGGAAGAAAAGCTTGCGTTTCACCTGGGAACCTCCTTGGCTGATTTCCGGAATATTTTACGGTTTGCCCTCTTGTGACAAGAGGAAACCAAATCCTCTACCCGATTCCACACGGCAAGACGAGGTGATAAGCTCTTGGAATGGAGAGTGTGCGGTTCCATCTATTGTCGTGCACATGGACTAGCCGCATGACTGACTGATTGTCCAGGAGGGCTGCTTTGAGAATACTGACTGTTGCCGCGGAAGCTGCCCCCTTTGCGAAAACTGGCGGACTGGCTGATGTGACCGCTTGTCTTTCCAGAGCTCTTTCCGAGCGTGGCCATGAAACCGCAATCGTCCTTCCCAAGTACTTGATGGTAGACCGCGCTGGCTTCCGGACTGAGCCTATCGATTTGCCCCTGTTATTCCGGGTTGATAATGAAGAATGCACGGGATGGATTCATCGCGCCACACTGCCGGGATCCCATGTGGTGGTTTATTTTGTCGTCAATGACCATTTCTTCAATAGAAATGGGATCTACCATGAAAACGGAAAGGATTATCCGGATAATCTGGCTCGCTTTACCTTCTTCTGCAAGGCAGTGGTCCAACTGTTGAAGTCGGGGGAGTTCGAGGCGGATATTGTTCATTGCCATGATTGGCAGACAGCCCTGGTTCCGGCATATCTAAAAACCACCGAAAGGGAAGATCCCAGACTCTCACGAGTCAAAACGGTGTTCACTTTCCACAATCTCGCCTTCCAGGGTTTTTTCCCGCGCGACCAGTATCCCATAACAGGCCTGCCCTGGAGTCTGTTTACTCCTGAGGGAATGGAGTTTTTCGGAGATGTCAATCTGCTCAAGGGCGGAGTGATCTATGCGGATGCCCTCACCACGGTCAGCGAGCGTTATGCCGCGGAGGTCATGACACCTGAATTTGGACGAGGAATGGAAGCAGTGCTTTATTCCAACCGGCACCGTCTGGTGGGCATCCTTAATGGCGTGGATTATGAAGTCTGGAACCCAGCTATCGATTCCAATATTCCCGCCAGGTATGACCCATATGACCTGTCCGGTAAAGCCATTTGCAAAGCTGCCCTCCAGGAAGAGTTTGGACTTCCTTCCACACCAGACATTCCATTGCTTGCTTCCTTGACCCGCTTTGATGACCAGAAGGGAATCGATCTGGTCCATGCGGCCATGGAGGTCATGCTTCTTGAGGGTGAGGTTCAGCTTGTGATGTTGTGTGAGGGCAAACCGGAATATGAGCGTCTTTTCAGTGGACTCATCACACGTTTTCCCAAACAGGTTTCCCTCTTCACTGGCCATGATGAGGACCGTGCCCATCGGATGATTGCCGGTTCCGACTTTTTCCTTATGCCTTCGCGTTACGAGCCTTGTGGTTTGATCCAACTGTATTCTCTGAAATACGGAACCCCGGCGATTGTCCGGCAGGCTGGCGGTCTGGCGGATGCAATTCGTGATTACAACGATGCCCAAAGGGATGGATATGGATTTGTTTTCCACCAACCTGATCCGAAGGACTTTGTCCAAGCTATCCACAGAGCCCTTGCAGTCTACCGGGACAAAACTGCCTGGGTGGCACTGCAACGCCGTGGCATGGCACGCGACTTCTCCTGGCAGAGGACTGCTGAGAGATACGAAGCTCTCTACCATCACCTGGTGGAGCCGCAAAATTGAGTGGAGAACCGGGAACACTCGATCTTGTCTTTATCTGGCACATGCACCAGCCCGACTACCGTGACCGGGCAGAACACAAGATCTTGCTTCCCTGGGTTCGTTTGCATGCCCTGAAAGACTACTACGACATGCCGGCCAGGCTGAGCTGGTTCGATGGCATCCACCAGACATTCAACCTGGTTCCTTCCCTGATTGAACAGATCGAGTGTTACCTGGGCGGTACCTGGCATGAAGCAGAACTGGATCTTTTCCTGCATCGCGCTGAGGACCTCTCGGAGAATGAGAAACACCTGATCCTGAAAAGCTTTTTCCTGGCTCCTGAAGAACGCATGATACGTCCCTATCCACGTTATGCTTCTCTCCTGAGAGACTACCGGTTGAGAGGATCTGGTGATGTGATCCAACGCTGGTCTGGCCAGGAATGGAGAGACCTCCAGTTCTGGAGACAATTATCCTGGATGGATCCCCTTCTTCGTGACCAGGACGCTTCGCTCGAAGAGTTTTTCCGGAGAGGGCAGAACTTCGAGGAATCACAGAAGGCTGATTTACTCGAACGAATGACTTTCTGGCTGGAAAAATCTCTTTCGATTTACAAAAAGCTGATGAACGAGGAACGGATTGAAATATCCGTGACACCCTACTACCACCCGATTCTGCCTCTCCTGATTGATCCCACCTCAGCCAGGGATGCCATGCCCGACTGTCCCTTGCACGAAGGGTGGGAGAAAAACCCGGAAGATGCTCGAAATCAAATTGAAAAAGCCATCAGGTTTTTCGAACAACGTTTTGGACAGAAACCCCATGGGATGTGGCCCTCGGAGGGTTCGGTCAGTCAGGAAACCGCAGTTCTGTTTCAAGAAGCAGGGATCGAATGGATCGCTTCTGATGAGGAAATCCTGGCTCGTTCTCTTGGCCAGCCTCTGCGTATGGGATCCGATACACATCCGGCCGATGAAAGGCTTTATTTCCCCTATGGGACCCTCGATGGGCATGGTCCAGCAATTCTGTTTCGTGATCACCGCCTGTCCGACTTGATCGGTTTCCGTTATGCCACATGGGACCCGGAGGATGCCGCACGTCACCTGGTGAAGGAAATTCTCGCAGTCAGGCAAACCTGGAATCATCCCGAACCGCCGCTTGTGAGCATTATCCTCGATGGTGAGAATTGTTGGGAATATTACGAAAAGGATGGCGGGCCGTTTCTTGATGCACTGTATGGTCTGATCCAACGAACACCGGAGATCCGTTGCTGCACAGTCTCCGAGGCACTTCATGGGAGGAAACCCATCCCACTGCCGAAGCTTTCAGCGGGATCCTGGATCAATGGCAACTTCTTCATCTGGATCGGTGAGGAGGCAGACCGGAAGGCCTGGGGGCTTCTCCAGGAAACACGGAATGCGCTTGTTGAGGCCACCTCTGCCCAAAAGGTCTCCCAGGAAAAATTAACCGAGGCTTGGGAGGAGCTGTATATTGCCGAGGGTAGCGATTGGTTCTGGTGGTTTGGAGCCTCACAGCAATCACGTCAGGACTCCCTTTTCGATGAAATGTTCCGGCTCCATCTCCTGAGGGTGTATGACCTCATCGATGTCGAATCCCCCACCTCCCTCCACAATCCAGTTGAAACAGTCCTCTCTGAGCGCGTGGCACGGATGGATCCCTACCTTGCAGCTCCTCCCCTGATTGATGGGCTTGAGACTCAATACTACGAATGGCGGGCGGCAGCCAGGTACGAGCCATCACGGCAAGGTGGAACCATGCAGCAGGTCGGGAAATCAAGGATTGAGGAAATCGACTATGGGGTTGATGACAAATGCTTCTACTTGCGGGTTGATCCGTCATCGTCCTACCGCCGGTCGAAAGTCCCCTGGAGGTATGAGTTGCGGATTACAGGTCCCACACCGATGCGACTCCGGTTTATCCCTTCCACGGACCGGATGCAGATTCTCAAAGGTCCTCTCCGTATCAACCAATACCACGACGGAGAGCGGCTACCTTGGGAAGAGGTCTCCAGCCACTTGGGAAATGCAGTGGAAAAGACCATCTTTGAGGCTTCACTTACTTGGGAAATCCTTGAATCAGGTCCCGGAGAGGTTTTATCATTCTTTGTCGGTTGCCCAGCAGGCGGAGATGAGATCGAAATTGTCCCGCCGCTGTCATCTTTGTATGTCACGACCCCTGGAAAAGACCGGCCCGGCAGACATTGGTTCCCGTAAAGGCAATAACCATGGCGCTTGATTTGGACCGTACACTGGTCATGATTCTGGCAGGGGGACGCGGGAGCCGATTGGATCCCCTGACTCGCGTCAGGGCAAAACCAGCGGTGACCTTCGGCGGAAAATACCGCATCATCGATTTCGTTCTATCCAACTTTGTCAACTCTGGCCTGTTCAAAATCAAGGTCCTGACTCAATTCAAGTCAAACTCATTGAACAAACACCTGTATGATTCCTGGTACATGAACCGGGCCTTTGGTCATTACGTCGATCCTGTGCCTGCCCAGATGGCAACCGGAGAGGTCTGGTACCAGGGAACCGCTGACGCGATCTACCAGAATCTCAATCTCCTCTACGATGAGTCACCAACGCGTCTGTGTGTCTTTGGAGGTGATCACATCTACAAAATGGATGTCCGCCAGATGATTGCCTGGCATTGCGACAAAGGAGCCGAACTGACGATTTCAGCGATTCCAGTTCCAATTGAGAAGGCGGACCAGTTCGGAGTGATTGAAATCGATGATACCTGGAGAATCATTGGCTGGGAGGAGAAACCCTCCAAACCCAAATCTCTCCCGCATGATCCCACACACGCACTGGTGTCCATGGGCAATTATATCTTTGAAACAGATCCACTGATTCGTGCCCTGGAAGAAGATCATCAGAATCCTCACAGCTCCCATGATTTTGGCAAGGATGTCATCCCCAGGATGATCCAAACCCACAGGGTGTTTGCCTATGACTTCTCCACGAATACAGTTCCCGGACAGCAACCACGTGAGCGCGGCTACTGGCGCGATGTGGGGACTCTGGAGGCCTATTACGAGGCCAATATGGACCTGCGTTCCATTGATCCGGTCTTCGACCTTTACAACCGCCAATGGCCTATCCGGACAGCCAATTACCATGTACCGCCAGCTAAATTTGTCTTCGACTGGGAATGGGAAATGCGCCGTGGTGTGGCTTATGACTCGTTAATTTCCCAGGGGTGCATCATCTCTGGAGCGTTGGTTCGCAACAGTATCCTTTCTCCCGGAGTCTTCGTGCACAGTTATACGGAGATCCATGATTCGATTGTCATGCACGAGGTCGAGATCGGCCGGGGAGCACGGATCCGCAGAGCGATTGTTGACAAGTATGTCAAAATTCCCGAAGGAGAAAACATCGGCTATGACCTCGAAAGAGATCGTCAACGATACTTCGTCTCCGACGAGGGAATTGTTGTCATAGCAAAAGTGGCTCCCTTCGAGCGTTGGCACGATCCCAGGTATTTGCACACCTTTCACGAATAAGAGGCCGACAGCCCATGACCAGTTCGATCATGTCTCCTCGGACCAGAGACGGGACAGTTCGCATCCCCCAAAGACAGGGATGGGTTGCAGGCCGGAAGACACCTCGCCATTCTCTCCACCCAGATTAAGCACTTGCGAGTCACGGCTCCCATCCCGGTAAACAGTGATTCCCTTGCATCCCAGGTCGAACGCAAGCAGGTATGCATCAGCCACATCACTGGGGGTGGCATCATGACTGAAGTTGATGGTTTTGGAGACAGCATTATCCGTGTATTTCTGGAAAGCCGCCTGCATCCTGACATGGTGCTCAGGTCGCAGTTCGTGAGCGGTGACAAAAATACGGGCCATGCTCTCAGGAACCTCCGGCAGGTCACATAGCCGAGCCCCCGCGGCAATCCGCCGCATCAGACCCTCAGAATAGAATCCCTCCTCCAACGCCCAGGCTTTGAAAATGGGGTGAACTTCTACCAGACGATCATTGTCCATCACATTCCGCCAGAAGCAGATACCAAAGAGTGGTTCGATCCCACTCGAACAGCCGGCGATGATGCTGATTGTGCCGGTGGGGGCGATGGTGGTGGTGGTGGCATTGCGTAATGGTGGATAACCGCGTCGGGCCCACAGGCTCTGATCGAAGTTGGCAAAGGGGCCGCGTTCCATCGCCAGCTCAGCACTGGCTTCCTTGCTTTTATCCTGAATGAATCTCATCAATGCAGTAGCCTCATCCAGAGCCTGGGGGGAATGGTAAGGATTACCTCTTTGGATGAGGAAATCGGCGAATCCCATCACACCCAGACCGATCTTCCGGTTCCGGTCAGTGATCTCCCGTATCTGCGGGAGAGGGTAGTTGTTCCTGGTGATCACATTATCAAGAAACCGGACCGCCTGCCTGATTCTCGATGCAAGGCGTTCCCATTCAACACTCCGGTCCCTTGGGTTCACGAACCGGGCAAGGTTGAGCGATCCGAGGTTGCACGACTCAAAAGGTAAAAGGGGCTGTTCGCCGCACGGATTGGTGCTCTCGTACTCGCCCACCTCAGGAGTTGGATTGTCACGGTTCATGCGGTCGATGAAGACCATTCCCGGGTCGCCATTCTTCCAGGCTCCCTCGACAATCCTCCAAAAGACTTCGCGCGCCGGAAGGCTTCCAACGACATGCCCTGTATGGGGAGCCATCAGATCATAATCTCCACCCACACGCACCTGGTTCATGAATTCATCGGTGATCGCAACCGAAATATTGAAGTTATTGAGCCTGTTTCCGGACTCTTTGCAACGGATGAACTCCAGGATGTCG
>CAYZUX010000171.1:0-13690 GCA_964481775.1 uncultured bacterium | reverse complement strand
ACCGTGAGGTCGATGGTGAGCTGCTTCCGAACATCGGGCCAATCACTTTGACTCGAGTTGAAAGGGGGAACTGACCATGAAAAACGGAAAAACTGGAATGAAACCATTCAGGAGATTCCTGTCAATTCTGTTCCTTGTAGGTGGGGTGTCGGTGCTCATTCTCCCCTATGACCTTGCGGAAGCCCGTGGCGGAGGAGGTCGCGGGGGTGGGGGAGGTGGACGCGGTGGCGGCGGGGGTGGAGGAAGGAGCATGAGCCGTCCAGCAAGCCGCCCTGCTCCCAGCCGTCCGGCACCAAGCCGTCCGGCACCAAGCCGTCAAAGATCAACCTTCGATTATGCCCGCCCAGCTCCACGTCCTGTTCAACCCTCACGTCCCATGGTTCCTCCAGCGAACCTCCAACGTCCACCAGCAGGGATGAACCGGGTTCCAAGCCAGCGTCCCGCACAGGTCCAACGCCCTTCGAGCCTTCCCAACCGGCCAAGTGGACCTCCCCGTTATGACTCGGTCCAACGTCCTGCAAGACTCCCGGACCGTCCAACCGCACCGGGTGTACGCCCTGGATCAGGCACGGGTCGTCCCACCCAGGCGGATCTTGACCGATTCCTCGAAAACAGACCCGAGACACGTCCCGGTACCCCAAGCCAACTCCCTTCCACTCGTCCCGGCCGTCCCGGAGGAGGAGAGGGTGTGTCGACACTTCCCGCCCGACCGGGAATCGCTAACCGGCCAGGGCAGGGTCTACGTCCCGGCCAACCAGGATTCCGTCCCGGGGAACGTCCCCCTCGCCCGGAGCAGCTTCCGGCCGGCTGGAGGGAGAACTGGGACAGTTGGCAGGATAAGGCTGACAGCATTCGGGATGACTGGTACAACGACTATTACGACCACCATTATGATGCCTGGTATGGTGACGACTGGTGGGATGACCACTACCACCCCTATTGGCCCTATTATGAGGATTGTTACGACTGCGACTGGTGGTCTTGCCCATCAACTTGGGCAGCGATGGGGTCGTTCATGGGAAATTACCTGGTCCCGACTCCGGTCTACTACACTTATGGTCCAGGAGGGAGTGTCTTCATTGCAGGCGATAGCGTTGTGCTGGATGACGACAAGCAGGTATCCAAAGATGCCTATGACCAGGAACTGGCCAGTCAGGTCGAATCGATCCCCCAAGGGGCTTCGGATGAGCTGGAGTGGATGCCACTGGGGGTCTTTACAATCGTAGATGAAGACGTTCCTGAGTCGACCATGTTTCTGCAACTGGCGATCAGCAAGACCGGCGTAATCGCGGGTATGTTTCAGAATACCACCACTCAAAATGTGGTACCCATCGAAGGATCGGTGGAGAGCAAATCCTCACGGGTTGTTCTGAGACCCACCGGGAAGGAATACCCGTTGATCGAAACGGGGTTGTATAACCTGATCCAGGAACAGACCCAGGCGCTGGTGCATTTCGAAGGCGGGAAAGTTCAACAAGCACTCCTGGTCAGAGTCGAAAAACCTGAGGCCGTACCGGCTGGCAGTGAACAACCTGAAGCAGGACAGGGTGACCCGGAGAAAAAAACCAAAGAAGAGGCTTCTCCCCAGAAGTAAACCGGAGCGTGAAGCCAGATGAGGCGAAATCAGGCGGGGCTGAATCCATGAGAGATTTCAGCCCCGCCATGATCAGTTCCTACCAGCCAAAAGCTGGAATCTGAATAAATCCCAGATCCTCATAGAATTGCGAAGCATTATCGTAATCCATGTCTCCCCCAAAGCCACGCGTCTTGCTCATTCTTCCCGTGCTGTGGATCAGGTCACGCTTCCGGGTAGCTCCCCGCTCATGGGATTCACGCTGACGGTCCAGTCTTTCCTGACGCCGGGCCTCCCTCGCATTGTCTTCCGGCTGGTTATCTGCACCACCACTGACATTTTCCCAGCCTTTGTCTGATTGCTGGTACACGTTTCCATCATCATCCGAGTAGAGCTCTTTCGATTGCGCCGCCTCTCTCTTCAGCGCTGCCTGAGCATCACTGATTTTCTGCTCTGTCTCTGAAAGGCTCTTGAGCCTTTCCCATCTTTCATCCGAACTCTCCGCGGACTCTGATGAGGCTTCACCGCCCTGTGTGGGAACGCTGCCTGATTCCTCAGTGTTCTCCGGTTCAGTTTTAATTGGCAGACGATCGTTATCCCAGACCTGGGTATCTCCCCCTTCTGGAAGCTGCAAACGGTTACCCCAGGTTGCTTGGGCAAGACGATCCTTGTGGCGAAGGTAGAGATTGTCGAGATCAGTTTCCGGCTGGGAAAGATCATCTTTCGGAACCAGGAGCGGCCTGAGATGTGAACCGAATGGCCGGTAGCCCGCCAAACCCCACCAGCCCTCTTCGCCAAGCCAGGGTTTGTCGCCTCCCTCCAGAGATGCCAGAACTGATCCAGCCCAGGTTCCCTTTCCCAGACGGGGTGGATGAAACATCCAACTCCCGGACAGGGGAACATAGAGAGCCGAGTAACCGTAAGTCTCCGAGCGCGGGAAGTACTTCTTCCCATTCCAGGATGGGTAGTGGTAACCAGTGCCAAAAACGACTACTTGATCCTGAACATAAGAGCCGAGATATCCCGGGGTGTAACCCACATGAACCACATCGTCAGTATGATCGTAGATGTGCACGAACTTGACCGGGTAAAGAGGACATTGCGGTGGGATTGCGGAGATTTCCGGAGGAATCGATATCGAAACCGTCCAAGGTCCTTGAGCGCTTCCCGACTCGTACCAGACTCCCTCATAACAGCAGTAGTAGAGGCCACCCGCCTCTAGCACATCAAAGGGGGTGTTCAGGGCATATTGCATGGTAGTCCCATCGATCTGCCCCCAGATCGGATCTCCATCATATCCCACAACAAGGCTCTGATCGGATCGTTTGATGGCGGCGGTCTGTGGTATGAACATGTCCAGCCGGGCTTCCTGAGCTTCCCTTGTTCCGGCGATGTGCACACGAACATGGCTGTGTTCAAAGGTTTCCGGGATTTTTCTGAACTCGTCGGAGAGCTTGGGAGAGGGAACATAGGTCCATGGCCCATTCTTCGAAGCTGCTGTGAACCAGCGTCCGGAAATCAAAACATAAATCTGGTTCTCCTCTGAAAGGACATCCCGCTGGGTGTTGGTGACATAGAAAAGCTTGGTGTCATCGACAAAATCAAGCTCTCCCTCGCCCCTGATTTCAAATAATTCGGTGGGTTCGGTGGCAACCACGATCTTGGGGATTTCCTGCTCCTCAGGTGAGGAGATAGCGGCTTTGGTTGGGGAAGGAAGGAGCGAACCAACTGCGGCTGGGAGATCCTCGGTCACCTCCCAGGGGCCCCTGTAATCCTGTGCCTTCCACCATCTTTGCCCGGCACGGAGATAGTAAACTTTGGTGGTTGGATCCTGGACCATGGCAAAGGGAGTGTTCATCACACGCATCAGATCACGTCCGGGGACAGGCCTGAGGATAGGCTCTCCATCAAGAGTCACCAGAATCGCGGGAGAGGTGACGGCGAGAAGTTTTGGAGGAGCGGTACTCAACTCCTCGGAGGCCTGTTCTGATTTCTCCGCCATATCCAGCATGGCCACAAGTTCATCCAGTGAGAAGGTAATTCCTTCCTGGGGTGTTTCCTGTTTCAGGATATCCTGCAAGGCCGCACGTTGTTCTTTGGTCGAACCAGGGAAGCGTACCTGGGTGATAAAGAACTTCTGGCAATGGACCAGACGCGCTTTCCGGTCAGTGCTGATCTTCCCCGCAACCCAGATGGCTCCAAAGATCGGACTGTCACTACCTTTTGGTGTGACCGCGACCGGTGCCCTGGCAGTCAGACTGATGTCTTTGAGAGACAAAAGCTGGGGCTGGTAAATGACAATCTTTCCCCCCGGCCGGAGGATCTCCCTCGGCCAACGCTTTTCCACCGATTCCGGTTGTTGGCTGGACCAGGCGGTCATTGAGATGAACGTCAACAGGATGAGGAGAAAGACTGCCTTTATGACACTCCATACATTCGCCAATCCACACATAATACCGTTACCTATCCTTTCCCCCAATTCATGATTGTTGTGGTTCGCCCTGACAACTGTGTTCATTCGATAGATCCGATAATTTCTTGATTTTTTTTCACGATCCAACGCTTCAAGATATCAGGTAAACCTGTTTTTACAAAGGACAAACACAAATAATGGACTCATGTTTTTCATATATACAGGACCAAAGTGTGAGAGTAGCATCGTTTTGTTTTTGGGGTAATGTCTGGGATGCTACTCCAGATAGAGAAGGAGAACTCTTTTTTGACCTTGCCATGATCCTTGTTTGTGGTGGATGCCCAATTGAATTATCTGTCCTTCTGGTGACAAAACACGATGCTTCTCCTTCCTCTCCAAGTCTGTCGGCCGGTGATCCCCTCCGCCATTCCGTCCCGGCATCCTGTACGGCACTGCTGGTCGCAACGCTGGCCTTCTTGGCTTGGATGGTGCGAGCAGGAGTGGTGGTGAACTTCGTTTCAGTGATTGGACAGGGATTTCCAGTCATTGGAGGCATGTCTCAATCACTGGTGAATGAAACTGCTGGTGCGCATTCACCCATTTCAGGCCTGATGGCATCCCTTCTCGTCTGGCGGAGGCTCATGGTCCAGTCCGAGAAGCCCTGAGACAAAGTGGATTTGAGCGGAATTATGGCCCCATTGAGGTCAATGAAACTGTAGCCACTGTCTTAAAAAGGTGGTACCAGCCTGAGTGATATCAGGACATAATGGGCCTGGTAATACAGGCTGTTTCGAATCAGATTCTGTCTGACCAACGATTTCTGATGAAAGGAAATACCATGAAATACAATCTCGACCCCAAAAGCGAGATTAAAATCAGGATCGGAGAAAAGGGAGTAATCAAATTCAACCTCGGCAAGATCATGGTTACCCCGGGACGCAAGATTTCGCTCAAGAAAGATTTCGATCCCGGTTTCACAGGTGGTTTCAAGGACAAGGAGGGTGCACTTGAAAAAGTTGCGGCGAATGTGGAACGCCTGGCAGAACTGCAGGAGAAACTTTATGCCCAGGATATTTATGCGATCCTGGTTATATTCCAAGCCATGGATGCAGCCGGCAAGGATGGTGCCATCCGGCATGTCATGTCCGGAGTGAATCCGCAGGGTTGCCAGGTCACCAGCTTCAAGGTGCCTTCCTCAGAAGAGCTCGACCATGATTATCTCTGGCGAGCAGCCAAGGCCTTGCCTCCCAGGGGAATGATTGGGATTTTCAATCGTTCTTATTACGAGGAAGTCCTCGTGGTCCGTGTTCATCCCGAATTCCTTGAAAAACAGAAGTTACCAGCGGAAACCATTAAAGGGGATGTCTGGCGTCAACGCTTCAAAGAGATTAACAATTTCGAGAAATACCTTGTCGGTAATGGAATCATTGTTCTGAAGTTCTTTCTGAATATTTCGAAGGAGGAACAGAAGAAACGCTTTCTGTCGAGAATCAATGAACCTGAGAAGAACTGGAAGTTTTCTGTTGCGGACTACCAGGAACGTTCCTTTTGGAAAAAATACCAGGAAGCTTTCGAAGACATGCTCAACCATACCAGCACCGAGGCAGCTCCCTGGTTTGTGATTCCTGCCGATAACAAGTGGTTTGCACGTCTGGCGGTTTCAGAGGCGATCTGTACAGTCATGGATCGTCTTAACTTGAAGTTCCCGGTTGTCAGCAAGGCCCGTCAAAAAGAACTGAGCGAGATCAAACAGGCATTGGAAAGTGAATGAGAAAAGCTGTTTACTCACTCGGTTGATGTTTTCCGAGTTCGAGTAAATAAGCAGCACCGCCGCCGATGGCAAGGACTTGGTACGCAACACCCGAGATCATCTCGATACAAGCCAGAACCCGGCCAAAACCTTGGGGCGAAATATCACCGTAGCCGACCGTTGCGAGGGTGGAAAGACTGAAATAAAAGTTGGTCAGGATCGAACCAGCGGGCGTGCCTTCGACTGCTTGGTAAGCCAGTGCAAAAACAAAAGCGATCAGGACATAGCCAGCCAACAGGGTGAAGAGGATGTATGAACGAGCGGCCAGCGCCAGTTCATCCGCCGCAGTGTTCATTATCATTGGAATCATGGTCCATTGGTCTTTCGGTCGAGGGCGGAGAGTATCTTCCTGCAGATAACCTATCACTGATGCTCTTACATTCTTGATGACCCACAGGAAGACGGCACCAGAGCATGCTAATGAAAATAATCCTGCCAGAATCATCGCTACCCATCCACGCGCCAGGAACATCCCAACAGCAAAACACGCGATGAAGCTAAAAGGCAAAGCTGATACGCGTACAACAAGACCTATGATTCTCCCCATTTTCATCTCGGGCTCCTGGTGTTTTTCACAGTCTCTCTCTCAAACAATTTGTGATTCCTCGAAGACTTTACTTTCTACCACGAATCAGATCTGCAAGCTCATCATAGTAATGCCTCAAGGAAGAATTATCAAAACATCCATGGTCTATCGAAAGAAGCCGGGGAATCAAATCAATCATCTCACCGGGGCTTTCCACCATCCGGATATACTCCAGATGTTTAATCCATTGATAACAACCCTTGATCTTTCCACTGATATTGTCCAATGCAATACAGGGTGTTCCAGTGACCGCGGCAAAAAGCATCCCGTGCAACCGGTCTGTAATCACCAGCTTGGCACCGCGGAATTCTTCGAACTTGGATTCAAGGGCTGCACCTCTTTCAGAAATTGATACCGGATAATCGACCACGGTGTCAGTCCATTTGACATCTTCCCCTGTCTGTTCGGCTATTGCTTCCATTGCTTTCTTCTGGCTTGTGTCGAGAACACTTTCATGGTCTCTTCGGAAACAAAGCAATATTCCTCTCCGGCTTGAGATTCCCGCGCGGCCATTTCCATAGAGAAACATATCTGGAATCAGGTGACAATTCGAATTTGAAGCAAGCATTTCGTTCGTGAGAACGAAATCATAAGAGGCTTTCTCCCTTGCACAGAATATCAAACGGGCGTGTTGCCGCATAATCGTTCGGGAAGTTGCCAATTCCGCTCGTGATTGTTCACTATTATTGAAGAAAATAGTCTGTGGCATGACGATGATTTTGTTATCGGGAAAGGATTTTAGTATATCCCGCACCATGACTTCATCATGAAAGTAGACCATTCCAAAGTACCCTCCACCATGAGTCGCCAGAAGATCCTCACTCTGTATCAGCCTGATGATTCCTTTCCTGTCATAAAAATAATGGTGGTAGGAAACCTCCAATACCGGGATGTCTGGAAAATAAGTCCGAAAGAATGTGTTCTCCGCATCAACAATGGCATGATCTCCAAGGTTTCCATGCTCCGGACACATAAACAGAACGATCTTCTTCCTGCCCTTGACAGGCCCGAATAGGTTAATGGTGTGACGTTTATACTTCAGGTAATTCAATCCATGACGAGCCGTATACCTCCATTGCAATGGAATAAGATCCTTGATCTGCCTTATCAGTTTACTCTTTTTATTCATCTTCGTTTCTTTACCGGGCTCTGAGGCTTTTAGTCAAACACTCAAAAACATTGGATATCAGCTCGTATCTGCACTTAATATAAACCTTCCAATTTTCCAAATAATTTACTTTGCGCATCAGCTCTTTAAGCTCTTTTAAGCGGCATTTGTTCCGGACTCTGTGTTCAACACTCAACTCCTTGTAACGTTTGAGAGTAATATTGAAAATGTGGACCAGATGATTTTTCACTTCCTGATTCTTGTGAAGGTTTTCATTCTCCAAATAAAAGCTGACCATCTCCTCAAGAACAGTCTGTAGACCTCGAAACTGGTTCTCATTTCCTGAGGTCGTCATGATGGAACCCGATCGAATCCGCCTGTGGTAGAGAGATTCAGGCAGGTGGCCAGCTCTTCTGCATTTCATCAACAAAACAAACGTAAATAACTCATCCTCGTGGAGTATACCTTCATGAAAGGAAAGATTGACTTCATCAAGAAACGATTTTCGAATAAACAGGAGTGGTACCGCTGAACGGTATTCATCATTCCGCTTCATTTCAGTGAAAAGCCGTTCACCCTCATAGACTGAATCATACTTTCCGGACCGGATGTAGAGGCGGTCCCCATTTCTTTTTTGGCCCGATTCATCCACCACATCGGCATCAAACAGAACCACATCCAGATCCTTTTCCTTGGCTACATTATGGAGTTTCTCGATTGTATCCAGTGAGATGAAATCATCACTATCGAGAAAATAAACATACTCACCTCTCGCCAAGAGCAGGCCGGCATTCCGCGCCCCTGACAGACCACGGTTACTCTGATGGGTGACCTTAACCCGGGAGTCCACCAATTCATACTGGTCACATTTCAACGGGCAGCTGTCTGTGGAACCATCATCAATCAGAAGCACCTCAATCCATTGATAAGTCTGATTGAGAGCACTTCTTATACACTCATCCAAAAAGTCCTCCACATTGTATACGGGTATAATGATACTGATCAGACCTTCATTTGAATTCATGATCTATCACTTATCATTGGCCTGATGGGCATTCATAATAATGAGCTTATGGCTCTTCCTGAAGTCCTTGTTTGTTTGCACGCAGGAGCGAGAACACCTCAACCAGGTATTTTCGATACCTTGGTATTCCAAAGAAAAGGGAAAGGTAGAGAAGCGTCATAACAAGGGTGACGATCAGAAGCTTTGAATTCCCTGTCACCGGAATCAGAAAAGGGAAAACCCAGGCACACAACACGGAGAACCAGCTGAAGACGGCCACTGCTCCACATCCCCCCAGCAGATCTCCGAAAGTACAGGGAGTTGTCCGAAACGCAATGGCAAACATATGATACTGCGGAAGATAGGAAGTGATAATGAAGCTTGCCGCCACTCCTGTTATTCCCCACTTAAGACCGATCACAAACCCGATTACGGTAAGGATTGCTCCTATTGTTCCAAATTTAAGATACAAATCGGAACGCCCACAAGCTAAAAGAATCATACCACGTGTACCGATGACTGTCTGGGAGAAACCGGCAATGGCCAGCAGCCTGAAAACCGTTTTCATTTCCAGCCAGCGTTCTCCAAAAAGCAAAGTTATCAATTCGTGGGGGAACATGATACAATATGCCATCAGAGGCATGGATAAAAAAGCCATGGCAAAAACAAGCTTCTTATAATATCGGCGGAATCGTGCCGGATCGTTCTGCATTTTGCTCATCACTGGAAAGGCCAGAGCATTGAGTGGGTTGCGAACATTCACTAATGGCAGGTAGACAATTTGATACGCTTTACTATAGAGCCCAAGCTCACTGGCTCCGATAAATTTTCCGATCAGAAGATTATCAGCATTCCTTGAAAAATAATTGACAAAGCTAAAGGCTGTCAGATGTCCCCCAAATTTCAGCATATCACGAACTCCTGTTCCCTTTTTCATCCACCCGGGAATCCAGGGGCAAAACAGGAATGTGAGGATCGTTCCGGCAAATGCCTGGGTCAGCGTACCAAAGACCAGGGACCAGTAACGCCAGCCGAGAAGAGCAAACACAACCGTCACCAGTAAAGTGAGCAACTGAGCGGTGATCTGAACACAGGCAATTTGACCAAAATGCATGTGGCGTTGTTGCAGGGCCTGGTGCTGGATCGTCAACCCACTGATGATAAATGAAATCGACAGAACCGCTGTAACAGCAGTCAACTCAGGCTTGGCATAAAACCAGGACACCAGAGGGGAGGCCGCCAGGACACAGAATCCCAGACTGGCACTCAGGAAAATATTTATCCAAAACAGGGTACTGATCTGTTCATGTGTGATTTCAGGCTTCTGGATTGTGGCCATCGACAAACCCGCATCTTTGAACATCACAGCAAAAGTGACCACCACGGTGACCATGCTGATCAGCCCAAAATCCTCAGGAGACAACAACCTGGCGAGGACTACAGTGCTTACCATCCGAAGGACAAATAAAACCCCTTGGGAAGATAAAGTGATCGCACCGCCGCGGACGGATTGACGCCCCAGATCGTTACTTAAATTTGCCTTTTCAAAGAGCGCTTCCCGCTTGAGCCGATTCATCCCATCAACGCTGCCTGAAATGATTATTGGGGTAAGGCTGAGATCCACAACGAGGACTATCCGGCTTCATATTCGATTGACCGGCGTACAATGCTACAGTTGGTTTTACCCTTTTCGCAAAATAGGAATTATCACAGTCATCTGTACCATCGATCCCTCGCAGAAAAGTGTGTGCGAATGGAAGTACGGTCGTTAAGCTGGGATTCCTCATCGCTGATATGACTTCCAACCTTCCACACGGCTGGATCCCGCTTCCTCACGAAGAATATCGAGGTATAAATTCCCATATCCCTCATAATCAAGTCCCGCTGTGTATCCGGAACCAGAGGGACTGTCATCCAAAGAGGTCGGCGGGGCAATCTGAACCGGTTCAATCTGGGTGTCTTCATGCCACTCATTCCAGGACGTGACGAAGAGCAGATCCCCAAGGTCGGGATCTGTCCGGGTGAGTGCAGCTTTGAGAAGTGCTCTGAAAAGCGAACCGGGCTCCGAGGAGGAAGTCAACCGCCGGGAAACAGGAGCATGACCCGCCCGAACCCCTTTATCATTGAAACCTGGAGTCACCGAGGGAGCATATTCCACACCCACACTCCCCGCGAGCGCTTTCCAGGCATTCTGGCGTGAATTATAGGCATTGACGGCGGTCTCTCCGGCATAGCCACTCACACCCATGCTACCATAGACATCGTATTCGGTCACCGCATCGAGCAACTCCATGTCACCAGCATGAACTGGAGGAGAACCAAAGACATGATCGCCAATAATGAAGACATCGAAACCTTTCACAGAAGCAGCGGAGCGCATGGCCGCGACAGATGAATCCAAAGTATCAAGCGCCGAAAGAACACGAGTGAGATAGACCACAACCACTGGACGGCCATTGATCTTCAGGTATCGTGGATGGTTAAAGTAGTTGTCTGCAAGGTATGTGAAGTCACCGGCGATTCGGGTGTAGTTGGTGAAATCTGAAGTTCGCCCGGTGGTTTCATAAAGAATCGCGATCTTGATATCACCCAGGTCAGGACTTTGCAGGGTATGGTTAAGGAGCGTTGTATCCTCCCGGGAACCAGGTCCCCACCAACTGGCGGCCCAGACACTGATCCCGGCAGAACGACACCAATCCGCGTGTTGCTTGATGACTGTGGCGGAACGGTCATTGTACTCACCCAGAACAGGCCACTGGCGAGGGATCAGATGCTCCCTCAGGTATCTTCCTCCATGAAAATCATTCGAGTACCAAGGGTAATAGAACACTCCCACGGTGTGGGGATCCGCACAGGCTAATGGGCTCACAACAAGCCCGTGAACAAGTAGTATAAAAAAAACAGCGATGGCTCTCATTTTTACGATTCTACAAGGACACGCAGGTGTGATATAGGGCATCTTTCAACAGGTGATCGAAAGCGAGACCATACTTTCTGGAATGGGCTCTTCAGGACTAGACACCCTCCATCGGCGAGCAGAGAATGAAGCATTCAGAAAAGACATCTTGTGGGTGAGACACTCCTCCAGGTCATGGCCAAAACCGTCAGTAAACGCACTCTTTCATCCAGGAAAGGAACAGGAATTCTCGAGGTTGCCCGGGAAGCTGGTGTCTCTCCCGCGACTGTCTCCCGTGTTCTCAACGGCAATCCCACTGTCGACCCGAAAATTCAGGAAAAAGTTCGCCGGACTATCGACCGTCTCAAGTATCGTCCTCACTTTGCTGCCCGGAACCTTCCCCGCCGTCTGACCGGAAATATCGCCCTTGCCACGCTCCGCAGCAGCCGGGTCATTTTCTCCAATCCCTTTTTTACACGTGTTTTTGAAGGTATCGGAGCCGTGCTGGATGAGAGTCCCTATAACCTCATGCTCTCCACCACACCTCGTCAGATGGAACGTTTACTCCAGGCTCACACTGTCGATGGAGTCATTCTGATCTCGGTACGAGAGGATGACCCGTACCTGGAGGAACTTGAGGAGATGGATCTTCCTGTGGTGGTGGTGGGTGCTTACCTCCGGGAATCGCGTTTCACCACACTCTGTCCCGATTATACCGGTTGCGCGGTAGCCGCGGTGCATTATCTCGCGAGTTTGGGCCACCGCCGGATTGGTCATTTGAATGGTCCCAAGGCTTCATTCAAGAGCAAAGCCGACCGGATTGGTTTTGAGGAGGGGATGACACGATTGAACCTTGAGGAAGTGGGCAGCCTGAACGCCGAGGAGTTTGTTGAGCAGGCAGCTCATGCAGCGGTGCTTTCGCACAGCAGGGCTGGAAAAGCCTTTCCTACGGCTTATGTTGCCTGCTCCGACTATCTGGCCATCGGCCTTCTCAGGGCTGCGGCAGACCTCTCGATCCGTGTCCCCGAAGATCTTTCAGTGATTGGGTTTGGAGACATACCTCTCGCTTCTCTTCTTCATCCACCCTTAACCACCATGCATGGAGACCTGGTGGAAATGGGAGCGGAGGCCGCACAAACTTTGATGGATATCATCAATGGAACACGGCGCACACCCAGAAGAATTGTCTACCCCATGAGGATTGTGGAACGTTTGTCCACTGCCCCGCCTCATGACGCCACCCCGGCTCCTTCAATCCATGAATCAGCCGGCTCCATTTTCATGGAAGGGGTATCCTGAGAGGATAGTGAGCAGCTGCCGGGTATTCACCTCTGTCGCTAAGGGATCACTCCAACGGTGACTTTCAATGCAGAACTGACCCCGGTATCCATCCTTTATCAGTCCCTTGATTTGCGCCGATACATCCAGCACTCCCTCGTCAATGTAGACATATCCATCTTGTGGGCGCCAGTTTTTGATATGAATCAGGGCGATTCGGTCTTTAACCATGTTGTATCCATCCGGAAAGGCCACCTCTCCGGAAGAGACTGCATTGGCGGGATCCCAGGCCACGCGTACCCCCAGTCTTTTGGCGATATTCCCCAGCCTCTGTCCGGTATTGCCCCAACAACTCGGGACATTTTCAAAGATTGGTTCGATGCCCTCACTCCGGCAGCGCTCTATCGCTGTTTGCAGGTTCTCGAAGACAGCCTCGGGTATCTGATTCAGGCTTTCATCACGCGTATAGGTGAACAGATTCATCCGTTTCACACCCAGCCTTTCCATAAAACGGAAACAATCATCCAACCCCGTGGTCAATTCGTCTTTACAAAGTGGGCTTACTACGGAGATCTTACAGAATCCAGGACTCACCCCAGTCAACTCAATCCCACGTTCAGCGGTCACACGCAGAATCTGCCGGATACATTCCTCGGAAATATGGGGAACTCTCGAACCACGGATCAGCCGTAATTCATAAGACCGGATTCCCAATGGAAGACAGATGTTGACTGCCTCCTCAAAATCGGGAGCCGCCTCATCGCTGATAATGGA
The DNA here is from genome assembly GCA_964481775.1 of uncultured bacterium. GTDB lineage: Bacteria > Hinthialibacterota > Hinthialibacteria > OLB16 > OLB16 > OLB16. The sequence continues at coordinate 249 of CAYZUX010000171.1, read as the reverse complement.
TAACCTTGAAGCCCAGTTTTTTTCCGCCATTCCAACCCCCTGTTTCCTCGTATACACCCATCCTAACACAATGGGGAATTGATAATAATCCTATGAGAAAACGTTTTATCACCCCATTGCACACCCTTTCAGGCTCTGATATGGTTGCCTCGTTTCAGAGGTCTGCTCAAACCTGTCCCCAGCCTCACCATGGCTAGGAGCAATGCCCCTGAAATAAAGAAAAGCAAAAGAAAATCCTCCTTAGCCGAT
>CAYZUX010000170.1:0-13806 GCA_964481775.1 uncultured bacterium | reverse complement strand
TCCCAGCCGGTGAAAGTGTGGTCAGACATCTGCAGGGGAAGAGAGAGAATCAACCGGGCAGGATGTGTTGAGTTTAACGAATCGGCTACCCATGAAGAGGTAGAGAGACGGGATTCCTGAATGGTGCAGCTCAAGTCAAAACTCGAGATCGAGGCCCTTGCTGAGAGTAACCGGTTGGTGGCGGAAATCATGGAGGGGATCGGAAACCGGATTAAAGTAGGTGCGATCCCGAAAGAAATAGACAGCTGGGTTGAGGAATCAATCCGGCAACGAGGCGGGGTCCCGGCCTTCAAGGGGTATCGGGGATTCCCGGCTTCTGTATGTTTCTCGGTCAACGAGAAAGTGGTCCATGGGATACCGGATCGGACCCCAGTGAAGGATGGGGATGTCTGTAGTATCGACATTGGGGTCCTATACGAGGGTTTCTATGGGGATATGGCTCGTACCTTCCCCGTGGGTGCAGTTCGTCCCGAAGTCCACCGGATGATCGGGGTGGCGCATCAGGCGCTCGATGCCGGAATCCAGGAGTTCCGCCTTGGCAACCGGCTGCATGATATCTCGGCGGCGATTCAAAAACGCGCCGAGGCGGGTGGGTATAGCGTGGTTCGTGACTTTGTGGGCCATGGCATTGGGAGATCGCTTCATGAGGATCCCCAAGTACCCAACTTCGGAAAATGCGGGACCGGACCGAGGCTGCGGATTGGATTGGCACTGGCCATCGAGCCAATGCTCAACATGGGAACCCATGAAGTCGAGGTCTTGGGAGATGCCTGGACCGTGGTGACTCGCGACAGGAAACTGAGCGTGCATGTTGAGGATACAGTGGTGCTCACGGAGGAAGGGCCGAGGATCTTGACCCGGATCTCCCGGAATGGGGAAGGTGGATAAACCCGAAGAGAAAACCGCCAAGGTGTTGAAGAACCTCCCGAACCAGGTCTTTGAACTTGAGTTGCCGGGTGGTAAAAAGATCAAGGCCCACCTGGCGGAAGAGATGAGACTCAAATTCACACGTCTCCTTCCAGGCGAGAGTGTCCGGGTGGAAGTATCACCCTTTGACCCTGGAAGAGGCAGGATCACGGGCCGTCTCTGAAGGGAATCGAAGTTGAGGAGAGGATAAACGATGAAAGTCAGGCCATCGGTCAAACAGATATGCAACAAGTGCAAGATCATCCGCCGCCGTGGCGTGATCCGGGTGATCTGCACAAATCCGCGTCACAAACAGCGTCAAGGCTAAAGGTGAAAAGAGGGCATTCATGGCTCGTATAGCAGGTATCGATCTTCCGCGCGAGAAGCGCATTGACATCGGGTTAGCCGCGATCTATGGGGTTGGAAGGACCAATGCCAAGGAGATCCTCTCCAAGGCTGGAGTCCAGCCGGAAACCCGCGTCAAAGACCTGACCGATCAGGAGGTCACCAAGATCGCTTCGGTGATCCAGGCGGAATATGTGGTCGAGGGAGATCTGCGGCGCCAGATCCAGATGAACATCAAACGCCTGATGGACATCGGCTGCTACCGTGGCTTGCGTCACCGCCGTGGCCTTCCAGTCCGTGGCCAGCGGACGCATACGAATGCCCGTACCCGCAAGGGGCCACGCCGTACGGTAGGCGCCAAGAAAAAGGCGTAACCGGTATAAGAACATCAATGGCCCCGGCTCATGGGAATTTCCTGTTGGTTGGGGCTGAGAAATGATTCAGCAAGGCGAAATGCCTGCCAGGAGGATGATCGGTAGTGGGAAAGACAGCACCACGCGCCCGAGTCAAAAAGGTTAAGAAGAGCGTCCCGAAGGGAGTCGCGCATATCCGCGCTACCTTCAACAACACCATTGTGGCCATCACGGACATGGCGGGGAACATGATATCCTGGGCCACTTCCGGTGGAATGGGGTTCCGTGGTTCACGCAAGGGAACTCCGTTTGCAGCCCAGGTGGCCGCGGAAACCTGTGCCCGTAAAGCGATGGAGAATGGGATGCGGTCATTGGAGGTCCATGTAAAGGGGCCAGGTGCCGGCCGTGAATCCGCAATCCGGTCTCTGCAAGCCTCCGGATTGAGTATCTCCTTGATCAAGGATGTGACTCCAGTACCGCATAATGGGTGCCGTCCACCCAAAAAACGCAGGGTGTAAAACCCACCGCGACAAAGGGAAGGTTAGAAGAAAGTGGCGAAATATATCGGACCAGTTTGCCGCCTGTGCAGGCGGGAAAACAACAAGCTCTTCCTCAAGGGCCCACGCTGCTACTCCGAAAAATGCTCAGTTGGCAGGCGCGAGTATGCGCCGGGACAGCATGGAACGCGGCGGGGCAGGGGACGAGGATCAAACTACGGCGTGCAGCTGCGTGAAAAACAGAAAGCCCGTCGTATTTATGGGATCCTCGAACGGCAATTCCGTTCCTACTTCTACAAAGCATCCCGGATGCGGGGAGTCACGGGTGAGAATCTTCTCCAGCTGTTGGAGCGGCGCCTGGACAACATCGCTTACCGTATGGGATGTGCCCTCTCGCGTGCCCAGGCACGGCAGCTCGTTCGTCATGGTCACTTCCTTGTGAATGGCCGGCGTGTCGATATCCCGTCTTATCTCGTCCGTCCAGGGGATACCGTGCAGCTCATCGAGCAAAGCCGCGAAATCACAAACATCCAGCTTGCCTGGAATCTCGCCGAGAGCTCCCGGCAGGCTGCTTGGCTCACACGGACCACCGAGGATTTCTCGGCGCGGTTCGATCGTCTTCCGACCATCGAAGAGATCAACATTCCGGTCAAGGAAAACCTGATCGTCGAACTTTACTCGCGTTAATTGGAAGAGGAGCCACAGATGGATTTCAAGTCCGTTATCATGCCCAGCCGGATCGAATGCGAGGAGGAAACGCATTCAGACCGGTATGGCAAGTTCATCGTCGAGCCTCTCGAACGGGGCTACGGTATCACCTTGGGAAACAGCTTACGCCGGGTCCTCCTTTCCTCGATACGAGGTTCGGCTCTCCGGCAGGTGAAAATCGGTGGCGTGCTTCAGGAGGTGTCTTACCTTCCTGGTGTGGTTGAAGATGTCACCGATATCGTTCTCAACCTTGGCAACATCGTGTTCAAGATGCACCGCTCGGAACCGGTGTCCCTGAGCCTGTCAGTTTCAGGACCGGGAACTGTCACCGCCGCGGATATCCGTCCCCACCCCGATGTGGAGATTCTCAATCCCGAGGAGCACATAGCCAACCTCGAAGAAGATGGGGTTCTCGAGATCGAGATGCTGGTGGATGTGGGGATCGGTTATGTTCCCTCCGAACGAAACAAAGTGGATGAGAATGACATCTATGCCATCCCGGTGGACAGTGTCTTCTCCCCCGTCAAGCGTGTGAAATATAAAGTCGAGAATGCCCGTGTAGGCGATATCACCGACTACGATCGCCTGATCCTGGAGATCTGGACCAATGGAACAGTCCGTCCTGAGGATGCACTCTCGTATGCCGGACGCCTGTTGAAGGACTACATGTCCCTCTTTATCCACTTCGAGGAAGGGCCGGTTCCGATATATGCCACGGAGCAGGAGGAGCGTCAGGAAATCAATCCTTCCCTCTTCAAGGCAGTGGATGAACTGGAGCTTTCGGTTCGTTCCTACAACTGCCTGAAGGCAGCCAACATCCGGACTGTTGCGGAACTGGTCCAGAAGTCGGAAAATGAAATACTCAAGTACCGTAACTTCGGGCGGAAATCCTTGACCGAGATTAAGGAACTGCTCGAGCGCATGGGTCTAGCGTTGGGGATGACCATCGAGGATCCGGAAATTATGAAAAAAGCCGAGGAACGGCTGGCTAAACGCGAATCCGAGTATCCGAGTTGATCTGACACCTTCAGCACTTCTTGGAGAGTGGATTTTCTCTCCAGGTGTCGGATACGGAATGAAGAGATCGAAGAGAAAGGTAGAATTGGAATCATGTACCATCGAATGGGACAGAGGAAGCTGGGACGTACCTCCTCTCACCGTCTGGCTCTGCTGCGGAATCAGGCCTCATCACTCCTGGCACATGGTTCGATTGTCACCACGGTCGCCAAGTGCAAGGAACTCCGGCGCTTCGTGGAACCACTCATCACGCTGGCGAAGCAGGACAACCTGGCCCATCGCCGCCGTGCTGGCAGGCATATCCATGATTGGGGGCTTGTCAATCATCTGTTCACCGAAATCGGTCCGCGTTTCCTGACTCGTCCTGGAGGTTACACCCGTATTGTACGGCTTCCTGAACGCACCCGTGATGCCGCGCCCATCGCCCGCATTGAGCTGGTGGAAGATTAAAGGAAACCTCCAAAATGCCACGGGGAATTGCGAAATGAACCCGGAACTACAGGAAAGGCTGATCGAACTATTGGACCGGGACTCCTCATATCCTCTCGCTGCGTATCGAGCGCTCAATAAAGGCCTCGACTATGCCGTGCATTTACGAAAAATGCCTGGTCATGTCACCGGACAGGAACTCTCCCTGGGGATGGCCGGTTATCTTAAAAGCGAATATGGACCTTTCGCACGTCTTGTACTGGATGGCTGGAATATCCATGGAACCTATGACTTCGGCCGTATGGTGTTCAACCTGATCGAGGTGGGTCTCATGGGTAAACAGGAGAGTGATGTGATTGAAGATTTTGTCGAGGTCTACGACTTCGATGAAGTTTTTCTTCAGGACATCGACTGGCTGTATGAGATCCGCTCTGACTTGGGACTGCCCTCACGCCGTCCTGGTTCTCTCAACTAGACCCGCTGGTCCCGGGTTAAGCCTCAGCCTTCCATCTCGATGGTTTTCTCGATCTGAAACTGTTTTGGAAATTCAAGATCTGGAGTGAGTTTAAGGATCTTGAACTGTCCATCGGGTGCCCCTTGGGCCACTCTTTTGGCCCGGTAACGCATGTATTCCCCGCGTGCCACCAACTTCACGGCAGGTGGACCCAGCCGCAGTGACTTGCGCTTGGTATCATACTCCTCATTCTCCCCGCGCAGAGAACTATCCACAGCACCCATCCAGTCCTTCCACTGGTTGTCTGGGAGTGCTGGGCCTCCCTCCTCGACAAGAAAGACATAACGGGGGGGATTTCCCCACTCAGGTGCGGAGACGATAAACTCAAAACCGCCGGGGATGACATTTCCTGCCTTTGATACTGCCGCACAGACCTGGCTTTCGTAAAGCTTCTCTCCGGTCAGCGAGCTGACGCCCTTGCCTTTTTGGATGAACTCGATGATGGGAGTCTTTTCATGAAAACCTCCCACACGGATCAGATCGTTCATCTCGTACCGGTAGAGTCCTCCCGTGGTGGTGGGATAGACATAATATTTTTCACCCTCCTGCACCTGGTCCGCGGTCAGGAATTGGGGATTGGAGGATCCTGCCTCGTTCTCGTGTACGAATTCAAAAAAATTGGTTTCTATTGAGAGAACCCCACCAGCCCCATCATCCGAAATGGGAATGGAACCTCTCACTTCGCTTGCAAGGTAACCCCAGTCACGGATGGGGGTGTCAGGATTGAAGAATTGATGAAACTCGCGAAGATAAAGGCCTACACTGCCTCCTTTCCAGCAGCCGATGATTGCCAGTTGCGGCCAGATATCCCGAGGCAGTAATCCCCCCGACCGTTGAAGGCAATGTTCCAGAAAGGAAGCCCTTTCAAGATTAGGCGAGAACATGTGCTCTACCAGGTGACGTGTCTCGGATGGGATCGAGAGATTTGAATCCAAGGTTCCATCATGGATATCCCTGATGATTCTCTCCTGGTAGTCCTGTAACTTGCGAACCAGCAGCAGGATTGTGCTGGGATTACAGGTCCCGATAGAAGTAATATTCCTTTCCGCCGCGATTCTCAGGAGTGTGTAGTATTTCGATTCATAGTCCTTGATGGCAAAAACTTCGTAGGGGATCGCATAGACTGAACGCATTACGATTGGCATGTTGCGGTAGGCGTGTCCGGACTCCGCGCCATAGGGTATTCCACTCTCAGTGTATCCTTCGATCTCGGGTGAGACCACGGCCAATATCTGTCCGTCGAACATGCGTGGATGAGTGGAGGCTGCGTGGTACAACCAGAGGCGCATGGCGGTTGACTTGTCACGGCGCGAGGTTGATGTGATGGGAATGAACTTGGGTGTTCCCGTGGTTCCGCTGGTGGTTGCGAAGAGACAGACTGGATCTGTGGTGAGTTGTTTTTTCTCACCCTGGGCCTCCCGTTTGATGAACGGCTCATGTGCATCATAGGAACTTTGGGGAATTCTTTTCTGGTAATCAGCAATCGTCCGGATAGATGAAAAACCGTATTGTTTTCCAATCGCAGTTCCCGCGTTGATCTCAAGCGTACGGCGAAGAAGCGCTTCCTGTGTCTCACGCGGATTACGGCAGTTCAGGTCGAAGGCACGAGCCTGACGGTAACCGGTGACTCCGAGAACGATCTGAATGAAATTCATCAGGCCTCTTTCATCTCATGCCGGTGTTGTACATGGGGTTCAATTCTATCGGGGAGGACATGAATTCCCAGGCCGGTTCCGCCCAGAACTCTTCCCACCCCTCTCCGCCGGAAAGTCAAATTCTCTCTTGCCACATCCTTCTCGAGTAAATGGGTTCCGTATGATCCTTCGAAATATTTCAACCCGGCGACGCCCAGAGCAAAGTGCCTTCCCGCTGCCGAAAGGATTGCCGATTCACCCACCTGGCACCCCAACTGACACCCTTTGTCATAATTCCGGGCGAATTCCGCTAACTCAAGACTCGCGAACAAACCGCCACACTTTGACAAGCGGATATTGAAATAATCACAGGCATCCATGGTCACTAACTTTCTGGCATCGGCCAGGGTGCACAAGGATTCATCCACCATGATAGGAGTAGTCACAGCCGAGGTGACCGCCTGCAATCCTTCATAATCATTGGCCCTGACCGGCTGTTCGACACAGCTGATACCAAATTGCTTGAATGATTGGATCTGACCTATGGCATCTGACACATTCCAGGCAGCATTGGCATCCACCCGGATGTCGGCCCTCGAACCCACCAGCCGGCGAATCAGGCGAAGTTTTTCTCGGTCATCTGCTCCACCGACCTTCACCTTGATATTTTGCAAGCCTCCCACTCTCATTTTAAGGGCAGTTTTTGCCACCTTCCAGCGTGAGTCGCTGCTGATGACTCCACTGTACTCGACCCATTCCCGTTTGCGTTGACCGAAAATCTCTGAAATAGACCTTCCAAAGTGGTTTCCTGACAGATCCAGCAAGGCCAATTCGAGCGCGCAACGCGCCGCTCCGATCCGAGCCGGTAGTTCACTGTTTCTCAGACGTGCTTCGGATTCAAGATTTTTTGCCAGATCCAGGGCATCCTCCCAGCTGGCGATGGGGACTCCCAGTACCACCGGCAAGAGGCTATCACGAATAACTGTGACGACGCTTGTGACAGTTTCCCCTGTCACATAATCTCTCGGAAGCGACTCCCCCCAACCTTCATCTCCCGTGTCGGAACGCAACCGTATGAAAACTGAACTTGAATCGGAACGTTCGTGGAGAGAGTGTTTGAAAGTCAACCTAAAGGGAATGTTCACTTCCAGAATCTCACACCGGACCACCTTCATGAATACACGGTTCCCCTCTATTTGTGCACTGAGTAAAAACAGATTCTGTTCAGGATCTCATACACTGAATCGGATGTTGAGGATGTCACCATCTGATACCACATAGTCCTTCCCCTCCAGACGAAGTGTCCCATGTTTGCGGCACTCTGCCAGGTTTCCTGCCTTGATGAAATCCTCATAAGACACCACTTCGGCACGGATGAACCCCTTTTCCAGGTCGGAGTGGATGACTCCAGCTGCTTTCTGGGCATGGCAGTGACGTGGGATGGTCCAGGCACGCACCTCGTCCTCACCAGCGGTGAGGAAAGAGATCAGTCCAAGATTGGCATATGCCAGGTTGATGATCTGGGCATGGCTGGAACCTTCCAATCCTACCTCTCGAAAATAGTCAAGGGCCTCCTCACTATCAATATTCTCTACCCCTACCATCTCCCGCAGCTCAAATTCCAGGCGTGCATTCACCGCGAAGGGCTCCGGAAGTGCCCAAGAGGCGCATTTCAAATTCCAGGCCTGGAGACGTTCCCGCAAAAGTCCCAAGCGTACTTTTTCATCATCGGAGGTCAGGTCTCCCGTGTTGGCCACTGGCAGAAGGTGCTTGTCCGTCAGGAAACCGAATCCCTTGTACATTTGCTTTTGTTGGGAAGTCAGGTCGACACTTCGAACAGGCTTTTCCGCTTCCAGGGCAGTTTTTATCGCCATAAGACCGGACTTCTCGATCTCGAGTTCGTCTTTTTTCTTGCCTACCCCCCCCTTTTTCAGGTCAGTCTCGATTCTTTCCAGACGTTTCTCGGCTACCAGCAGGTCGGCCAGTTGACACTCACCGAGAAATAAATCCAGGTCGGCACCCGGATCAATGCGGGAGAGTGGATGCGGAACCGATTCGGAACTGAAGAGGCGGATGACGAGGATCAGGAGGTCCATATCCCGAAGGTGACCAATCTGCGCCGGGGTGAAGAGTTCTCCCTTTCTGAGTGGACCATGCGCCCCCACCAAGTCTGTGAACTGAATGGTGGCATGGGTGGTCTTCCTGGGATGGTAGATCTCGGCCAGCCGGTCTACACGAACATCGGGTACCGGGATGACTCCCCGATGTGCTTCACCAGGCATGCCCGCTAGTGGGATATGGGCCCCGGTCAAGGCTGCCATGAGAGTGCTTTTGCCCGATTGGGGCAAGCCGACGATTCCAACCTCAGTCATTAAATTCCCCCATGAAAATCAAGATCCTCATGTTAGCAGGATCATCAATCCGGGCAAGTTGAATAAGGCTGAACGCGAAGAAAAGGGGAATCCAGAGTCTTTTTCCCAAGCCCGCTGGTTCATTCCGAATCATCGCCCATCGGACTAGAATACTTGAGTGACTGAAAAGGACATCGCCAAGGGGATGAAAAGTAGGTCTTGACAGGGCTTGATAAATGTGATGATAATCACCTCATGATTCAGGGGTTGGGATACTCAACTTGAGAAGGAGTATGAAATGGCTGAGGAAACTGCGGCCTCAGCGGCCCCAGCAAAAGGTGGCGGACTCAAGGTCTTCCTGATTGTCCTTATCGTGATCCTGCTGGGGGGTGCGGTGACTGCCTGGATTTTGCTTAAACCAACTCCTCCGGTGGTCTTAACGCCCATGGTATGGCCGGGGGGAGGCGCTCACGGGCAGGCTGAACCACTCAAGTTGACTGCGACTCTATCGGATGGCTCCTATCATCTGCTTGCCGATATACGACTCGAGACTGTCCCTGTCGATATGGCGACACATGGGACTGAGATCGAGGAAGAACTATCGGAAAAGAAAAGCCTGATCCAAGGCATCATGACGGAAGTGGCCAATAGCCTGGACCAGACAACTGTTCACAAGATCAAGGAGTTCAAGCAAAGGTTATTGCGCCAGTTGAATGACAAGATCGAAAGTGTGGAGATTGAGAATATCTCAGTTGAGAACTGGTTAGTACAGCCGGTGGAATAGCGAATCATGGCAGAGATCCTATCACAGACCGAGATTGATGCTCTCTTGTCGGCCCTTTCTTCAGGGACCGTGAATGAGGGAACGGTCCCTGTCGATTCAGGCAAAGGGGTCAAGCTCTATGACTTCAAACACCCTGATCGATTCTCGAAGGATCAGTCACGTTCCCTGCATATGCTGCATGAGCATTTTGCCCGTCTGTTCTCGACCTCTCTTTCCACATATCTGCGCACCATCATCGAGGTGAAACTGGTTTCCGTGGATCAGCTATCCTATGATGAATTCATTCGTTCAATTCCGAACCCAACCTGTGTGAACCTGTTCCAGATGCGGCCCCTCGAGGGAAATGCACTCCTGGAAATCTCTCCCAACCTCTCGTTTGCCATCATTGACCGGCTCATGGGGGGGCGGGGGCAGACTCTGTATAAAAACCGCGAATTGACCGAGATTGAGAAAAGCATCCTGGTGAAGATTATCGACCGGATTTTCGAATCGCTTGAGGAAGCCTGGTCAAGCGTGGTGGATCTCAACATGGAGTTGAAAGCGACCGAGGCGAATCCACAGCTGTTTCTTCAGCTCTACCTCCCCACTGAAATGGTTATCCTGATGACCCATGAAGCCAATGTGGGAGAGAGTGTTGGAACGTTCTGCATCTGTATTCCCTATGTGGTTCTGGAACCAGTGGCGGGGAGGTTGAGTTCGCGCAGCTGGTTTTCAGGCAAGACCGGTACCCAAGAGGATGCCAGTCAATCAGACATGGCGGGCCATCTCAGGAGATTCAACCTGACTCTGGATGCTACATTGGGGGGAACCCGTCTGAAGATTCGTGACCTTCTCAGTCTGGAGAAGGGGGATGTGGTGGCTCTTGATCACCGTAAAGATGAGGAAATTGAGGTCTCCCTGTCGGGAAGACCGATGTTCCTGGCGCGTCCGGGAACCCATCGTAAACACCGGGCTTTCAAAATTACCAAAGTCATCGGTGGAGATCTGGAGTGGCTAGGATGAGCGCTGATGCCCTTTCCCAAGACGAAATTGATGCCCTGCTCAAAGGTGCCAGTGGTGGCGCGGCGGAAGTTACCACCTCGGAACCACCGGAATTGAACACCAGACAGGCCAGCGCCCTTTCGGTCTATTCCAAGGCGATGGCCGGGACATTGGGTGATATGGTGGGCACTTTCCTGGCCTCTACCGCGACCTTCAACCCACTGCGTACAACTCCACGCTCCAGCCGAACCGCCGCTGAAATAATCCATGGCAACCTCGTCTTGGTGACCTTCTCCCATCAAGGCAAATTTCAGGGTGATACAGCCCTCCTGTTTCTTCAGGAGGATGCCTGCAAGATCGGCGGTACCATGGTGGGCGATCCAGGAGCCACGGAGTTCTCCGGTATGGTCGCGGATGCCTTCAAGGAAGTGATGAGTACTGTCTTGGGGAATCTCAACACGGGTTTGAGTGGCCAGGCAGGAGGTTCCGTGACAACCTCCGCGATTCATGTGGAGGCCATGCCCGCCAGTGCGGAAAACTTCACCACGGCGATGAATGGTTCCGACCAGTTTTACCTGTTGCCGTTTGAAATGAATGTGGCGAACACCCTGCAGGGAAGGTGTTGGCAATTCTTCTCAATCGACCTGGTGGAATCCCTGGAGGTGCTTGCAACACCGCCCGCCACCACAACCAGACCAGCTGCTTCCGCGGCAAGAGAGCCTCTTCCTACAGTGAAAGCTGCTCCGGTTCAGTTCGATACATTGACCGAGGAGCCGCCTCCCACACCCGCACCCTCGAATCTTGATCTGTTGATGGACATCGAACTTGAGGTCCGTGTGGAATTGGGACGTTCCAGTTTGAAGATTCGGGATGTTTTGAAGCTGGGAACCGGATCCGTGGTGGAACTCGACAAACTTGCGGGAGAGCCAGTCGATCTGCTTGTGAATGATGTCATCTTTGCCAAGGGTGAGGTGGTTGTAATTGATGAGAACTTTGGTGTTCGGATCACAGATATTTTGAGCCTTGCGGATCGAGTCAAGACCTTTGGCGAACGGAAAATCTGATAGATGTTCTTGTGGTGGTGATGAACTGTTGAGTGAGCGTGTTGTACCAGGGCCGAGCGGGCTCTGATTGGGGATCAAGGGGGAGTTGGAAATGGGTATGGGATGGCGCGCTTGCGCGCTGGCTCTTTTGCTATCTGTTGTGACCGTCTCAACCGGAGAACCCGCTCCTTCTCCGGAGGAAACGCCCGGGGTTCAACCTGCCTCTCACTTCCAGAATACCTTTTCAGCCGAGCGTTTCTCCCAGGCATATGACCGTGTAGCCCGCAAAGAAGGTGTCAAAGGAACCGACTCGATACCGGCAGTGACGGCGACGCCTTCCCTTGGGCTCACTTCTCTCATGGGAAAGGTAATCTTTTCTCTCCTGGTGGTTGTGGGTGTCATTTATGCCGCCTCGTATGCCGCCAAACGCTGGCAGGGAGGAGCCCTTCTCTCGAATCCGGGTCCCTTGAAGGTTTTGGCCCGTCAATCCGTCTCGTCCAAGTCGTCCGTGTACATCGTGGCCGCCATGGACCGTTTCCTGATTATCGGCGAGTCTCCCCAGGGATTGACTTGTTTGTCACAGTTCGATGATGTCGAGGAGAACAAACGGCTCCGGGAAACATGGGGTTGGGAGGGGAATGGAGCCAGGGATAAGAACCGCCTTTACACCCCCAGGACCTCACCTTTCGGACCTGCTCTACGGTCACATGTCGAGGAACTCGAGCGTGAGCTCTCACGTTTTCAGGAGGTCTCCTGATGCGGAGCCGCTGGAAACCGATAATCCCATTTCTGGTGGTGTTCACCGCAGGTTGCCTGGTTTGCCAGAGTGCGGCGGGACAAGGGATACCCACGTTGCGGGTGGGCATGGACTCGAGCTCTGATCCCAAGGATGTGGCGGTCACGCTTCAGATCCTTTTCCTTTTCACCATTCTGACTGTAGCACCAAGCATCCTGATTCTGACGACTTCTTTTACACGCATTATCATCGTGCTCTCTTTCATTCGGCGTGCGCTCAACCTCCAGCAAACACCACCCAACCAGGTCCTTATCGGGCTTTCCCTCTTCCTGACCTTCTTTGTCATGGAGCCAGTCTGGAATGAAATCAATACTACCGCCATCCAGCCATATCTTAACCATGAGTTCGACCAGGGACAGCGTGATCCCAAGGACCCGGTGACCGGAGAGATCATCCCGGATGATGAGCTGCCTTTTTATATCATGTTGGACCGCGCTGTTCGTCCGATCCGCAAGTTCATGTGGTCGCAGATCGGGGTTGAAGGGGAGGATGAGGTCGCGCTGTTGATGGTGATGGGGGGACTGGAGAAACCCCAGGTGGAACGGGACGTGCCTTTACGTGTGTTGATTCCGGCGTTTGTTCTCAGCGAACTTCGCCGGGCTTTCATTATGGGATTCATCCTGTTTCTGCCATTTCTGGTGATCGACATCGTGATTGCCGCGGTGATCCTTTCGATGGGAATGTTCACCCTTTCGCCAGTCCTGATCTCCCTGCCGTTCAAGATTCTGCTGTTTGTCATGGTGGATGGCTGGCGTCTGGTGGTTGAATCGCTGGGTGTGTCGATTTTGGGTGGAGCCTGACCGGGAGATAGATCCTGGCTTCCGGATAGATCGTGAAGCATTGGAGACTGGAAAGACCAATGGATACAGGAACCGTGGTGGCCTTGGGAAGGGATATGTTGCTCCTGACTCTTTACCTCTCCGTTCCAGTCATGGTGATTGGAATGGTGATCGGTCTATTGGTGAGTATTTTCCAGGCCATGACGCAGATCCAGGAACAGACCCTGACTTTTGTGCCAAAAATCATTGGGATTCTGGTGGCTCTTTTACTGGTAATGCCATGGAGTCTGCAATTGATTATTGAATATACGATCAGGCTTATCGAGGAGATGCCAGGTCTGGCGAAGTGAGAAAATGATACCACTTGATACAGATCTGCTTGCCAGCCAGTTCCGGGTCTTCCTCCTGGTATTTACCCGCATGACCTGTCTGGCTGCCGCAGCGCCGGTGATCGGAAGTGCCCTGATCAGTCTGGCCCCCCAGCTCCTGGCGGGCTTGGGAACCGCCCTTTCGCTGATCATCATGATGAACCTGCCCCCAAACCTCACCGCACCCCCTTTCGGCTGGGAGTTTTTCCTGCGGGTTTGTGGGGAGGGAGTCCTGGGATTATCCCTCGGTTTTCTGGGTGTTCTGATCCTGGCGGGTATCCAGGTTGGAGGAGAAGTCATG
>CAYZUX010000169.1:0-13831 GCA_964481775.1 uncultured bacterium | reverse complement strand
TCAATATTTAGTCGCCGGATCCTCTCCGGCCTGGCAGCCGGATGGCAAACGGCTTTATGTCTCCGGTGGGAACACCAAGAAGAAGGATGATCCCCCGCGCCGATTTACATCTATGGCTACGAGAACGGGAAACTTACCGAACAGCCGGTGGGCACCCTCTCCGAGGATCTGCCCAAGGAAAAGGTCTTCTGGTCCGGACTGGCTATTCACCCCACTCAACCCCTGCTCTACGCCGCCAACCGTACCACCAGTGAGATTGTGGTCTTCGACACCTCCACAGGTCAGAAAAAAGGCCAAGTCTCAACCGAGCTGCACCCCTATGACATTGTGCTCTCACCGGATGGAAAAACCCTCTATGTCTCCAACTGGGGGAGCGATACGGTGAGTTTCATCAACACCGAGACTCTCCAGATGGCACGGACCATCAAGGTGGGTGACAATCCCAATGACCTGCTGCTGGCCCGGGATGGACGTCTCTATGTGTGCTGTGCCAATGATAATTCAGTCGTGGTGATCGACACCACCAAAGGCCGTCCCACCGAAACCATCCTGACCTCGCTGCATGAACGTGCCCCCGAAGGCTCAACCCCCAATGCACTGGCCTTTGACCCGGAAGACCAGAAGACCCTCTATGTGGCCAACGCCGACAACTACAACGTGTGTGTCATCCAGATCGAGGAGCCGGGTGAAAGCGCGGTGCTCGGATTCATCCCCACAGGCTGGTATCCCTCCACGTTGGCTGTAGGTCCGGAAGGAAAGAAGCTCTACATCGGGAATGGGAAAGGCGTGGCCTCTTACTCCAATGTCGATGGCCCTCACAGCCCCAAGGCGCTCGAGACTGGCAAGACCACATCGGTAAAATCGGGGCAAACAGGCGCAGTCACGATCCTTGATATTGAAGAATGCCGGCCGAAACTTCGCACACTGACTCAGCAAGTCTATGCCAACTGCCCCTATAATGATGATCTGCTGACTTTGGCTCCACCGGTGCCCGAGGGCGGTTCGGTGGTTCCACGTGAGGTGGGAATGGGGTCCCCCATCAAACATGTGTTATACATCATCAAGGAGAACCGAACTTATGATCAGATCCTGGGAGACCTGCCCCAAGGCAATGGAGACCCCAGCCTGGCCCTGTTCGGACGGGAGATCACACCCAACATCCACTCCATCGTGGAACAGTTTGTCCTGCTGGATAACCTTTATTGTGATGCCGAGGTGAGTGTCGATGGGCACCAGTGGACGAATGCCGCCTATGCCACCGACTACACCGAGAAAAACTGGCCAGCCGAGTATGGCGGCTGGAGTGACGCGCCAGTCTCCCGTGCGGTGTATCCCTCCTCCGGGTATCTCTGGGACCAGTGCGCCCGCAAGGGATTGACCTACCGGACCTATGGCGAATTCGCGGACCGTCAAAGCGAAACCGGGCTGATGGTTCCCACCCACTCCGGTCTTTCCACTCTGCATGGGCATGTGGCCCCCAATTACCTCTCCTGGGGGGCGCGTGATACCGAAAACGCCAGGGAGTTCCTGCGTGAATTCGAGGAATATGAGAAAAATTATGACAATCCCAACCCGGAAAAGCGTCTGCCCAACTTCATCGTGATGGCCCTTCCCGAGGATCACACCCGCGGAACCCGTCCCGGCGAACACACCCCACGGGCATGCGTGGCAAGCAATGATTATGGACTGGGAATGATCATTGAACATCTCTCCAAATCCAGGTACTGGCCCGAGATGGCAGTCTTCGTGATCCAGGATGATGCCCAGGATGGACCCGATCATGTCGATGCACGACGGACAGTAGGAATGGTCATCAGTCCCTATTCAAGACTGGGGATTGTGGACAGCACACTTTACACCACGAGCGCGATGCTCCGTACCATCGAGCTCTTGCTCGGACTTCAGCCGATGAGCCAATACGACGCGGCCGCGAATCCCATGTACCGTTCCTTGGCCGTGACACCGAATCTCGCGCCCTACACACACATCCCCCCCAAGATCGACCTCAACGAGACCAACGCCAAGACAGCCTGGGGGGCTGAGGAATCAATGAAGATGGATCTCTCCACCTATGACCAGGCTCCCATGTTTGAACTCAATGAAATCATCTGGAAGAGTGTGAAAGGGGCGGATTCGGAAATGCCCTTGCCGGTACACCGGTTCCAGTGCGCAGATCTATTGCGCCCGAAGGGGTAAGGGAATGACTGCCAGCTCGGCACTGTTGAGGTTGGCGCCACGTCCCCCATCGTTGGAGTAGACCACGTAAAGAGAACCTTTGTGCTCGACCGCGTAAGGGTAAGCGAGAGCCAACCCTTTGGTTGATTCACCCGGACCAGGGCAGATGTCGCTCCGGATGGAGTATATGCGGGAGAATACCCTTTTGTCTGGTTCCATCAGTGCAATCGTAAGCGGCCATCGTCGGCCCTCACAACCCGCGTAGGTGTTAGCGATCAGGTATCGGACACCTGATTGGAGGGTGCCTGCGAATGGCTTGGAAGGACTCATCGGGAGGTTGGATTGCCGGAGAGGTGACCAGGTCTCTCCAAAGTCCTGGCTATGAGAGACATAAGCCCAAGGACTCGCTGACCAGCCACGCGAGATCAGGAGTAGCTCCGAACCATCCGCGATGACCGCTGATTCACCCCAGACAGAGAGATCCTCGGACTTGGGAATGACAACCACCCGCCAATGGGAAAGATCCCTTCCCTGGCTGATGGCCACAGCGGGGGGATTTTGAGAGGATTCAATATCTCCCTTAACCTGAATCCCGGAGACCAGGGTATTTCCGTTGCCAAGCCGGATTGGAGCCCCCATCGGCCAGAACCCCTCCTGAATGACAATCCCATGGGTTTCCCACTTACCCTCCCGGCAATCCCTCGTGAGGGCTTCAACCCGGACATGCTCCCGGATTTTTTCAAACCTTGGAAACAGTCCCCGGACCACATCCTCATGAACCCATGTCACACCATGACTGGCTGCCAATCCAGGAGGTCCCTCAAGAATCGTTATGGGGCTGGACCAGGTATAACCATCATCTTCGCTGCAACTGCTTTGGACCACCTCAGTGGCGGTGTTTTCCGCCTCACGATTAGCGCCCCAAGTGGCAATGAGCTTTCCCTGGTGCGGAGTCAATGTGACTCCATGAAGCCATGAGAATCCATCAACACTCGTTTCACGCCTTTTTATGACACTGAACCGGACTCCCTGCAGACTGACAACCTCGGAAGCCGATGGGACCGGAATCAAGGAATCCCAAAGTTCGAAGGCTCCCGGTTGGGATAGGCGAGCAGTTGTCATGAGAACGATGAATAGAGAGTTCATCACCTGTTCCCTATCAGGAAACTGATAAGATATCGGGTTGGGAGGAGATGATCAACAACTCACTTGGGATAAAATTTTGTTTTTTCAATGATGATATTTATTCAAACAAGGAGAGGATTTGGCCGATAATGACGATCGAGTAGGACTCTGAGAACATCCATAGCCTGGAAGTTGTCATCGGAGACAGATATATCTTATCCTTAGCGCAAGAACGGCGGTCGAAGTGAGAAACAGATATCAAGACCAACACATGGGAAAAGACCGCGCGGCAAACATGGCCAATCAGCAGACACGAATTCTTGTCATCGATCGGGATCCCGAGGTACTTGAGACCATCAAGAGTCACATGCGGGGAACCGTATTTGAGGTCGAGACCCTGGCTGAATCTACTCAGGCCGTCTTGATGGCGGAGAACTGGCATCCCCACTTTGTTCTAT
The DNA here is from genome assembly GCA_964481775.1 of uncultured bacterium. Classification (GTDB taxonomy): domain Bacteria; phylum Hinthialibacterota; class Hinthialibacteria; order OLB16; family OLB16; genus OLB16. The sequence continues at coordinate 10,073 of CAYZUX010000169.1, read as the reverse complement.
TGGATTTATCGACAGCCGGAGAAAACCGATTTGACATCCTTCGCCAACTCAAGTCCCTTGATCTGGATCTGGCGGTCATAGCGATTTCTGACAGACACAACTCAGAGGAAGTCCGCGAGGTCCTCGATTTGGGGGCAGAGGATTTTATCACCAAGCCCTTCGAACCCGCGCTGATCGAGATCTCGATGCGTAACATCCGTGAACGGCGTAACTTGCGTGAGCAGGTGAGCCGTTTGCGTGGTGAACTTGAGAGGGACCATGCCTTCGGGATGTTGGTGGGAGAAACCCCTGCTGTCATAGCCCTGAGGGAGTTTATTGAACAGGTCGCGGACACTGATCTGAACATCCTGATCCGTGGCGAAAGCGGGACGGGTAAAGATGTAACTTCACGCCTGATCCATCAGCTTTCCAGCCGGCGGGATGGCCCATTCGTTAAGGTCAATTGCGCCGCGTTACCGGATAATTTAATTGAGTCGGAACTTTTCGGATATGAGAAAGGGGCTTTTACAGGGGCGGTTCGCGCCAAACCTGGAAGGTTCCAATTGGCTCATGGTGGCACCATCTTTCTGGATGAAATCACCGAGATCCCTTTCCCCCTGCAATCGAAGCTTCTCCAGGTCCTTGAACAGCGCGAGTTTGTCAGTGTAGGCGGAACACGCACAATTCGTGTCGATTGCCGTTGTATCGCCGCTACCAATGCCAACATGGATCAGTTACTGGTTCACCAGCGTTTTCGTGAGGACCTTTTTTTCCGTCTGAATGAGTTCTCTGTCTCACTGCCTCCTTTGAGGGAACGTAAAGAGGATATTCCCCTGCTGATCGACTATTTCCTGAGCCTTTACTCGGAGCGATACCAACGCCGGAGAAAACCACTCACACCGGAAACCATCCAGCAGATGATGGAATATCCCTGGCCAGGCAATGTACGGGAACTGGAAAGTCTTCTCAAAAGAGTGATCGTCCTCGACAGTGAGGAAGTCATCTTCCAGACCATCGGTGGAAAACACTCTCCAGTGGAAACTATCCGTTCCCAGAATGGTCAGGAGGGCAATCTTCGAGCCCCATGGAGGACAACAGCCCCCTATACAACGGAAAGCATCGGTACGGGTTATGAGCCCACTGGTACGAGATCCCCCACTCCCCCAGGAGAGGACAGAGGGAATGGAAGAGGATACTCCTATCCCCACGAAATCCTGAAGGAAAGCCGTGACGAACCACCCGGGTTGAAAGCCATAGTTGAAAAAGCGGTGGAGGTTGCCGAGCGTGCGGCGATCCTGGATGCTCTCAATCGTGCCAAATGGAATCGCCGCAAAGCGGCCAAATATCTGAAAATCAGTTATAGCTCTCTGCTGAGGAGGATTGAACGTTATGATCTCGAAGCGGAGCCATAAAAAACACCCCTTTTTCTCGAAAAAAAAGCTAGGAATTGATCTTGACTGTGAATTTGGAGATTTCTCTCCCAAGTTCGCATGAATGAGTAATTGTTGTTCACCAATTGTGAGTAAGTCGGCAATGCTGTTAAGACGGCAGCGAGTGGGTGTTTGGGTATAAGTTATTCGAGTAACTTAGGTTAAGGTCATCAAGAAAAATGGAACTGGATGGCCTGGATATTGCTTGCTCAATAAGGGTATTGATTGGCCCTTGAGACACCAGCAGAGGAGTATCGTCTAGGCGGCCTTGGGATGAGCACGAACGAACTTGATGCATTAAGAAACGAAAACCAGCTTCTGCGACTGAGGATCTCCGCACTTGAAGACCAGGTGGAGTCCTTGAAACGCCAGCGTGGACCAGCCAGCTTTCTCGAAGAATACGGGCTTGCAGATGAGCAGTATTTCACCCGCCGGCTGCATGAGTCTGTGCTCTCCGCGGAGCGTTATGCCCGCTTCGTGACCGTAGTGATGGTTGTCCTTCCACGCGAAGCCGAGAAAAACAATGGACGTAACCATGCTCTGGAGGCTGCCGCACGATTGCGGACCGAGCTCAGGCAAACCGATCTGGTGGCCTACTTCAATTCAGGAAAAATCCTGATTTTGCTCGAGGAATCCGATCCAACCCAAGCCATTCAGGCACTTCGCCGTGTTACCCAGGAAATTGTGGAGGTTCCCCACCCCAATTATGCGTTGGCGAGTTACCCGTGTGATGCCAATCGGGATGATGTTCTTCTCGATCTGCTTTCCACAAGGACTTCCGGTTTGAGGGTAACGCAACATGAAGGTCCCCTTGTTCACTTGGGGGATGAGGTTCTGCCGCTTTACAACTGAGAACCAGAATCCATTTTTTGTATCAAACCTACGGATAAACTTAGAAATTACCACGGGGAACCTTCAAGGTCCCCTCGATAATTTTCCTTTGGGCATCCTCAATCGCGTCCTGGACTGGCTGGGGAATCTTGGCGAGTAATTTCGGATTAAGGACCAGGGAAATGACACCTGACTTCAGGCCAAAACGAGTGACTCCAGCCTGGAAAATCCCTTGCTGGACCTGTTGGGCTATCTGAACGAAGGCATTGGGAAGGTCAATAACCGCACTCCCGAGAATGACTTCCGGGGCTTCCTCATTTTGATTTTTATTGGATCCGAAGGCGTAGATACCTTCAGACTTCTTTTCCGAAACCGCCTGAAAGACCCCTGGACCAGCTTCATTGGCATTGTGAAAAAAAAAGTCCGCCCCCTGGCTGATCTGGGCCAGTGTGGCCTCACGGGCAAGGGCGGTGTCCTCCCAGCTTCCCGTGTATGTTCTCAAAACTTTGCAGTCAGGCCGTGCTGCCTTGGCTCCCGCTTCGAATGCGACAAAGGTGCTTTCCACAGAAGGAATCTCTACACCCCCCACCAGACCTACCACTCCACTTCGAGTCATTTTACCTGCCAGCAGGCCAAGGAGGTAGGTGGCCTCCTCGAGCTCAAAAACCATTGCGCCCACATTCCGGGTCACTGTATTTCCGGAGGTGGTGACAAAAAAGGTTTCCGGAAAATCCAAGCCAACTCGTTTGGCCGCATCCTGAAACTCAAATCCATGGCCGAACACCAGGTTATAACCCTCATCCGCATAGCTGCGGAAATGCTCCTCATGTTCAGCGGGGGATTTCACTTGCACATGACTGACTTTGGCTCCCAAACGATCCCGGATCGCCATAAGCCCTTCGTAAGCTCCTGCATTCCATCCCTTATCACTGATGGGACCAGGCGTAAGCAGCCCCACTTTGAACGGGCTTGCATTGACTGGTTGAATGCCGGAAAAACAGGAGATCTGGCAAAGAAGGGTGAGCAGAAACACACGGCGGAACATGGAAAAAGGCCTCCATCGATTACGGATTGGAACTCTTTTGTCCCCTCAAGCTGGTTTTATTGACCTTACCGGAGACAGGAAAGAACCGCAACAACCTGAATATTCACAGATATGTCATCGTCTATTCGAATGTGAGATCATCTCACCACGCAAGCTGCCTGTGCACGGAAAGGAGGGCAATGCGATGAAGAACATCCACTCGGCGGGAATATTCTGTTTTCCAGCCGTCCTGATAGTTTCCCTGGCGTTTTCCTCCCAGGCATGGGGGGGCGACTGGTCCATCTCACTCTGGGGTGGCACTCCATTTTACATCTTTCCTCCACCCCCTCCACGTTATCCTGTTTATGGTCCACCGGCAGTGGACTACGACTATTACGAGTATGAAGGATTCCCAGGGGCACCACCGGGATCGGGGTACTATCCCAGCTATCCTCCCAACAACCCGGTCATTGAACGGAAAACCTACGGGCAAGAGGGGTATGCTCCAGATGGAACTTACCGGAGTGAGGGAGTCGTGGAGGATCGTCACTCCAGTTATTACTCCCCCGGAAGGAACGAAGCCATCACCCGTCCTCGAACGACTGTTGAGACCTGGAACTATGGCCAGGGAGCAAACAGCACTCGGGAAAGGACCACCTGGATCGGTTCAGATGGACGTCCCCACAGCACCACCGTTGACCGGAATACTCAAGTGGATCCATGGGGTAATGCCCGTACAGACACTCACATCACTTTGAAACGCCGGCCAGGGGGAACTCCGTTCCAGAATCCCATTCCGGGGGAACAGACTGCTCCGGCACCATCCATGGGGAACCAGACCTTTCCTCCGCAAGCTGCCCCACAACGGCGCGTGGTCCCACAACCATTGGTCCCCATGGCTCCGCCCGCTGATGAGCCGATCAAGTTGATGCCCAAACCGTCTGCCAAACCACCTGCCCAACCTGTTCCGGCACCCTCGGTACCCAACACCCACATCGAAACTCCTGCAGCTTCCGCTGCACCTGAGGCAAGCCGATAGCAACTCCGTGCCTCCCTGATCACTATCGATTGAGCTGATCAGGGAGGCCTGATTTGGTTTTCTGTCCCCTGGAAGACGCGGCTGTCAGCCGTAGTTTGATGTCGATTCACAGGAGGTAAGACAGGAATGTTCCTTTTTATCCAGAAGGTGTTCCCCTCTCTTGGGATTCTCCTGGCCACCGTCCTCTTCTCTCCACTCGAATCTCAAGCCAATGAAAGGATCCCATGGGATGGGGCGGTTATCCTTGCACGCGATTCCAGCCGCAGCTCGTCCAGGTCCTATAAACGTCAACAACGGGAACAGAAGAAACTTGAGCGGAAATGGGAACGCGAACAGATCCGGGAGGAACACCGCCAAGCGCGTGCGCGGTATTCCCGTGGCAGTGATTACTATCCTTATTACCGCAGCCGGAAAAACCCGGTGGTCAGCCGGGATGAATACTGGGAAGAAGGGTATGCCCCAGATGGGACTTACCACGTTGAAGAAATCACTGAGGATCGTCACCAGAGCTACTACTCACCCGGAAGGCAGGAAGCCATCACCCCTCCCCATACCACCGAGGACACCTGGACCTATGGCGATGGAATCATCAAGAGCCGTGAGAAAACCAGTTGGATTGGAAGGGATGGACAGTACCACAGCACCACCATCAACCGGACCACCAGGGTGGACGATGAGGGGAATTCTCATACAAGAACTCATGTGGATCTGAAACGGCAAGCTTCCTCCCCAGCCAGTCAGGAGCCCTCCTCCTCCAAGATCACAGATGAAATCAAGCCATCCTCCACAGCAAAAGATAGCCCCTCTCCTACTGGAGCGAGTTCTGCCGATCAAGCATCAGCCCAGGCATCACCCGAAGGATCTGCTGAGTCCTCTACTTCCTCCACTTTGAAAGTCGAGCCAACCCCTAAACCGACCGCAGTTGAGGATGAGGTTCCAGCGTCCGCACCGAAGGTGAGTCAGTAGCATGGAGATGGTAATGACTTCACACCACTCTGCTATTCACCAAGAGGGTTCTGGCGGTTAACATAAAAGTCCGAAAAGATGATGGACCGGACGAAAAAAGAATGGTCCCCACCACTGAATAAACAGGTGGTCATAACGGTCTATTCACAGCAGATGAGAGAAGACAAGGGCCGGAACCGGCCCCTTCACGGAAAGGAGCATGAAATGACAAAGCGCTTGATTCTCGTCATGGTTCTCGTACTCGCGAGCGTGCCAGTGGGGGGCTATTTCCTGCCCTGCACGGCGTATGCGGGCGACTGGTCCATCAATGTCTGGGGAGGGAATCCCTACTACTATGGGACTGCCCCTCGTTATTACTACGGGTACAACCGCGGATATTATCCTTATTATCGGCCTTACAATCCGGTTGTCAGACGGGATTACTTCCGTTCGGATGGATATGCCCCCGATGGAACCTACCACAGCGAGGATGTGGTTGAAGACCGCCGGGCCAGCTACTATTCGCCGGGACGCAACCAGGCCATTACTCCCCCCAGAACCTCTGTTCAGACCTGGAGTTATGGCCCCGGCCAGCAAACCACCCGTGAACGAACCAGCTGGATTGGTGCGGATGGCCGTCCCCACAGCACCACAATCGACCGCAACACTCGCGTGGATCCCTGGGGCAACACACATACAGACACCCATGTGACGCTGAAGAAGAAGCCAGCGGGGGGATCAGCAGCAACCGCTCCGAAATCAGTGGCACCAGTAGCCCCACCCCCTCCGCCAGCACCTATTCTGCCAGCACCGAGTGCACCGGCGGCTCCATCCGCAGCACCCGGCGCCAGTAACTGAACCATCAGTCAACAGGAATACCCACAGGCCCCCTGGAGAGGCTACTCTCCAGGGGGTTTTGAATTGAACAGGCTCCCTTGTCTCTGCCAGATTATCTTTCGAGTACCTCTTGATACCCTTTCATAATCAGGTCCACCATCTTTTCCAGACTGAACTCCTGAGTCACCCGGCGGTAAGCAGCTCTTGCCAGACGGTCACGGAAGGAGGGGTCAGACAGGATCCGGCAGATCGCTCCGGAAAGGGCATTGGGGTCGTTGGGCTGAACCACGAATCCTGTAACCCCATCGACATTGACATAGGAGGTTGCGGTGCCCAGTTCGGTGGTGACAGCAGGCACACCCGCACGGAAAGCCTCGAGCAGTACATACCCAAAAGCCTCGGCCCGGTGTGTGGAAGGAAGACAAAAGACATCCGTGGCCGCAAGATAAGGAGCCAGGCGTTCAATGCTCCCAAGGAACTGAACCCGGTCAGGATTCCTGAGTGCTTCTGCCTGACCGCGCAGGCGGGATTCCTGTGCCGGGGTACCGGAACCCACCACCAACAACACCGCATCGATGTGATCCATGGCTTCGATCAGGACATGCAGCCCCTTGTACCATCGGAAACGCCCGACAAACAGAATGATCGGTTTTCCCCCATATTGCTCCCGGATCCGGAGGGCCTTTTCACGATCTGTGGCGGTTGGTTCTTCATCGGAAATTCCCAGGGGAACCACCTGACACTTGGCTTCAAAGCCTTTCAATGAGGGAGAGTTTCTCAACAATCTTTCAGATGAGACAAAGATCCTCGCCACTTTCGAAAAGAACAACCTTTGGAAAGGAGCATAAAGGGCGCCGGAGATTTTTTGACGGACAATGTCGCTCTGGTAGGAGACTGTCCAGGGAACATCGTTTCGAGCACTCAGGAGTGAGGCCAGCACCACAGTCGGGCAAGGAAGGTGCAGGTGAAGAAGATCATACCTGGTCTCGCGCAGTATCCTCAGGAATCCGGGGGCAATTGGATTCGACAGGAGCCGTCCCCACTCCCCCACCTGAATGACCTCAACCCCTGTTTTTTTTGACCAATCCGGATCCACCGGACCCGAAACCGCCACACAGACATCCCAGTCCCGGCGAACCTGATGGACCGCGAGTTTTCCGAGAACAATCTCGATGCCCCCATAGGTTGGGGGGAAAACATCCTTGTAGAGGTGAAGAACCTTGGGCATTGAGTGACTTTAACAGGCCAGAGCGAGATTCCAATCTCGTTCCAACGGCGAGACGAGGAGGGGGAGACCTACAGCTTCCTGCCGTGTATCAGAAGGTTCCAACCCCAACGCTGGGGGAGAATACGCATGAGGATTCTCCCCAGCCGGGCAAACAAATCAACCCCATAACCTGCCGGTAAGGAAGGCCAACGCAGGTCATAGGTGGTGATACAGGGGGTCACATCAAGTTCTCTGAGGCCCGCAAAGAGTTCCCTGGCCTGGGAGATCCTATAAGCTTTGGTCCCCGGACTCTCCACATGGCGGGCCAGAATTTCTTCCACCGAGAGGAAAGGTTTTCCACGTAGTAACCCAAAAAGGAGATAGGCTTGAAGGGTTACCAGGGACGGCCGGTGGTAAATCATCACTTTCACTTCACCTCCCTGTCTGGTGACACGGATGATCTCATTTGCAGCGGCCTGGGTATCCGCCGTGTGATGGATCACTCCCCAGGAATAGACCAGGTCGAAGGTGTTGTCTGGAAAAGGGAGGTTTTCCGCATCGCCTATCTGAGTGGAAGCTGTCAGACCCTCCAGCTCCAGCCAACGGTCCACGAGACACTTCCCCGTCTCGGTCAGGTCAATCCCAGACAAATCCGCACCGGCACGTGCAAAACGGATGAAATCGACTCCCGCTCCGAAACCCACTTCGAGAACCCGCTTCCCTTTCCAGGCCTCAAACCCGGCAAATCCGGGAATCTGGGGATCCAGCCGGTCCCGTTGAATTTCGAGTTGTTTATAGAACTCTTGCGTACCGGGTATGGCGTGAAGATTCCTTGTTCCGCACGGCTGGGCATCCCAGAATCTCCGCACTCGTTCTTTCAATGAGGCAGGATCCCCCACGCTCATGCCACTTTCTCCACAGCCAGACGGACCGCCCGAAGAAATGCCCGGGCGTAATCTTCCGGAGCACAAGACTTCATCTGGAGGGCCGCTTCTTCTCCCATCTTTCTCCACTTCTCCGGTTCCTGGGCAACTGAACGCAGGAGTTCCGTCAACCGTTCCACATCACCCGCCCGGAAGGCATAACCGGTTCGTCCATCCCTCACCAGGTCGGTAGTCGCTCCCGAGCAAGTGGTAGCGATCACCGGGATTCCCGCAGCCATGGCTTCATTGACCACCAATCCCCATGGTTCCAGATAGGAGGGCATCACCAGCACATCGGAGGCGGCGAGATAGGGTCCCATTTCGCGTGTCTGGACAAACCCCTCCCAGAAAATACCTTGAATACCTTCAGTTAAACGGCGGTAGTTCTCCATTTCGGGTCCATCACCTAAAAGAACAAGCCCAAGATCATGGCACCTCGCCTGCTGGTATGCCTGGATGAGGTCCATCACGCCCTTACGTTCAAGCATCTGACCGATGAAGAGAACCAGACGTGGGGGAAAACGGGAACGCCATTGCCTGAAGGTTGACGACTCACGAGCCTCCCGGGCAATCCGGGCGAAGAAGTCCACATCCACAGTGTTGCAGCCGGTAATGATCCTGGAGGGATCTGCTCCCAGCTTGACCAGGGCATGTGAAGCATCGGTTCCGTAGGAAAGGAAGGCATCGCACCGGCTCAGGAAACGGCGTTTCATCCACCTTAGCGGACCTTTGCCGATGCGTGAGGTCGAGAGAGAGCTTCCACTCCAGAGGACATAGCCGAGATGGTGAATCCGTGCATATTTCTGTGCTGCCAGAAAGGCTGGTGAAGCATATCCGGTTCCCACAATCACATCGGGAGACAGCCGTCTCAGGGCTGCCCTGACCCCCCAGCTGAGATGCAACCCCCAGTCCAGAGAACGGATGTAGATGTCCTTTCCGGGAAGCACTTGATAGGAAAAACGGCAGGAATCGAGTGGAACCTCCCACTGACGGTTCTTTTCACGGATGGAGAGGGTCAGAACGCTCAGCTCCACCCCTTGTTCTTCCACAATACTGTTGAAGACCGGGATGCGGTAGGGTTGAAGCATCTCGGAGAGTAGGACTACTCGAAGCATTGAGGTCATATTCGGATCCGGATTGAGAGGGGGGCTGCTATCGGCATTCAGGATTCATGAGGGATGAGTAAGAAATCGTTCTCTAGGGGGGGCGGCATCCAAGCCGCCCCCGGATTCTTTTCTTCATCCACCATACTTCATCCCACTGGAGACCGTGGTCAACACCGCGGCATCAGCAGCAGTGAAACCACAATCGATCACTTCACCAAAGAAGATGGTGTGATCACCCGGGCTTGATTTACTGATCACTTTGCATTCCACCCAGGCCAGGCAGTCATCCAATACCGGGACTCCCTTATTACTGAGGTGGAAGGGAACCTTGCCGAATTTTCCATTTTTTGGCTCGGGGGTCTTGAAAAAAACTCGCGCCACCTTGTCCTGATCATCCCGCAGGACACTCACCGTGAAGTATTTCCCCACCCCGAACAGATCGTGTGGGAATGAGTCCTTCCTGACTGCCACCCACACAATGGGAGGTTTGAATGAGCACTGCCCGAGCCAGCTGCCGCCGAAAGCGTGAACCTGGTCCGCACTTTTACATCCCACCACAAAGATGGGACTGGGGAAGAGCTGTAAGACCTTCTTTTTGATCGATTCATCCATGGATCATTTCTCCTGATAAGCGGTCATTTCATCGATTTGCTCCAAGGCAAAGTGTAGAACCAAGCAATAGGCGGAGTCAAAGAGGCGCATTGCTTCATCAAAAAAGTATCTGAAAGGGAAACGTTGCCTCATTTAAGAAA
>CAYZUX010000168.1:0-13912 GCA_964481775.1 uncultured bacterium | reverse complement strand
TCCGGGATCGGCGCACGCGATTTCGAGATCCCCTGGCCGGAAAGCAAGAAGGGGGTCACCTGCATTGTCGATGTCTCCGATGCGATCGAGCTGGGAACCAAGTACCTCTCCGAGGGGGTGGTCATCAGCCAGATCATCGACTGGAGAAACCCCAACCCGGAGGCTGTCTGGGAGGTCGATGGCGAGAAGATCCCCATCAACATGGCCCATGTCCGCAACATGGACCGCAAGTACAAAGAACTCACCGATGCAGGGGTCAACATCACCCTGATCCCGGTCAATCATGTTCCTACTCGACCCGATCCCGGGAATCCACTGATCCACCCCAAGACCGATCTGGCCAGGAGCCCTTTCCATCTTGGCGCTTTCAACCTGACTGATGAAAAAGGCATCCGTTGTTACCGGGCCTTCATCGAGTTCCTCGCCGATCGTTACACCCGTCCCGACCGTCAATATGGCCTCATCTCCGGTCTGGTCATCGGCAATGAGCTGCAAGCCCATTGGACCTGGCACAACATGGGTGAAGCCACCGCCGAGGAGGTCATCCCGGAATATGTTCTCGATCTTCGTCTGGCCGATCTCGCCTGCCGCAAGATCCACAAGAACCTGCGTGTTTATGTCTCACTCGAACACCACTGGGCTTTGTGTGGCCATCTCAATGACCCGCTCAAGGAGATCTCGGGCAGGGATTTCCTCGAAGGTGTTAACCGTCTGGCCAAGGCCGAGGGCGACTTCCCCTGGGATCTGGCCTTCCATCCTTACCCGGAGGACCTCTTCCAACCCTGTTTCTGGAAGGACCGCAGCGCCGTCCTGCATTACGAAACCCCGCGTATCACCTTCAAGAACCTCGAAGTCCTTCCCGCATATCTGCGCCAGGAACACCTTCTCTACCAGGGCCAGCCACGGCGGATCATCCTTTCCGAGCAGGGTTTCCACACACCCAAGGGGCCCGATGGCGAGAAGATCCAGGCTGCCTGTTATGCCTATGCCTATTACAAAATAAAACACCTGGATGGGATCGATGCCTTCATGCTTCACCGGCATGTCTCGGCGCGGGATGAAGGCGGGCTGGACCTTGGGTTGTGGACCTTCGACCCCAACGATCCCGCTGGTTTCGCCCCAGGGAAGAAGAAGTTCATTTGGGATGTGTATCGACTGGCAGACACACCGGAGTGGGAGCAGGCCTTCGAATTCGCCAAGCCGATCATCGGTATCAAGGATTGGAGTGAGGCTCTGCCGACCGATAAAATTGAGACTACCCCGCATACCGCTGTCTCCACGGAAAATGTGGTGTTTGATTTTTATGTACGGATGACTGATGCCGAATTGACCGGGAAAATCGAAGGCGGATGGCGTCCCGATGTGATGATTGTCGCGGGTGGCTGGCCAACCCCGAGTATCTTCCACCATCCTCCCACCACGGGCACTGGAGGTGCCACCTTCAAGGTTCCACTGCCACCACTGGAGAATGGGAAACGCCTGTTGTTGAAGTTCTATACCGGTTTTAACGCCGAAACTGAAAATGGCGTGGAGTTCGCGGTCCTCGTGGATGGCCAGGAAGCCTGGAAGACGGTCCAGAAGGGTGTCAATCCGGAAGCGCGTGAGATCGATCTCTCCCAATGGGCAGGTAAAGAAGTGCCCATCACATTGCGTGTGGATGCCCTTGTCAACACAAGTTATGATTGGGCGCAATGGGTGCAGCCACGCATTTTCCTTGAGGATTCCGAATGAGCCTCGATCTGCTTTCTCGTGAGGAATCGGAACGCCGCGAGCAGGCGTCTCTGTGTTCTCATGCGACGCTGAGCTCGGAAACCTTGGGACGGATCCACAGGGAAGAGGAGCATCCCCTACGCACCGCCTTCCAGCGTGACCGCGACCGTCTGATTCATTCGACCGCCTTCCGACGTCTGGAATACAAGACCCAGGTCTTCGTGAACCACGAGGGCGATTATTACCGCACGCGCCTGACCCACACCCTGGAGGTCGTGCAGATCGCGCGCTCGCTGGCACGCTTCCTCCGTCTCAATGAAGACCTGGCCGAGGCGATGGCGCTGGCTCATGATCTGGGGCATACCCCATTTGGCCATTCGGTGGAAAATGTGTTGAGTGAATTGGTCGAGGAGGTGGGTGGCTTCGAACACAATGCCCAGGGCCTGCGGACCGTGGACTTGCTCGAAACACCATACCCTTCATTCACCGGACTCAATCTGACCTATGAGGTTCGTTCGATCTTCACCAAGAAACACACTCTCGGAGTCCTGCTTCGCCAGGGTTTCGCGTCGCCTGGCTCGGAACGTTTTCTGACAGGACCCGCCAAGCCAATCCTGGAGGCGCAACTGGTGGATCTCGCCGACAGCATTGCCTACAACAGCCACGATGTGGATGATGGCATGAAGTCGGGTCTTCTTTCTCCCGAGGATTTGGCTGGGGTGCCGCTGTGGAATGAAATCTGGAATTCCGTCCAGGGAGTCGATGAAAGCAGCCGCCGTCATGCCGCCATCCGCGAGCTCATCAACCGCCAGGTCACCGATGCCGCCACCGAATCGTTGCGGCGCATGAATGGGGAAATTCCCCCAGTGGAACTGAATGACAGGGGCGAATACCCCCCCCTTGGAGACATCGAATATGTGATCTGCTTCAGTAGGGAAATGCAGCAATCAAATATTACTCTGAAAAAGACGCTCAAGCAGACTCTTTACCGCCATCCCCAGGTGACACGCCACATGGACCGTGCGCGCGACATGATCCGCCGTCTTTTCGAGGCCTACTCCGAACGCCCCGAACAGATGGCCCCGCAGTACCGTCTGCGTGCGGAAAACGAACCGGTCAACCGCGTGGTGTGTGACTACATCGCCGGCATGACCGACCGTTTCGCGGAGGAGGAATATATCAGTCTCTTCCTGCCCTCCTCGCTGGTCTCGCGCAACCGATGAACACGACCATTGGAAGGGGCGATGTTCGTCATTTCGAGCCGGAGGAGGAGGATTTCGGTAAACGGATCGACCTGTACCTATCCGAGCGGGTGGAGGATCTGTCGCGGACACGCATTCAGGAGCTCATCGAGGCAGGGCGTGTGGCCACCCAGCTCGGCCCGGTACGTAAATCAAATTTCAAATTGCGTCAGGAGGGCTGGGTTGAAATCAGCCTGCCGACTCCCGAGGAGTATGAGGTTCCCCCGGAGGACCTGCCCATCGATATTCTGTATGAGGATCCCGATCTGGCAGTGGTGGTAAAACCGCCGGGAATGCCGACACACCCGACTCCATCGCGCATCCATGGCACCTTGGTCAATGCCTTGCGTTATCGTTTGAAGGATCTCTCCGGAATTGGAGGGGTGTTGCGTCCGGGGATTGTGCACCGGCTTGACCGGGTCACCAGCGGGCTTCTGGTGGTGGCGAAAAATCAGCAGGCGCATGTGCGTCTCTCCGACCAATTCCGCAAGCGGACTGTGAAGAAGACTTACCGTGCGTTGTGTCTCGGACGCGACCCGGGAGCCGAGGGGGTGATCGAGGGGCTTTTGGACCGCCACCCCACCAAGCGTAAAAAACGGATTATTTCCGCCACAGGACGCATCTCAAAGACCTCCTACCAACGAGTGCTCGCGAAGCATCCCTTGTATGGCGTTCTGCTCTTCCCGCATACCGGACGCACCCATCAGCTGCGCGCTCACCTGGAAAGTCTGCACCTCTCCATCGTGCTCGACACGCTCTATGGCTACGAACCCCACCGCTGGCCATTGGCCTCGCTCAACCCGCTGCTCAAGGAGTACCCAGGAATTCTGCTTCATGCGGAACGGCTGGAATTCGACCAGCCAGCCACGGGAGAGCGGCTGCAATTTGAGGTGGAACCACCGGAGGTGTTCAGACGGGTGTGGGAGGGGGTGTAGGGTGGGGCTTGCCCCACCGGAGATAGTCAGTGCTCCCTCAAATTCTCCATTCCACAGCCCACGTCCTCACTCCCCTCCCCCGGAAACTCATCCCCCGCCTTCAAAACCCATGCCTGCGGGTTGTGAGTGAAGCCGATCCTGGGGTAGTACTCCACAGCGGCGGGGGCGGCGAGCAGCACGATGAAGGACTCCGGCCCCAGCATGGCGCGTGTGCGGTTGATGAGCTCGATCCCGATCCCCTGGCGCTGGTAATCCTGGTGCACCGCGAGGTCGGCCAGGTAGGCGACATACAGAAAATCAGTCAGCGAGCGCGCGATGCCCACCAGAGTCTCACCATCCCACGCTGAGACCACCAGGTTGGCGTGCTGGAGCATGGCCGCCATGGTCTCGCGGTTGTCGACTGGACGGCGCAACCCCAGAGTGGAGGCGTTGTAGAGCTCGATGAAGGTCTCGAGCGGAATATCGTTGCCGGTGCGGTAGGTGATCGTGGACATGGGTTGGGGGCTCCGTGGGTCAATTTTTTTGCTCGGTTGGGCCTGGTTCGAGCTTGTTTTTCATCCAAATAAACAGACGTCCTACTGCATTACCGATGATAAACCAATGCAATCCGCCCCAAACCCCAGTCTAGAGCGTAGCCTGCAGATTGATGCCTTGATGTCCTTGCGCGTACCACCAGTCTGTCACACCCGACAGGAGTCCCAAACTTTGCTCCAGCAGATAACCCAGCCAAATAGTGGGCGCGTCGATAATAAGGAACAACATGTAGGCCATGACCCTTTGACCATCACGGCTGGTATGAACATAGTAGAATACATGCAACACTGCCATTGTATGCAGAAGCAGTAGTACTCCCCCGATAATGAGTCCGTATCTGGCTTTATTCCTCATTGGACCAAATGTCCAGACATCTGTTAACGGTACACCTCTCCTCGATGACCAACTGCCACCACTAGAATAACAAGGTGATCATCGTGAATTTCATAGAGGACTCGATAATCTCCAATTTTAATACGCCAACCAGAACGCCCAGAGAGCTTCTTGCAGCCAGAAGGCCTGGGGTTATCAGATAACGCACGGATTGACGAAATGATCCGGTCTCGATCTTCAATATTAATTCTGGAAAGTTGCTTCTGAGCTGAACGTAGGATCTCAACCGTGTATTTCACAACTCCAGCCTCTCATGGATCTCTCTAACCGCTTGCTCAAAAGGTATCTTTTCCTGAGGCCCCGCCTTGGCAATATCATAGGCTCGGATGTCGTCAAGCTCCTCCAGCTCCTCGATAATCCTTTGCCATTCCTCCCAGGGCAGGATGACAGACTTCCGGTTCTGTTTCTCATCAATGATGTAATCTGGATGGATAGGAACCATCTTTCTTATCTCCTTGAATCTCGCGTTCTGACTTCATGCTGAAGGTTTCTGTGAATTCTATAGCGCGAACTCCATTCACTCAATCTCTACTCCATCCTCGCCGTCTCCGCCTTCCCGGTGCAATGCAGCAATTCGGTTCCAGCCAGCGTTTCACATTTCAGACCCGCGAATTTGACCGGGCTGATGAAGTCCATCGGGCCGCCTTTGATGGTGACATAACCATTGTTCTGAATGATGGAAGTGGCGTTCGGAGCAAGGCTGACAAGGTAATGGTGATTCTGCCCTGGACGCACCTTCACCACGAACACGAAACCCACCGAGCCATCCTCCGCCCGGTAGGACTGATACCAGTCGTTGCCATAAATCTGCTGGTCATGAAAGAGCCACTGCGCACCGCGTTTTTCCCACAGCATGGGCGCCTTGTGGGCGGGGAATCCCTCCACCAGGATCGGGAGCCAGTTGTCACCCCCCTTGAGTGTGAACTCCGCGAAACCGCGCGGGTCGGCCTGGATCCGTCTGGGGAAACCGGGGAAATCCTTCCCATGAATCATTTTGACCGTTGGCAGGTTATCTCCATACAACTCGCGTTGGCGTTGCGCGGGTTTATAATCAATGTCCACATGGCCATAGGGCATGACAAACAGGTGGGACTCGATCCTGTCCCCTTTTTCCAGACGTGAAATCTGTCCCGGCGTGGTCAGGAACATTTCAGTCCACCTGGTCCCACCACAGGCGCTCAGTCCAAAGGAATCAACCGGCTTGCCTCCCAGAACTCCCTCGAAACGATTCACGAAGAAGGCCATGTTGCCATTCTTGTGCGAGTATGCCGCACAGAAAGGATACTGTTTCCCGAGTGGCACCCCCTCAAGGACCCATTTGTTGTCTTCGGCTGGGATATCCACCACCGTGGTCTGCCCCTCCGCATTGGTGTAGGCCACATGCGGCCAGATGGTGCCGACGATATAGGCTCCAGCATTGAGAAACCGCAGATTGTGCGTGGAGTTCTCATCGATCTCCACCGGTTCGAGGACCTCATGAACCATCCTGATGAAGCAGCGTGATTCATCATCCTGCGGCATTTCAAAGATTTCGAGGGTGGTTTTAATCTTGCCATCCTCGGTGAGGTAATCGAGCGCGAAGCTGGCCAGGTTGGGGCCGGTCAGGTAGATGCGGGTATCCTGCAGCAAATTGTTGATCCATTTGCCTCCAGATTTATAACGCAAGGCACCGATGACTGAGACATGGTTAAACTGCGGCTGCCCTTCCCAGCAGAAATTCGATATCCCGCGCACATCAGCAAGAAGATAATTGCGATCATCATCCCGGGGAAATTCAAAGGGGACATAACAGAAGGTTTCCGAGGGCCCCAGGGAAGCATGAAAGTAGTGGTGGAAAAACCGGATCGAGGAGACCTGCTTGAGCGGATGAGTCCCCCAGTTGGCGAAGAGATGGTACACAAGTCCTCTGAAGGGTTGAGTGGTAGAGAGGTTGAGAGGGAAATAAGACTCCCCATAGGGTATGTCTCCTTCCTCCTTACCCTCCTCATTCTCTCCGGCAAAGTTCTTGGAAACCTGCACCTGAACCGGTAGAGGGAAACCGGCTTCATCCGTCAGGACCGAACACTCAAGGGTGCCATAGGTGTTGCGGACATTGCAGAGGATTTCACCGGAGGCGGGCTGAGGGGATGGCGCCGATTTCAATGAGACATTCAGACCGACCTCATAACGCTGGTTGGGATTGATCCACCCCTCCTCGAAAGAACGCGGGCCACGGTAATCGGTGGTGATTTCAAAGAACCCTTTGTCGGCACGGTAGCCCTCGTAGGTTCCCCCGGTGAGTTCAAAAATAACCCTTTCAGGGTGAAGCTCCCATTGAACCAGGTTCACAAGATCACGGGGATTCCGGGCAGCGCAAAGGATGATTCCCCGTGAACGGGTTCCCTCAACCCTTTCTGTGAAGTGCTTGACTGTCTGGAAAATCCCACTTTTTTGTGGCCCCTCCGCTCCCAGATCCACTCCTTTGGAGGAGGCATCCAGGTCAATGACTGCGGCGCTGTAGCCTCCACGCATCACCACTTCAGGATCGGCGGCCCGTTTGGGAAGCGCCATGGGGCTGATGACTCCCCCCTCCCAGGCGAGCTTCATGGCGGGAACCGGTCCACGCGGGGTGACATTCAGATTGATGAAAACCCTCCGGGCATAGGCATAAAGCGCTAGCTCGATATCTGGGGTCATCCCCTCGATTTTGAGATCGCGGATATGGATCTCGTACATCTGGGTGCCGAAGGTGTAGATGTTCACCCGGCCTGGACCGGAAAGAGGTTTACCATTGAGCGTAGGGACAATCCCTTTCTCATCGAGAAGGTTGGTTCCGGAGGATTCAAAACGGGAGACCCTGGCTTGGACAAGATCAATTGACAAGGTATAAGTCTGCCCCTCCACCAGCAGGACATCCCGCACAGCGGAGGCGTACCGCACATTCACCGCGCACTGGTCGTCGGTGGGTGCAAAGGCACTGGCATTCAGGGTTAGGATGATGGGGAGGAACGCGAGCCAACGGTTCATATCAGTCACCGTCCTTGATGGAGAATGAGGAAGTGTAGATCAATTCCATGACCCCAATGAAACCCCAACCCGCCATTTCCATCATCATACCCGCTTTCAATGCCGCCCCTACCCTGGGGGAGGTCCTCGATCAATTACATCCACTTTCGATTCCGGTGTTGGTGGTCGATGATGGATCCACGGATGGAACTGCCGAGACAGCGCGGCGGCAACCCGTGTGGAGGGTAGTCTCACACCCCCGCAACCGGGGTAAGGGAGCCGCCTTGAAGACCGGTTTCAGCGAGGCGGGCAAGGCGGGCTATACACATGTCCTGACCCTCGATGCGGATGGCCAACATCCTGTTGAAGCCATCCCGGCATTTCTCCAGGCTTTTGAACGGAATGAAGATGCCATTCTGGTTGGGAACCGGTTCGCGGATGAGACCATCGACGCCATGCCCTGGGTTCGGAGGCTCTCCAATGGCCTCTCATCAACATTGATTTCCCTCGCAGCCCGCACCTCCATCCCGGATGCCCAGTGTGGGATGCGGATCTACCCGCTTCGGATTTTCGATGTCATGGTTCTGGAATCGGATGGATACGCCCTGGAGACCGAGGTGCTCGTAAAGGCAGGAAGGCGCGGAATCGAGGTGGAAAACATTCCTATCTCATGCCACTATCCCGCCGGTACCTCCACCAGCCGTTACCGTGCCTTGGTGGATTCATGGCGGATTGCCAAGGCTGTGGTACGATCTTTACGGGAAGGTTCTTAGGAGCATGAAGTTCAAGGTTCTGACATTTGGCTGCCAGATGAATGTGTATGACACCGGGCGCATTGAGCGTTACCTGGTGGCCAGTGGCCATGAACCGGCCTTCACCGAGGATTTGGCGGACCTGCTGGTCATCAACACCTGTGCCATTCGCGACACGGCTGAGTCACGTGTCTATGGCACTCTCGGACGGTTGGTTCAATTCAAACGGGACCAGCCAGGACGCATGATCGCGGTGACAGGCTGCATGGCCCAGAAGGAGGGCGTCGATTTGATCCGCCGTTCCGGTGTGGTGGATGTGGTCGCGGGAACCCATGCGATCCCACGTATCCCATCCTTGATCGAGAGAGCGGCGGCGGGCCTCGGTCCCCAGGTGGACATCGCCAAAACCGAGGAAGACCTGTTCGATGACCCCACCTACATCCCCCTTCATGCCGGGGTGTTGAGGTATCCCGCTTTTGTCTCGGTAATGCAGGGGTGCAGCAAGGTCTGCACCTTCTGTGTGGTCCCCTACACACGCGGCAAGGAGGTGTGCCGTCCTCCCGAGGCAATTGTCGAGGAATGCCTTACCTTAGTGCGTCAAGGTTACCGCGAGGTGACCCTGATCGGGCAGAATGTGGATTCCTACCGTTACGATGGAGTCGATTTTGCGGACCTGCTTCAACGTCTCAGCCGCATCGAGGAGCTCACACGAATCCGTTTCACCACCTCGCATCCGCAGGACATGACCTCGAAACTGATCGATACGGTGGCCGAGTGCTCAAACATCTGCGAGAGTTTTCACTTTCCTCTGCAGGCGGGCAGTGACCGTGTCCTCAAGGCGATGAAACGCGGATACACGGTTGAGCAGTATTTCGAAAAGCTGGCCTATCTGGAGCGAGTCTTTGGCCCCAGAGAGACCAATCCGTTCTCCTATGGCATTTCGACCGACCTGATGGTGGGTTTCGCCAATGAGACAGAGGCCGAATTTGAGGAGACCCTGGAGGCGGTGAAACGCGCCCGGTGGGATAGCGCCTTCATGTTCAAATACTCAAGGCGTGAGGGAACCGCCGCCAACCGCTGGGAGGACAAAATCTCTGAGGAAGAGAAATCCGAACGTCTGGCCAGGCTCATCGAGCTTCAGGAATCCATCAGCCTTTCCCTGAACCGGTTGGTAGTGGGACAAACCACCGAGGTGATGATCGAGGGCATACCCGGCTACGACCCTGAGTTGCCATTGCAACGCATCAAAGCACGGACACGTACCAACAAGCCCGTGGGGATCGAGCTTCCGGAAGATCCGGCTTTATACCCATCAGTAGGAGAGACCACGCTTGCGTTGATCACGGAATGCAAACCGGTCACACTGAGGGGAGAACTGGTTATGGAAGCCCTGCCGCTGAGTCAGGATGGGGATCCAGTCCGTGCGAGTGCTTGAGCCTCGAAGGAGCGAAGAGGAGAAGGGAGCGATAAAGGCCATGATTGCAATACGGGGTGTTTATGATGGGAAGACGTTTCGGGCATTGCCGGGCGAAATCCTGCCAATCGTGGAACGAGAAGTTCCGGTGAATATCGTATTTATTGATGACAGCCAACCTCCCCATCCTCACAGGTCTCAGCTTGGAGAGGTCATCCGGGAAATGCGTGAAGCTCGATCCAGGATGGTTCCTCTCGACTGCGATTTGAGAGATCTTATTGAGGATGGACGTGAACGCTGATAGGCCTAGACTAGTCGTGGTGGATGCCAGTGTTGCTCTGAAATGGCATTTACATGATGAGGATTCGACAGAGCAGGCATATGCCCTATTGGAAGCCTGCTTCAGTGAACAAGTTAACCTTGCGGCGCCCTCTCTTATCGAGTTCGAGGTCGCTAATGCCTTGAGGTCAGCGGTTTTGAAGCACCGCCTTTCATTAGAGGAAGCCAGAGCTGCCCTTATCAGGCAACAACAAGTTGAGATGAGACTTTTCAACTTCTCGCCTTATTCACTTGCCTCTCTAGATCTGTCATCCACAATTTCCTGCTCAGTGTATGATGCAGCTTATGCAGTCTTGGCGAACCTGCTGGACGCGGATTTCATCACCGGCGATCTCCGCTTTTTCAACAAGCTGGTGGGTCAAATACCACGTGTCCAATGGATCGGAAACTTCAATGGAACGAACCTGGAAAAATGAATCCGAGATGCGAATTGATATGCACCGATTCTTTGTCATAATCAGTCTTTCCATTCGAGTGCAAGCCTCCCATGTCCACTCCACTTGATCTCCCCACCTCCTCGCATCTCCTCCGTCTCTCCGAAGCTGTGGGTATCCCTGTCTCGCGGCGTCATATCCTTCTTTGCTGCGATCAAACCAAACCCAAGTGCTGTGACAGGGAACGTTCCCTTGCCGCGTGGGAGTATCTGAAGGCACGGCTTCGAGAACTGGGACTGTCGGAACAGGGAGGCATCAACCGGACCAAGGCCAACTGTTTGAGGATCTGTGAGATGGGACCGATCGCGGTGGTCTACCCCGAGGGGGCGTGGTACCATTCCTGCGATCCCCCTGTCCTGGAAAGGATCATCCAGGAGCACCTGGTTGGTGGCCAGCTGGTGAGGGAGTACCTGATTCTGGAGCACCCACTGCCCTGATGAATGCCGTTTTCTCATGGTTGGTCGAACTATTCACTACAGGGGCGGTCATCTTCCTGGCGCTCTACTTTCTTGCACCTTTTCTTCACCTGATCCAGACCTACCGTCAACGCCGTTATTACTATCAACGCATCTCGGCGGGAAAGTTGAATCCGCACGGTTTCGAGGCACGCCTCACCCTCGGAGAGATCTATGCCCGCTCTCACCGTTGGACCAAGGCCGAAAGCGAGCTCCTGGCCGCGATTGAACTGAATCCGGATCATGCCTCCTGCCGTTCCCTTTTTGGAAAGGTCCTCTTTCATCTGAAAAAGTACCGCGAAGCAACAGAACAACTTGAGAAAGCACTGGAAATACGTCCTGAGGAAGGGTATGGGGAAACCCACCTGTTGATCGCACGGTGTTATGAGCAGCTCGGAGAATCTGAGAAAGCCATCGAGTGGTACCGTGCTACGATTCGGCGGAACAGCTCGATGTGCGAGCCGGTCTATCGCCTGGCCCTCTTACTCAAGGGCTTGGGCCGGACCGAGGAATCCCGGGTGGAGTTCCAGAATACACTCAAGACCTTTGCACCACACACACGCCGTCATTATTGGCTCAACCTGCGTTTCAGTCTGATGGCCAGGATACGACTATTGGCGGGTATATAGGATTTCATCATGGGACGTGTCATCGAGACTATCGAGATTACCAAGGTCTTCCCTATGGCGACTGAGGAAGTCCACGCTTTACGGGGGGTGTCCGTATCTGTTGAGGAGGGAGAGTTCGCCGCTATCATCGGCCCTTCCGGCTCGGGGAAGTCGACCTTGATGGATATCCTTGGTTGTCTCTCACGTCCAACCACTGGGAAGTACCTCCTGGATGGCATGGATGTCTCACGGCATTCGGATCAACGTCTGGCTGAGGTGAGGAATCGCAAGATCGGATTTGTCTTCCAGGCTTACCACCTCCTGGCAAGAGCAACCGCGCTCAAGAACGTGGAGCTCCCTTTGATCTATGCGGGGGTAGGACGGCGTGAAAGACGTCGCAGGGCAATGGAAGCCCTGGAGCGTGTCGGACTCGCTGACCGCATGGGGCACCGTTCCAACCAGCTCTCCGGTGGACAAAAACAACGGGTGGCCATCGCCCGGGCACTGGTGAACAATCCATCGCTTATCCTGGCCGATGAACCCACTGGAAACCTCGACAGTAAATCCGGAGAAGAAATCCTGCGCATCCTGGAATCCCTTTATGAACAAGGCAGCACCATCGTGGTGGTGACTCATGACCCACGTATCGCGGAACACACGAACCGGGTCATCAAGATCCTTGATGGACAGATTGTCGAGGACCGTGCGACAGGAACCCGCATCAAGGCAGAGTGATGCATGCCATGTTTTAAGACTTTCCTAGGATGAATACAGGCCCTCCAACCTATTCGTTTGGGACTTTCGAATCCAAAACCGCAGGCAAGTTCCCTAACGCCGTTTCTGACAGCGTGGGCAGAAATGGGTTCCACGCTGGGCCACGACGATTCTCCGGATGGGTGTCCCACAGTGAGGGCAGGGTTTGCCCTCGCGGTCATAGACTCCATGTTCATTCTGGTAGGAACCCGCAATTCCCTCGGGACTGACATAATCACTGATTGAGGAACCACCTTTTTCAATGGCACATTCGAGAATCGATTTCATAGCCCTCCAAAGGTCGCTCAGACGGCTCTTCCGCAGCCGGTGTGTCGAGGTCTGGGGGTGAATTCCTGCCTGGAAAAGGCTCTCATCGGCATAGATATTACCGATGCCGGCAAGCACCCCCTGATCCATAAGGAGTGGTTTGATCATCCTGTTCCGTGTTCCGATCCGGTCGAGAAACTCTTCTTCACTGATGGTCAATGCATCTGGCCCAAGACCGCTGGTGGGTGGTGAATCGGTTCCATCGATCAACCACAGCCGTCCAAACCTTCGTGGGTCCCGGTAAGCGAGAGCGACTCCAGAGGCGAGCGCAAACTCCACATGGGTGTGCGGATGGAGCAGATCGGAAGGAGCATGGAAATAGAAACAACCGGTCATGCGAAAATGAACCACCAACTGACGGCCTTTCTCCAATCGGATCTGGAGATACTTCCCATGACGGTCCAGGCAGGTCACTCGTGACGGAAAGAACTTCCGTGGTTCTCCCTCCCCGGGAATCAACACCCCCGGGAAATGCTCCACAACCCGTAGAATTCGCACCCCAAGGAGAGTGGGCTCCAGGCAACGACGCACATTTTCAACTTCGGGGAGTTCCGGCATACAAGTGACTTCAGGGTAAACCGGATGCGCCGATCACACACCCCCTTTCCAGAGATGAAGAAAAGGTGCCCGTAGAGAATTGAACAGGAAAAAACATGTCCACAGGTCTCGACCAAGATGTAGGTTCCATGAATAATTGACGATAATTGGATCATCTCCATTGACTTGGCTTCGTACATGACCCCATTCAAAAGGCTTCCGCAAATCGACTCTGATATCCCCTCAGTCCTGGTGGTGGATGATGACAAGTTCACCCGTCAGATCATGGAAAGGTATCTCACTCGTGTGGGATTCCGTCTCCAGACCGCCAATGATGGCCGTGAAGCCATCGGAATCCTGGAAAGTCTGCGTCCCGATATCAGTATTTCTGACTGGATGATGCCCGAGGTGGATGGACTTGATTTGTGCAAATGGGTACGTCAACACGATGACCTCAAAGACACCTATTTTATCCTCCTGACCGCCAAGGACCGT
>CAYZUX010000167.1:0-13915 GCA_964481775.1 uncultured bacterium | reverse complement strand
AATGAATATTTCCTTGCTGGGAGAAAAATGAAATGGCTTCCAATCGGACTTTCACTGATGGCAGCCCTGACCAGTGCAGGAGATTACCTCGGACAACCTTCAGCGATGATCCAATATGGCCCCATGATTCTGGCAGGGGTATTGTCCTGGCTGGTTCTCTATCCTTATGTTTTCTACATCATACTCCCATTTTATCGAAAAATGGGCATCTACACTGTTTACGAATATCTCGAAATACGATTTGATTCAAAAGTTCGCACACTTGCAGCTGCGATCTATCTTGTCTGGCAAATTCTACTACTTGGAGTCTGCCTGTATGTCCCATGTCTTGCAATGGTTGCTGCGACCAACCAGGATGACCTCCTTATTCCACTGATTCTTGTATTGGGAGTTGTCGCAACCACTTACACGGCACTGGGAGGCATGAAAGGAGTTATATGGGGTGGCGTCATGCAGTCAGCAATCTTGTTTACCGCACTAGCCATTCAGGTGGGTCTCCTGTGGTGGAATGTGGATGGGGGCTTGAAAACTATTGCTGGAAATATACATCATGTCGGTATCTATAATAAACCATTTCCTGAAACAACCTCATTCTCTGATTGGATCAAAGAATACTTCATTGTTCCCTACACAGTCTTTGGGATGTTCTGGCTGACAATGCTTGGCCGGATTAACACTTTTACCTGTAATCAACAGATTGTCCAGCGTTTTGAAACCGCAAGTTCCATCAAGGATGCCCGCCGGAGTTTCATGCTCATGGTCTTAGGTGATTCGGTTTCGATAACACTTCTGTCTCTGATGGGAATCGCCTATTTTGCCTACTATTCTGTCGATGGTCATCTACCAGAAGCCTTGGTAGTCAATCCGGATAAAGTGGTTCCCTGGTTCATCTCAGATATCTTCCCGATCGGTTTGACAGGCCTGATTATCGCCTCTCTTTGGGCAGTGGGGCTTTCCGCCTTTTCCGGGCTTTTAAACTCAATCTGTACTGTAGCTGTGGTCGACTTTGCAGTTCGGATCTTTCCCCGGATCAAAGTAACCGATGAATCCAGCCATGATCATCAACAATTCCAAGTGTTTCTCTCAAGAGTATTAACGTTTATTCTGGGTTCAGTGGCAATTGTCATCGCAGCCAATGCCATGCGAATGGGAAAGCTGATTGATATCATGATGGGACTTGGCGGAAGCTTTACAGGACCGATCCTTGGAATTTTCCTGTTCGCGATCTTTGTCTCACGGGCCAACAGCATCGGGGTATTCTGGGGGGGCTTGATTGGATCAGTCGTGGGGATGTACACAATGTTATGGACAGCACCTGGTCTTTACCAGGATGGGGGGATTCTTTCCTCCATGGCATTCTGCTTTCCAGACCCGGGAACCCATCGGACAATCAGCAAACAATGGATTGGTACTTTGGGTCTCATCGGAATGGCTTTCCCAACCCTCCTGATCAGTCTGCTCACATCACCTGAGCCGGGAAAAAGCGCAAACACCTGGTGGAATCTCCGAAAGAAGGATTGATGTTGGTACAGTTTGTATTCAAGATGAGTTCTGACCTGTTAACAAAACTCGATCATGAAGATTTCACTCATATCCATTTTAAATCGAAGGAATATCGGTTGTCCTGGCTGAACTCCCAGATCACAGGAATCTCCCCACCGAACAACTGCCTTGGAATGATCACCCATAATCGGATGACAATCCTCGAATTTACGACCGGGTAATGGAGTCCGGCTGAGATAATCAACCAACTCAACCTTGACAGATCCGGCACGTCGGGTACGGACATTCAGGGTCATCTGGCGGGTGGGTGGAAGAAAAGCGTATGTACTGAATTCTGCCAAGGCATCGGCTTTTAGAGCGACAACACGACCCTGTGGCCAGCGGATATACGCAGTCCGTGATTCCCATTGACCACGCGGATACTTGTGGGGAATATTATGACCTTGGTAAGGCATGACAAAGGAACCATCGGGTAATTCAACCATATTGGGTGAAGCAAACAGACATCCCCCATCGAACTGACCCCATGAAGCTGTGTCGACAATTGATCCTCCAGGCACCAGATGCCAGAGGATACCATCCGCACTTGTATAAAGCAGCAATCGTGTTTGATCATGGCTTGTATCCCAAACACTGGTCAGCATGAGATGATGATCCAGTGCTCCTGGAATTGTGGTTCGACCGTTGAGATAATAAACCTCGGATGGTCCAACCTCTGGTCCGGGAGTAAGGATGGTTCTTGAGATTGGGAAGCGACGGAAATCGCTCGTTTCGGAACGGCCGATACTCCGACGCAAGGAAATAAAAGCAAGCGGATTTCGTGGTTCTGTCGGTACTGGATCCAATCCTCCATACCACTTACGGGTGTAGCAGACATATTTCTGGAGGATTGTATCGTAATAGGCTACGGGTTGATTATCGGAATGCTCGACCACCAATGGCATGTCCAGAAATTTCCAGTCACATCCATCCCGTGAAACTGCTCCAATCAAAGCAACAACGTAACCTTTCGAGAAATCATGCTCCATATGACTGTAGGAATCATTGCGTATATCTTCTCTTACAGCCCATTCCTGCCAGGCATCAGGACGTTGCTTTTTGAATTCATCGAATTGAGAAAGCGAGACGTATCCTGTTCCGATCAGCTTGTAACGCTCACAGGGATCAGCGGATGGGTCGACAAAAACTGTCCCACCCTGGAGGCCGGCAGTATTTGGGAGAAGATTGTTATCTTTATTACCAAGGTAATCAACCAGGCCAACTTTGGGGCGCTTCCAATTGAATCCATCGTTTGATTCCAATACGTGAAAATGGCATCCCACAAGAGCGAGATCCTGGCGTATCGGGTGATCCCAACAGTATCCCCAAGCCCGATAAATCCCTTCATCCCGGATGAGGGTATGGATGTGGACTGCAGTCTGCTCCCATGGACGCTCAGGCTGAAGTACAGGACCACAGCGCTCCGGTTTCTGTGCCTCGAGTCGAATACCGTAGGGTCGATCCTTGGAGCGAAAAAGTGCTTCGTCTGGAGAGACATTTCCTGTCACTGTGATGTTTTCGCCCGTATGGCTGAACCATCCGAACTCGGCGGGACGAATAAAAGACCAATCCATGAAGACCAGTCGTTTTCCCAATAGTGTGAATGGCTCACTGACAGAACGCTGTTCTCGCAACATTCAATAACTCCCCTTGATTCAATGCTCAAGGAATAATGATTCCGTGTGGTTAAATTTTCAGCAGAGTATCAAAAACGGGAGTTCCCTCAATCTCCAAGGCGATCACATTACAATGGGGGTCGGGAGGATTTTCAGGGAGACCAGAGAATACCAGGCGGTCGGGATGTGATTGTATGAAATCCACACGAGAGCCATTGCTCAGCAACACAGCTGATTTCACTTGGTTTCTAAGGCCTGCAAAACAGAACCTTGGTCCCATCCAACGATCAAGGTGGACATACACAGTGCCATTTTTGTGTGTGATCCAATCACCCCATTCGGCATGTGCCGCCAGAATACCTTCGCAACCGAAGATCGATTCACCCTGAATTCTCAGCCAGTTCCCGACTTCCCTGATCAGATGGATCTGTTTCTCAGGAATGGTTCCATCTTCATAAGGTCCAACATTCAGCAGGAAGTTCCCCCCCTGGATAATGGGAGTGCGAATCATACGAATAAGAGTGGCCACCGATTTATAGTCATTATCTCCACGATGGTTACCCCAGCGGATGGCGAGCGGCATACAAACTTCCCATGGACGCATTGGATCCAGCCGTTCAAATTTTTCCTCTGAGATATCGAAGTCGCCGGGAGTACGACCGCGGTTGTTGATCAGGATACCAGGCTGTAGTTGGCGGGCCATTACCTCAAGACCTGCTGCATCGAATGATTCACCAACCAAAGGCGCATCATCAAACCACAGAATATCGATTTCACCATAAGAGGTCAGCAGTTCACGCAGTTGGGCACGGTTGCTTTGCCACAATTCCTTCCAGGACTGGCTATGGGTAGGATTCTGCCTGAGGTCAGAGAAAACCTGGTAAGCCCCAAACCGTCGGAAATGTTCATACCAATTGCTTAATCCGAAATATAACCCAATCCCCATTCCTTCTTCACGGCAGGCCTTAACAAAGTCTCGGACAAGATCTCTGTGCGGTGTCTGAGTGAACGAATTTCGTGGATTATGCTCTGAACGATAAAGGCAATAGCCATCTCCATGTCTCGCGGTCAAGACGAGATAACGCATCCCAGCTTCTTTGGCCAGTGCCACCCACTGCCTTGGATCATACCTGGAGGCGGTAAATTGCCGGGCGATTTCGTCATACTCTTCCAGGGGTATGCGTTCATCCTGAATAGCCCACTCACCACGTCTTAGCACACTGTAAGGGCCCCAGTGGATGAACATCCCAAAATGAAGGTTCCGAAACCAATTGACACTATCCTGGAACGCTTTGCCCTGTGTGCGGGCCTCTGGCTCTGATGAGATCCTGCGGGAACCGGAGTTCTGAGTCTTGGTAACTGTCATGGTCATCATTTTCCTGTATTCCGTTCCAATCCTGTATTTTTGGGGAATTACTCCCCTTCACGGGAAAAGGTGCGGCGCGCCGCTTCTGCAAAATCACGATTCGCTTTGTCAAGAGAATTGAGCAGATCCTCACAAGACATTCCTGTGGCATTGCGAGCCGCGGCAATCTTGGTATGACACTCGTTGGAGTCCATGAAACGAGCTGCATCCAGCAAGGCAGATGCGTCCTCACCCGGGATGGCGAGGAAACCATGCTTGTCCGCATGGATCAACTGTCCGGGTTGGATGACTTGTCCGAAAACCTCGACATCACAATTCCATTCGACCGGGATGGTATAGGCATGGCCCACACAAAGCCTGCGGGCGAGCGCTTTGAAACCTGCATTGCACATCTCATCGAGATCCCGGATTGCTCCATCGGTAATTGTGCCCACACAACCTAACGCCCGGTGGACATTGGCGTTCACCTCACCCCAGAAAGATCCGTAACAATTTGGTTTGTCGAGATCCTGTAGCACCACGATTTTGGGCCCGGGAACCGAGGCTACGTAGGATCGGTATTCGCGCCATGCGTTCCCCCTGCATTGTCTATGAATGGGATTTCCCGGCTCGAAAGTCACTGTGACAGCATATCCTACCATCGGTCCCATTTGAGGCATGAAATCGGTAAGTGGCTCCAGATTGAAACCACTGCGGGAGATGTCATGCCGTGTGATCATTTCCCAGCCATTGTAGATCGTAGGCGTATTCCAGCGTTTCAACTCCAAAAGATCTCCATACGATAACCCCTTTGTCGACTGAGATTCACACATCTCTCTTGACACCCTTTCACCCCACCCAGTTTTTCCTTTTATCTGAAGCCCAAAAGGACGACGAAAAGGTTATTATATTCGATATCATAAAGTTATTCATTGAGATTTCAAGCCCTTTATAACCATAATTCCGGAATGGTGACCGCGATTCAGTACCGACCAAGGGGAAATCTGAAGAAAGAAAACCCATCGATACTGGGATTTTTTTGCTGCTTGCTTGAAACTGGCTTTCAGATTATACTTGTGTATAGTAATCATTGGATATATGACTCATTATACAAACAAGACAGACAGGGGTTTTCACGGCCCTGATTATCTGGAAAATGAGAGTCCAAGTGATCTGGGGACAAAATTGAATCAAGTTCCAAAGTGTAAATCGGCATTCAGGAGTCCGTTATTGCCGACAGGAACGGTTTGAATCAATCCATGCAGATGCGCAAAAAGAAGGCGACTATCCGGGACATTGCGGCTGCAGCCGAGGTGAGTTATGCCACTGCTGCCCGTGTCCTTGCGGGAAATACCACTTATTCGATCAAGGATGGAACCAGAGACCGCATCCAGGAGACTGCTCGCAAGCTCGGGTACTTTCCAAATCCATTTGCCCGTTCTCTTAAGACTAGGCGTAGTTGGATCATCGGGATCTGTGTTCACCGTGAATCGCACCGGACTATCGAACGCCGTGTGGCTCATCAACCT
The DNA here is from genome assembly GCA_964481775.1 of uncultured bacterium. Lineage (GTDB taxonomy): Bacteria > Hinthialibacterota > Hinthialibacteria > OLB16 > OLB16 > OLB16. Next base: position 7,883 of record CAYZUX010000167.1, on the reverse strand, counting down.
CAGACCCGTATCGACCCTCGTCTCAAGGGGATCTATGAATCACCTGACTCCGACCGGTACCGCTTCATGATCATTCCACGCGATGATCTTCGGGGTCCTGAGGAGCAATCACTCATACAGGATATCGCCCTGCTCGATGGAATGATTTATGTCTCTCCGCGCTACCAGGATATCGCCCTTCTTGAGGAGATTGCCAGGGGTATTCCCCTGGTGGTGGAGGATTCCCAAGGGGTAACAAGTGTGAGTTCTGTCTCTGTTGATCAACGCAAGGCACTCCTTGATGCAGTCCAACTCCTGGCACGCAGGGGTTGTCGCCATCTTGCCCTCTTTGTCCGTAGCCAATATGAGGATTACTGGTATTCGAACCAGCGTGTGGAGGGTTTCCGGGAAGGATTGGCCGACCTTGGGTTGCCTCGTTTTGACGACCAGATCGTTTCCGTAAGTCCTTTTGATGGGGAATACTACCGCAAAGTCACCGATCTTCTGAGATCGAACCGTACAGTGGATGGGATCATTGTGCCACGAGATCATGAGCTCCTCGAATCTTTGCAGGCCATTCAGGATCTCAACCTCCAGGTGGGCCGGGATATCAGGGTGGTCAGTGTCAATCAGACACCCATCTGTAATGCGGTCCGTCCCTCCATCACAGCCATTGCCTTCCCAGCGGAGGATGTCAGCCGGACAGCCTTTGAACTGCTCCTTCACAAGATCAATTTTCCCGACTCCAAACCCCGGCATGTCTTGCTAAATGCGACCATTATCGAACGACAATCGACCTTGGGAGTTTTTGTTACTCAGTCAGGATAATCATCCTCTCACAGACCTCATGAACCGCCTTTCCTTTTGTGTTCCCATCCTGCTTGTACACCTGTTCCTGTCTTTCTCTATCCGCGTCTTCGCCGAAGGGGTAATCGATCTGACTGATCCCGCCGTTCAACAGCGTGGAGAAGCCGTTCTTTTTTCCTTTGATGGAATCAGCCTGCCTTTTAGGCATGGCGTCCAACTCAGTTTGGTGAAAGCCCAGAAAAATACGGATACTCCGGTTCTCCTGCCTGGACCCGGTCCAGCTGATGCTGCTGGGATTACTTTCTACGGAACCGTGATCCGCATAGGGGACAAGCTCCATATGTGGTATCTGGGAAAGGGGTTTGATGCTCCCTCTTACTACCGCATCTGTTATGCATTCAGCATGGATGGCCGCCGTTGGACCAAGCCAGCTCTGGGATTAGTCGACTATGGGGGGAACCGGGAGAATAACCTTGTCGACCTTGACTGGGGCGGGGCAGCCATGTCCTGTAATGTGATCTACGAACCCGATGATCCCAATCCCAAGCGACATTACAAAATGTTTTGTGAAGTAGGCCCACCGGCGGGTCATCATCAAGGCTACGTTGCCTTCAGCCCTGATGGGCTACATTGGACTCCCTCCACGATGAATCCGGTAACTCACCTGCGTCTTGAACCAACCGGCCTGATCCGAAAGGGGGAGCATTATATCCTGAGCGCCCAGAATGCTGGGACAGATCGCGGATTTCAAAAACGGGTTATGATCAATCTCCTGTCCGCGGATTTTGAGACTTGGACAACCGCCGCCGTCCTAGGTTTCCGTCGTGATTTGGTTCCGCCAAGAGAAGTCCTGTTTGGTTACAACATGGGCCCCCAGGTACATTTGGGAGCAGCGCTTGCAGATTTCGGTCACGTGGTCATTGGGCTTTATGGCCAGTGGAATGGCCCACTTAACAGCAATGACAGACGTGAAATGCGAATGAACATCGGGTTGGTGACATCCGGCGACGGCCTGCATTTCAGCGAGCCGATTCCTGATTACCCCCTGATCGAAGCCTATGAAGATGATTGGTCCTCTGAATTTCCCTCAGGCACACCCCCTCGTCTTTCCCAAGGTCAAGGACTGGTAAATATCGGTGATCAGTCACTTACATGGTTTGGAATCTGGGGACCAGGAGGAGATAATTCGATTCGGTTGGCTTACTGGGATTATGAAAGGTTTGGTTTCTTTTCTCCTGTAAACGATCCTCTTGAGGGACAAACATGGGTTGGGGAGGTTACTCCCCATGTGATTTCAGCCCCGATCCTCGCTCTCCCTGAAGGAATTCAGCTCCTATTGAATGTAGAGGGACCCACAGATTCGGCTTTCCTGGTAGCGGAAGTTTTGGACAACCACTTCCAACCAATCCCCGGATACACCCGGGAAAAATGCCATCCCCTCAAGGTGCCGGGGTTTCAAGTTCCGGTATCATGGGGGACATTGAAGACTCTTCCGGCTACCAAAGGGCCGATCCGTCTTAAATTATCTTTCGAGGGCAGTTCCCCGGAAAAGGTCAAACTTTACGCTGCGTATCTCCGGATACCCCACTGATCCTTAAATCAGGAGGGGCTGTGTATCCGTGGGATTGTCCCCCCAGGGGGCGCTCCGGGTGACTTTTACGCTATACACACAAAAAAGAATTCAAACAGAATCCTTTCCTCAACCAAGGCCAACGAACGATCCCCATGTGAGACGGGAAAATCAGCATTGACTTTGGCCTTCTCCTTTATTATACTCGTATATCATTGATGGAAAAGTGTCGTTTTGCATTGATTTCCTGGTTGATTGGTTGAGGGGTCATTCAATGAATTTGGTCCTTTTGACAAAGGGTGTGTTGAAAACCGTAATGATTTCCTTGTTTTTGGGCCTTTTTCCATTTGGCTCCCAGGGTGAGACCGAAACGATTGATATCTCGAGAAGAATCTGCCAATGGATGGTGATCGGCCCATTAGCGCCCTCAGAGGTGGCGGATGTCGAGGCAAATCTGTTGAGAAGTAACATCGAAGCGCAGTCATTCGAGATCGAAACCAGGTCGAACCGGAAGTGGATCTTTTTCGATGATCGTCTCTATTGCCGTAATCAGGATGACTACTGCGATCTTTTCACTTTCTTCAGGCGAGGGGATGTTGATCAACCGATTGTTGAAACACAGGAGCATTTTGCCTTCAGTATGACTTCTATTTGGAGTCCCGTGTCTCAGGGAGTGGTTCTTCATTGTGGAGCCACGGATGGAATCAAGGCTTGGCTGAACCAGAAACCAGTTCTGTTAGTCGACACCCCCAGCCAGGCAGAAAGAGACAAATGGTCTGAAGAGATTCAATTGGAAGAAGGTTGGAACCAGCTTCTCCTCCAAACCTCCAGTAAGCGCGGTCTTTGGGGGTATTACTGTGGTCTGACTGATAAACAGGGGGCGAAGATTTCCGGGCTTGAATACAGCCCCCACTGGCCAAGCCAACAAGACCAGCTCCAAGTGACTACAAGTTTGCTCCCTGAAGCTCATCGTGGGCAGCCCTATGTTTGGTTATCGATCCGCAATCCAGGGGGCGACTTCGAAGCCGACAATGCCGACGCATCTGCTTTTCGTCTGCTTGCTCGAGGCGGAACGCCACCCTACCAATGGGAAGCAATCGGACTTCCAGAAGGAATGCAACTTGATATGGAGGAGGGTGAGATACTTGGTAAACCCATGTCGCAGGGAACCTATGATATCCTTGTCAGGGTTACCGATTCTTCGAATCCTCCAACTGAGGCAGAAAAAAAACTGCCCCTAATAGTCAAATCCCGTGTAACAGAGGAATGGTTCGAGACCGGGAATCGTATCGGGGGACTTCGTCACCACGGTCCTAACCTCCAACTGAGTCAAAACCCGGATCAACCCCTGTGGTTTCTCGATCACCCGGAAGAGCAGGCAGATCTGGTTACCAGGCTTGGGTTTTCCTGGGTGGCCTACACCCTGTTTTCAAAGTATTCCATCTCAAATGGGTCAGTGATGCTGGAGACATCTCCAGACCATTTGCGATACGTCGAAATCATGAGGTCCAAAGGTCTCAAATTTGGGGCTTATGTGGATTTGAACGACCACCGTGATTTAGCCAACACTGATCAGGAACATATGGATTTTAAACATGAAGCCATCCTGCAGATAATCCATCTCTACAACCCGGATCTCTGGTGGTTCGATAATGGTCATGATGAGAGATACCGCGAAGGCAGGCCACATCATTTCGAATTTGACGGTCTCTACAGTTTGATTAAAGCAAGTAATCCCAGCGCACTGATCCTCCAGAATGCAGATGTCCGTGCACGCGATTGGGAGGTTGGTGATCTGGATGTTCTGGAGGTTCATGGAGCTTACTGTATCCCTGAAGCCTACTGGGGGCAGTGGCCACCCGACCCTCCTTTTCGAAATAATCCAAAATATCAACCAATGGACACCTGGAAATACCAGTGTGTCGAGGGAAAAGATGGAGGATACCTTGATCCGGATGAATGGTGCCGGGTACTTGTGACCATGTTGGCGGAACCATCAAACATCAATGCCCCACGCATGATGGATCTCGATTGGACACCTTACCCTCAGATGATACCCCTCCTGACAGAAATGGGAAAGTGGCTTGAGTCCCGAAAACATACCATTCTTGCCGTTCGCCCCTATGAAATTGAAGAAGGAGATTGGGGGTATGATGTGATCAATCCCGCGTCAGGAAGGGTCTATCTGCATCTACTCAGAAATCCACGGGGAAAGAACGGGATCGAGACGGCCACGCTTTTTATTCATCCGATCTGTTTTCGTGTATCTAAGGTTTCTGTGGTACCGGAAGGACAAGCTCTGCTTTTTCATCAGGATGGGAAAAGAATGAGTATCGACCTTCGAGGTGTTACTCAGGATCCTGTATCAACCATCCTGGAAATAATTCCGGAATAGTTTTTTTTCTCAACCTCGGGGGAAGGAGAGGAACAAAGGAGGCGGAAAAATATCATAAAAGATCTCCAGACTGGTGTTGAATGAGGGAACAAAGAGGAGGAACTATAGTTCCTCCCACAATTACAGAAAAGGAAATTAAGGAGGTGTTAATTCGATGGAACTTGGCAGATTCATAACCGGGTTAATGCTGTTAGTGATGGTTGTCTGTGATCCATTGTTTGCCGCAACGGTTACCGTCAATCCAGGATTACCATTGCAGGCAGGCGCCAATTACCATGAAGTCGGATCGGCTCTGGCGAATTTCCGCCGGGGGGACAACTGGGGAAATGGAAGTGGGGACTCGGTCATCATCTCCAACGGGAGTTATCTCATGGGAACCGAGCTACAGGCAGGATTACTTGATTCGGATACCTTGGATGCTGTTGTACCAGGTGGTGATGGAACACTCACGATCAAGTCGGCCCCCGGCGAGTCTCCTGTTATCGCGCTGAACCCCTCACCGACACAACACTATTTCATGTATTTCAGGCGGCAAGGCAATTACATTGTCGAAGGACTCAACTTTGTGGGTATCGCGGGAGCACCGACGGTGGATGGAGGTCCTCATCGCTCCGTGCTTGGAGCTGACTCTGAGGATGCGGATGGTGTCGAGGTGGGATTGACTGTGCGTGATTGTGTTTTCACAAAAAATGATGGGGCTAATGGAGCTGTCATGGATTTCTCTCAGGCTCCACCAGACAACACCACCCCTGGGGCATATCAGCGAGCATTTTATTCGGGGGACAGCAACAATCAGGGAGTGTTGAATGTGCTGTTTGAAAACTGCGTGATGGCATACTCCAACTATGGCAATGGAGCGATCCGGATTGAACGAGATGTACCGGCTTGTGAGGATACGAGAAGTTTTGTCTTTCGCAATGTCCTTGTGGTTTCATCCAGGACAGGAGCGAGGATCATCAGTGGAGCAGCGTGCAACACCAGCTTCACATTCGAGGAATGTGCCTTTGTGAATCTCGTGGTGGGCGGGATTCGATTTACAGATGGTGTTCAAGGGGCTACCGCAATCATCCGGGATTGCATCTTTTCAACCAAGCCTGCTGGTTCCGGGACAGCGATCATTGTTGAAGACCCAGGGTGCTGGTTGAATCTGACTGCTGAACGCTGCACGTTTTGGAACAATAACAACGATATGGTGTGGTTCACTGGCCGTCCTGCCAGTCCCCAGGACACGATTGTAATCCGTGACCTGATCGATGTAGATGGCAACGATGCCCTTTTCAGGTATGACCCTTATGGATCCGAACCTGTTTCGATCACAGTTCAGGAAGGGATTGCTTCCCATCGAGCAATACGGGCAGAGCATCCTGACAGCTTGAAAACCCTGTTTTCCTCGCTATACGGAGGAACCGGCCCCATTACCAGTGTTCCCTTGACCGACTTCGTGAACACTTCATTCAACAGTGCTGTTTTTTCCAACATCCGGAAATGGGATAAGGAGTCGAATGATTTCTTCGACATTTCTCCGGCAGTGGCATCCAAATACCAGGGAAAGGGATTTGGTGGGAGTGACCTGACAGGGGGGGCTGATTTTTCAAATATAATCCCGACAATCACCCCGACAGCAACCCCAGCGCCTCCAACACCAACCCCGACTCCCACAAACACTCTTGGCCCAGTCACCTCACCGGTGAAATTTCAGCAGGGGTTTCTTCCGGATGCCGGATACCAACACGATGCCGCTAAGCTCGCGGGAGGTAATGGAAATGGATTCGGTGCGGGAGGTGAACGCGAGGCACGACTGGGAACTCGGTGGCAGAAGGTCAACGATTACGAATGGGCCCTCTTCCGTTATAACCTGGCTGTACTCAGTGGACGTGGCCTGAATCTGACCGGGGCGCGTCTGTTGGTGACTACACTCGGAGCAGCCTGGGACAACACGACCACAGGTCAGCCAGTGCTAGACCCCCCCTGGCCAGTCACATTCCACTTCAAGGCTTATCAGGTAAAGGAAGGGAACTATGATTGGATCGAGGGGAACGGGACCGAGCCTAACATCGGCGGAGGCCCCATCAATGGCCTGGGTGAGGTGACTTGGCCAGTCCAGAAGAATGACCAGCTCTGCTGGCAGGGCTCCGGTTTTGAATGTGCGGTGGGTCATTTGTGGCCAGAAAATCATCCCTTCGCTCCGGGTTCCCAAGGGTATAATACGTATGAGGCGGTGATCGCCAATGGAACTGAGGTGTTTGCGGATGTGGGCGAACCGTGGGGAAACCGGGTGGTCACTTTGGAATTTACCAGTGTGGGAATTGAATATCTGCAGAAGGTGATCGATGGTGTGATCCAGGATGCAGGATTCTTGGTGGGGCCCCCCGATGAGATCTTTGGGGTGGGACCAGACACCTACGGTCATATTAACATTGCTCTCGATGATCACCCCACTGCTGCTTTTCGGCCAATACTCGAAATCGATTTCGAAGGTGGAACTGCAGTGATGGATTGGGTTAATTATTAAGGTTAAAAAAGGATTCGGCCGGGGAGGCGATTTTATCTCCCCGGCCTGGGAAAGATGATTTTTTGAACAACGAAAGTGAGGCAATTTGTCATGACTCATCAGAGAAGTCGCTGGAGGGAAGTGAAGGGTTTCACCCTGATCGAACTCCTTATCGTGATCGCTATCATCCTGATCCTGATCTCGATCGCCCTTCCGAACTTTTTGGAAGCACAGGCAAGAGCTAAGGTTGCTCGTGCTGATGCCGATTTACGAGGAATCGCGACAGCTCTTGAATCCTATGCTCTGGATTATAAAAAGTATCCAGTCTGGCCAAGCCGAATGGGACTCCTTTCATTTGCCACACGAAATGATCCGTTTCAGGGGTTCACTCCTCCCTCTTTGACCACACCGAACAAATATCTGAATTCTCTGCCGCGAGATCTTTTTATGAGCTCTCCTGGTCCAGAGGCACGCGTTCGTGCTGATATCAACCATATCAATCTGCTGGGATTGTATATTTACGACTCACATAGCAACTGGAAAAAGGGGTGGCCAGGAGGTGAGGATGGCGGAGTTGTCTGGGAAAGATGGGCGGGGCCACGTTTTCGCTGGATCATGGCCAGTGTTGGACCCGATGGATC
>CAYZUX010000166.1:0-13986 GCA_964481775.1 uncultured bacterium | reverse complement strand
ATCGATCACGTGGTCATTATCAGCAGCACAATAAGGACAGCGCATCTTGGGTTCTCCATTGGGGTTTCATCGGGTTCAGATGTGAATGGCTCTGCCATCCACCGCCAGCGCAGCTTCCTTGAGGCACTCCGCGAGGGTGGGATGGGCATGTGAGGCCCGGGCCAGGTCTTTGCTGGTGGTTCCCAGGGCCATGGCAACCGCTGCCTCAGCGATCAGGTCACCGGCACGTGGACCAATGATGTGAACACCCAGAATCCGGTCCGTTTCGGCATGTGCCAGCATCTTCACCCTCCCCTCCGTATCCGCCATGGAGCGTGCACGGCCATTGGCAATGAATGGGAATACCCCTTTTCGGTAAGGCAGCCCCTCTTTGAGGAGGTCCTCTTCGGTTTTCCCGACCGAGGCAATCTCGGGATGGGTGTAAACCACCCCGGGAATGGAATTGTAGTCCACGTGTCCATGCCCGTTGGCAATGACTTCGGCGCAGGCCATGCCCTCTTCTTCCGCCTTGTGGGCCAGCATCGCCCCTCGGATGACATCCCCGATCGCATAGATCCCTTCCGCCGTGGTAGCGAAATGATCATCCACGGGGATGCGTCCGCGCGGGTCTTTCTCAATTCCAACCGACTCCAGTCCCAGTTTCACCGTGTTGGGGATACGTCCCACCGCGAGCAGGACACGGTCACAGCGTACCGGCTCAGCGCCATCGCATTCAACCACACACTCCTCATTCTCGACACGCGCGGAGGTCACACGGCTTCCCAGGCGAAAAACCATGCCCTGTTTTTCGAGAATTTTCCGGGCCTCATCCGCTAGTTCCAGATCCATGCCGGGAAGGATCCGATCCAGGTATTCAAGGACGGTGACCCTGGCTCCGAGTCTTCTCCAGACCGAGCCGAGTTCCAGGCCAATGGCTCCCGCACCAATCACAACCAGGTGACCAGGGACACTGTTGTACGATAACGCTTCAGTGCTCGTACCGATCCGGTCTCCATCGACCTCAACACCACGTAACGGCGCGGAAATGCTGCCCGTGGCGATGATGATTTTCCCCGCCAGGATCTCCTCGGTCCCACTTTCATTTTCAACGATTACTTTTCCGGGCCCTGCAATCCGGCCATGGCCCTGATAACGGGTGATATTGTTCTTCTTGAACAGTGAGTTGATTCCGCCCGTCAAACCTCGTACCACGGATTCTTTCCGTTTCATCATCATCGCAAGATCACATTCGACTCCAGCCACCCTGATGCCATGAGCTTTGAAAGATTTACTCGACTCCCAATAAAGGTGACTCGATTCCAAAAGGGCTTTACTGGGGATACATCCGATCCTCAGACAGGTTCCTCCGAGCATGGCCTCCTTTTCGATACAGGCCACATTCAATCCCAACTGCGCGGCACGGATGGCTGCGACATACCCGCCCGGCCCTCCGCCAATGACAACTAGATCATGCTGACTCACTCAACTGTCCTCCTTCAAAGATCAGGCAAAGCCTGTAAAACGATCTGGAATGACCTGCACTAATCAGAATAGAGGTATGATCCCAGTCCCAAGGGGATGCGTCCAGAGCTTGCGCGATACGGAGACTCTTGCCGGAAGGAACGAGATTCCTTCGTGAATCAGTCATTCGCTGTGCTATCCTTTCAGGGAAACTTTCCTGAAGAAATGAACTCATCAACACGCTCGATTACCATTCTTTTCGCTCTCTGGAGCCTGCTTCTTCTGTTGTGCTCCTGGGGCGGGCATCTCTACTCGCCTGATTGTGAAGTGAATTACCGGACTGTCCGGTCACTTGCTCAAGGGCAAGGGTATGCCATCCCTCCTTATCCCGCTGGTTTCGGCACACGGACAGGAATCGATGGCAAGGAATATCCACAGTATGGTCCCCTCCAACCTCTCCTTGCAGTGCCATTGTATTGGATAGGAGATGGAATGGCTGCCTGGATCCCCCCAAGTTGGCTCTCATTTCAGGCAGATCGTCTGGGAAGGACAGTCGGGTTCTATCGTCCACTCCCTGGCGATGAAGAATCTTTTCAAGGACTTTACCCTCCCGATCACACGGAGCGGATTCGAAGGGTTTTCGTCTCTCTCTTCAATCCGTTAATCACCTGGCTGACAACCCTTGTTCTTGTGTTCTGGAGTCGAAGGTTGTTCGGCGATGATCTACAAAGCTTCCTCCTTCCCTCCGTTTTCCTGCTCGCCACCATCGCCTGGCCTTATTCAAAACCTTTCTATACGGAACCACTGGCGACGTTCTGGTTACTTCTGGCAGCCTGGACTGCCGATCGGATAAAACCTTTTCCGTGCAATCATCCAGTTCCGAATCCAGTACCTTCTCCTTGCCAATGCCGTGCAATTCTCTGTATTGCCGGTGTCGGTATCTTTGCCGGTTTAGCTGTTTTGACTCGTCTGGATTCTGTCGTGGCTTGTCCGGGATTGGCGGTCATCGTTATTGGAAGACTGTTACAACCGAAGATGAAACACCCCATCTCCCTGGTCACAACCGCAAGCAGCACTGGCCTGCTCGCGTTTGCCTTTGTGGTGTCTTTTCAGCTTCTGCTCAATCAGATGCACTATGGATCTCCCCTTGCGACCGGGTATTCAGACCAGCCAGAAGGGATCAAGTTCAGCATCCCGGTGCTCACCGCTCTGTGGATCTACCTGATCTCGCCTGGAAAGGGGATTTTCTGGTACTCCCCTCCTCTCCTGGCCGCATTGCTCGTTTGGCCCGCATGGTGGCGTCGCGACAAGGGCTTGGCGATTGGGACAGGTCTGGTTGTCTTGGGATACCTTTTTGTGGTGGGTCGTTGGCAGAATCTTGGCGGGTGGTGTTGGGGGCCACGCCACCTGGTCCAACTCACCCCCTTTTTGTTGCTTCCGCTTCCTCTCTTACTGGATACAAAAAGGGACTATCCAAGCAAACTATTCAGCTTGATCATTTTGGCGTTTACCTGTCTGCCAGGGATTATTATTCAGTTTTTCGGAATTCTTGTCGATTTTATGTGGCCATTGGACCAGACTATGCGAGGCCTTCCTCCAGGGGAGGACACAGCAAGGGCTCTCTCATTTCCCTATTATGGGCCAGTCCTACACCTGTGGTCATGGAAATTTGACCCGGATCCAGACTGGTTTCTGTGTGATCTATGGCGTTCTGGAAGAACCGGGGCACGCCTCATTTCAGGCGGGATCTGGTGTTTATGGATTTTTCTATTGGGAATTCTACTGAAAAGGTGTTATCAGGCTACAAGACTGGCGACAAAGAATGAAATTCGTGCTAACATTGGAAATGTCAATAAAGTCTAATAGGAGGGAAGCATGGGCTGTCACCTATAAATAACAGGAAGATACGACCGCCGAGTTCCATGTTTATACGCAAGAAAACATTCCAAAAGAGCCGCGAACTCTACCAGGCCCTGTTCGAGTACTCTCCCCTTGCCATGTTATTGGTAGATCCATCCACGGGGATGGTGGTGGATGCCAATCCACACGCCTTGGATTATTACAACCATACCAGTAATGAAATCCGCGACCTGAGCGTTTCAGACCTGATAAAGGATTTTCCCCCTGAATTTGAAAAATTGCTGGCTGGGTCAGGAGCATCCACCGCTCCACTGTCTTTCTTTGCACAGAGCCAGCTGAGTCAGGGAATCCGCAGGGATATTGAGGTCCATGCCTCCATCATCGAAGTCGAAAAGCATCCCCTGGTCCTACTGGCAATCCATGATGTGACCGACCGTCACATGGCACAGGCAGAGGTTTCCCGCCTTCAACATTTTTATCAACAGATACTGGACTCTATCCCCGCGGACCTATCCGTTTTCGACCTTGATGGGCGGGCGCTGTATATCAACCCCGCCGCCATCGAAGACGATGCAACCAGAGAATGGTTCATCGGGCGAACCGAAGAAGACTATTGCCGGAGATTATCACTCGATCCCGCCATCGCCTGGAAACGGAATGAATATCGCGAGCGATGCATCACCAAAGGCTGTATGGTTCTTTTCGAGGAGGAGATTCCTTCTTCCGATGGTCAAATGAAATGCTATCTCCGTTTCTTCAGTCCGGTCATTGAACCGGATGGGAGGATTACGAAAGTAATCGGATATGGCTTTGACATGACCGAGCGGAAAAAAGCGGAGGATGCACTTCGTCACAGTGAAGAACGTTACAGATTGCTCTTCGAAGGTTCACATGATGCCATTGCGGTCTATGGACAGGATTTCAGGGCCGTTCTTTTCAACCGCCATTTCGAGAACCTGATCGGCTATAGCCGGGAGGAATACCTCACAATTGATCCGCTTCTCCCGGTACATCCTGATGACCGTGAGATGCTCATCCGAAACAACAGGGACCGTCTGGCGGGATTACCTGTACAAAGATCCTATGAATTCCGGGTTGTCAGGAAAGATGGAGAAATTCGTCACGTGGAAGCCTCGTTTGATCCAGTGTTCAGAGGTGAAGAGATAACTGGAATCCAAGGTGTTTTTCGTGACATCACCGAACGCCGTCAGGCCGAAGCTGAACTGCAGGAACATGAGGATCGATATCGTCTGCTTTTCGATCATTCCAACGATGGGATCGCCTTGCTGGGAAGGGATCTGGTTCCGCTGCTGGTCAATACCCGCATTTCAGAAATGCTGGGATACACTCGAGAGGAACTCCTTTCGATGAACATCGGCCAGGTGGTGCATGCGGATGACCTGGAGCGGGTCAGGACGAACCACTTGCGGCGTCTAAAGGGAGAGGCTGTTCCACGAACTTATGAGTTGAAATTGCTACGGCGTGATGGGCAGATCCTTGAGGTGGAGGGGAGTTTTGATTCGATTTTCCGTGGGACTGAAATCATTGGTATTCAAGCCATCATCCGTGACGCCACGGAACTGAAACGGATCCAGGAAAACCTTCTCGAAAGGCAGAAAGAGGAAAGCATCATCACCCTGGCCGGGGGTATTGCTCATGACTTCAATAACATCCTTGTTGGGATCATGGGTAGCGCGGCATTGTTGCAGGAGGACCTGGCCAGTTCACCGAACAGCAGGAACCTGGTCAACAATATCCTCACATCCGCGGGACGAATGGCTGACCTGACCAATCAGCTCCTGGCCTATGCACGTGGCGGAAAACACCGTCCCGAACCCACTGATCCCAATGAGATCATAAATGACACCTTACGCATGTTGCATGGTTCGATGAGTCCCTCGATCCGGGTGGTATGTGACCTGGATCCCGAACTCTGGCCGGTACATGCAGATCGGACTCAGATCACCCAGGTGCTCTTGAATATCCTGGTGAATGCATGTGAGTCCATGGAGAAAGGTGGAACACTGTTTGTTCGGAGCCGTAACACTCACAAAAGCCAGCCATGGTATGGAGCCTGGCCCGAACCAATCCCTCCCGGAGATTATGTTCATATCATGGTTTCTGACACCGGATCGGGGATGTCCGAAGAGACACGCAAGCGGTTATTTGAACCATTTTACACCACCAAGTTCATGGGAAGGGGACTGGGGCTGGCCGCAGCCATGGGAATCATCCGCAATCACGAGGGAGCCTTGAGTGTGGAAAGTGAACTCGGTTCGGGCTCCACTTTTCATATCCACCTGCCCCGTGGAAGTGTCCGGGTTCCCAAAAGTTCCATGGATCACCCAATGACCACCCCCATGAGTGGAACGGTCCTGGTGGTTGATGATGAGGAGACAGTGCGCGATGTAGCCGCAAGAATGTTAAGGAGGTTGGGTTTCAATGTGATCGAGGCTGCCGATGGTCAGACAGCCATTAACATTTACCAGGCCCAGTCAGCGGCGGTGAGCCTGGTTCTTCTGGATCTGCAGATGCCGGAAATGGGTGGCGCTGAGGTCTATTCACGGCTTCATGCCATCGACCCGGATGTCCGTATTCTGATCTCCAGTGGCTACGAGGAGTCCGCCGTGACCGATGTCATCACACAAAGCGACGGTCTAGCCGGTTTTGTCAAAAAACCTTATACATTAAAGGGTTTGGAGGCCGCGATCGACAAGGCCTTACACCACCAAAAGGGGGGACGGGATGGCCAGGAAACCACGCAAATGGGGGTCGATACATGACCTTTTCAAAGTCTCCCTGTATGCCTGTGCTCTGTCGATGACCGGTCTTCTGGTCCCCGCCTGGACGGGTGAAATCAAAGTCATCGCCCATCGTGGAGATTCATTCCATTACCCTGAAAACACCTTGTCCGCCTTCCGTTCGGGTATCAGCAAGGGGGCTGATCTGATCGAGCTGGATTCACATGTCACAAAGGATGGGGTTCTCATCACGCTTCATGATCACAAGCTGGATCGGACCACCAACGCGGCACAAATCTTCGGACGAACCGATGTCCTGGTATCTCAGACACCCTGGGAACAGATCAAAGGGTTGGATGCCGGCACCTGGAAAGATCCCAAATTTGGGGGAGAACCTTTGCCCACGCTGGAAGATTCATTACATGCCATCCAGGCGGGTTCGATTACCTTGCTGGAACGCAAATCCGGATCGGCGCTGGCCCACGCCAAGCTTCTGGAGCGTCTTGGCTATACCCAATCCCTGGTCGTGCAGTCTTTCGACTGGGATTTCCTGGCGGCAATGCGAACCTGGCTTCCCTCGGTGCGTCTGGCCGCACTGTGCGGCGAGGAGGTGACACCTGAACGGATCGCGGATCTCAAACGGGCGGAGATACCGATTGCAGTCTGGAGTCACGAGAGGATCAATCCTCAGGCCGTAGCCCTTTTCCGGGAAGCTGGATTGGAGTGGTGGGTATACACGATTGATGATCCCCAACAATGGACCCGTCTGGTCGAACTCGGCGCCAATGGTATCATAACCAACAAGCCCGGCGAGTTGTTGGAGTGGCTGAAACAGAAGGGCCTGCGGTAGCCTGGACCTCTCCTGGCGCCAAGTGGCCGGGAGAATTGTCTGAATGTCACGTCTGTCTTTCGAGGAAGCAGTCCATCTATATGAGCGAGCGGATCTCTTCGAGCTTGGAGAACGTGCTCACCAAATGCGTCTTGAACGCAGCGATCCCAATGTGGTCACTTATATCATCGATCGCAACATCAATTACACCAATGTCTGTGTGACCCCCTGCAAGTTCTGTGCATTTTACCGGACACCCTCGAGCGATGAAGGTTATGTGCTTCCGGATGAAGTCATCGATACCAAAATCGATGAGCTGGATGCCCTGGGTGGTTCTCAGGTCCTGCTTCAGGGCGGTTTACATCCCAGCCTGCCATTCAGCTACTATGTCCAGTTGATCGCCCGCCTTAAGGGAAAGTATCCCCACATCAACATCCATGCTTTCTCTCCACCGGAGATTGTACATTTTGTGAAGATCAGCGGTCTTTCTCTGGAGGGTGTTCTCCGCGAGCTTTGGGATGCCGGCCAGAGGTCCATTCCAGGTGGCGGAGCGGAGATCCTGGTGGATCGAGTGAGAAAACGCCTGGCCCCCACCAAGTGCATGTCCCAGGAGTGGCTCGATGTCATGGAAACCGCGCACACGATCGGGTACACCTCCAGTGCCACGATGATGTTCGGTCACATCGAGACCCATGCCGAGAGGATCGAGCACCTCCAGCGTTTACGCGAAGTGCAAGACCGCACAGGCGGTTTCACCGCCTTCATCTGTTGGCCCATCCAGAGCGATAACACACCCTTGGCTGGAATGGGCGCGGGTGCCTATGAATACCTGCGCACACAGGCCATGGGACGGATCTTCCTGGACAACTTCAGGCACATCCAATCCTCCTGGGTCACCATGGGGGAACGTGTTGGCCAGTTGGCCTTGCGTTTCGGTGCGGATGATATGGGGGGGACGATGATGGAGGAGAATGTGGTCAGTGCCGCGAAATGTACCCACCACACCAATGAGAAAAGACTTCGGAACCTGGCCACAGAGGCCGGATTCCATCCCCAAAGAAGGAATACCTTCTACGAGTATTTACCTTATCCCGAGGAGGCGGTAGCCGCATGACCTTACGTCCCATTTCCACCAGTATGTCCCCGGCGGCGGTTGGCCCCTATTCCCAGGCCATCGAAACCGATGGATTGCTGTTCTGTTCGGGTCAGATTCCGATTGATCCCGCCACGGGAACCCTTGTGAGTGGCGGCATCACCGAGCAGGCGGAGCAGGTTCTCAAGAACCTTTCCGGTCTTTTGATTGCGGGAGGCTCGGACCTTTCACATGTGATCAAATCCAGCGTTTTTCTCGTGGACCTGGCCCATTTCAAGGAGATGAACGAGGTTTATGCGCGTCATTTCGGCAATCACAAACCGGCACGTTCGACGATCCAGGTGGCGGCATTGCCCTTGGGTTCCCTGATTGAGATCGAGGTGGTTGCCCAGGTCATCCGTCCGGTGGGCTGAAGGACCCCTCACCCCATTTTGATGATCTCACCTGCTTCTCAACGACCTCACCTGCTTCCCCCTCTCCCGCCGGGAGAGGGGGTGGAATGACCGAAGTGGAGGAAGGGAGATTGGGAGACTTTCCTCTTTTTCCCTTTCCAGAAAGTGGTGATGCCACTACCAGATTCAGTCACATGGCCGATTCGTGTGAGGGGGACACCCTCCAAGTCCAATACCGGTTCCGGGCGGGAATCTCCTGCCTCCACGACAAGGAGTTCATAGTCTTCTCCTCCCAGGAAAGCGGATTCATGGCGGTAAAAGCTTCCCAGACCCCCCACCCCAGCCCTCCCCCGCAAGGGGGGTGGGAGCTTTGGATCCACCGGGATCTGATCGAGGAAGATCTCCGCTCCCTGGTTGTTTCCACGCAGGACTTTCAAAAGGTCGAGGGTCAGCCCATCGGATAAATCGGTGAGGGCACGGATCTTGAAAGCCTTCCGAAGACTCTCCAGCAATGTCCACCGGACAGGAGGCAGGAAGCATGGACTATCAAGACAGCCCCTGGCTTCCGCAGAACCAGCCAGAACCTGTTCCAGGAAAGCCCTGCTTCTCCCCAATCCACCGGTAACCCACAAGGCATCTCCCGAAACCGCCCCAGTTTGGCGGAGAACCCGGTTCCGGGACACTGTGCCCAGCACAGTCACATCCACAAGAATGTGGCGGCTGCGGACTGTATCGCCCCCAAGTGCCACAAGGTGTAAGTCTTTGGCGAGTCTGGCTAACGCCAGCCCGAAAGTTTTGAGATCCTCCATCCGGGTGCTTGCGGGGACACCCAGGCTGATCAGAAAACCCGTTGGTGTTCCCCCCATGGCGGTGATGTCACTGGCTGCGGCCAGGACCGCACGGCGTGCCAGTCCCGCCCATCCTAACCAGGCCTTCTGGAAATGGGTTCCCTCGACCATGGCATCACTGGTAATGACGAGATGACGGTCAGGAGGTGTTTTCACAACCGCCGCATCATCACCGACAGGAACCAAAAGAGAGGGTCTTGATTCATTCCCGAGAATCTCACGCAAAAAATCGAGCCAGCCACGTTCACCAAGATCCGATAATCTGAGTGGATGTTTTTTCGGGTTCACGGGGTTTTTGCCTTTTTCCCTGTCCATCTATCCGAACACAAGTCCGATTGTCTTGGCAAGGACTGACAGACATAATTGTGGCATGAGAATGCGGTCGACTATAGGTTTCTTCTTGCTACTGGGATTATTCGGGTGCTCCGGGATTAAGGGAAAAGACCTGGAACCAGCACCAGCCACTGTCTCTCAACAGAATCCATCAGATGACCTTCCCCTCTTAAGGCGGGAGTCTGCCAAGGAGGTCTGGGAACGCAGTCAGCAGCCATTGCCTCCCCTGCCGGTCAAGCAAAAAGCGGCTCCAGTACCCGAGGTTTTTGAGGCTCTTACCTCCGCCATCACCGCACCGAAGGTTCTTTCCTCAAGCGAGGAGATTTCATTGGCCACCTCCACACAACCCGACCTGGATGTGGAAATTCCCGCTACTTCAATGGATATGGAAAGCAAGACTCCTGCCATCCCAGAGACAGTGATGTCAAATGAACCAAAAACTACCGTGATTCCCTGGGGAGAGGAACCCGATACTACAGGAGTTCAGCCAACACTCTCGGTTTCATTCGACCAGGTTTCCCCGGAAAGCCTGCCGGAACGGCTTCGCGCTTACCGTGGGAAGGTATTGCTGGTGAACTGCTGGGGGATCGACTGCGGCCCTTGTGTGGAAGAACTGCCCCACATCGATCAGATCTACCGGGAGTTCAAAGACCGTGGACTGAAAGTTCTGGCGGTCAATAGTGATGTACAACGCCGTTGGCCCGAAGTAGAGCGCTTTGTCAAAGCGAATGGCTTTACATTCGATGTGGTTTTGAAAGCCCCCGGAGCGGACAACCGGTTCCGTGCAGCGGTGGATCCGGACTATGGTGCGGATCCCTTTACGGTAATCTATAACCGTCAAGGAAAAAAGGTTTATACCATCGCGGATGCTTTAACACTGACGGAATGGAGGGAGGTTGCTCGTGCCGTGGTCGCAGGCAGACCCATTTCCATTACGAAAGGGGATGTGATCCGTTCCTACGAGTAATGATCCTGAACAAGATGAACCTTTTTCTCACTCATCCACAATCTGTTAGCGTTCATGCCCGAAGGCTCACCAGTCTGGCATTCATCATCTTTTCATTGCTGCCATGGCAGGCTGCCTTCACCACTGAAGCTCCTCCCGCACTCGGCAAAGGGATATCGGCTGACACTTGGACGGACTCGCTGAGTGTCCACAAAGGGCACTACACCCTGGCCACTTTCTGGGAGGTCACCTGCGAGCCCTGCATCGAGGAGATGCCGGGTCTCATTGAAGTCTACCGTCAGCTGAAACCCAAGGGATTAATTATCCGTGCAGTCAACACCGATCCCGCATCCCGTTATGACGCCGCTGCTAAATTGATCGAACGTCTCCAGCTTCCCTTTGAACGATATTACAAGCTGCCCGGACCGGATGTGGCTTTCCGCCAGGCTGTCGATCCGGAGTATGGTGCCAATCCTTTCGCTGTGTTGTATGCCCCCGATGGTTCCAAAGTGAAGACCTTTGGGGATGCTCATACCCAGACGGAGTGGCTGGCGCTCCTTTCTCCCTATCTCGAGCCACAAACGAGCCAGACAGCGGCCTCACCGTCAGATACCAAGGCGATTGAAGTTGTCTCGAATACAGAGCCTCCCGCGGATGACCCCTTATCCCTGCTGGATATCCCCCTGTTGGCATTGCCTGATGGGATTGGAGGGGAACCATCCACCACCCTTCCCCCGGGATCGGTTCAGAGTGGCCGGACTCCCTTCCGGGTTGAGGTTCCATCCTGGAAGCCACTGAGTTCCACAGAAGTGCAATGGGTGATTCCTTTTGGCAGCAGGCAGGAGGCTCATCTGATTCTCTCCACACTGATGGTTGAGAAAATTCGTGGAAAAGGCATTCATGTCGGCAAAGCGGATGTCTCCAAGAAGGACTACTACTACATGGAGATCCGTGGGGAAACCGAGGAGATGTTGAGAACCCCGGGATCGGTTCTGCTGCCCCTATCGATACAGTCCGTCACTGCGGGAGCGGAAATCCCGGTGGAAGTGCTCCTGACTTACCAGGGCTGCACGGATGGTCCCAAGGGAGTCTGTTATCCGCCGGAGTCCTTCTCCATTACCGGAACTCTGATAAGCGCCCCGAGCGGTCTGGAGGTAAAAGGGCTTACCGCGCGTTGGCTTGATCCAATGAAGCCGAGGCCCGAGCCGGAAGAGGCCGTACAAGCCAGTTCTTCTGAGACTCAGGCTGGATCCGGTGATTCTGATGAGGACTCGGTTACTGGCCTGTTCTCTTCTGAGAGTCTGCATGACACCACGATTGTCGAACGTGCTTTCAGGAAGAGCCTACTGCTGGTCTTCGTATTGGCTTTCATCGGGGGGATCTTGACCAGCTTTACCCCCTGTGTGTATCCGATGATCCCCGCGACAGTGGCCATCTTCGGGGCCAAAGAAGTCAAATCGCGTCTGGCGGCCTGTTCTCTTGCGGCCACCTACATCATGGGGGTGGCACTTTCTTATGCCTCGCTTGGGGTGCTCGCCGCTGCGATAGGAACCGTGTTCGGGAACATGATGGAGAATCCCTGGCTGATCAGTATCGTGGCAGGCTTTTATGTGGTGCTGGCTCTCTCCATGCTGGATGCCTTTGTTTTCTATCTTCCCTCATCCTGGGTGAGCGCGGCCTCGCGTGTGAACCGGAAGGGATACACCGGTGCGTTCCTGATGGGCCTGGTCAGCAGCATAGTCTTCGCTCCCTGCGGGGAACCGATCCTGCTGGGAATTCTGGCCTGGGTGGCCAAGACACAAAGTTTCTTCCTGGGTTTCTGGCTGCTGTTTGTGTATGCGTGGGGAATCGGGGTTTTGTTCTTCGTGATCGCAACCTTTTCAAGCTCAATCCAGTACCTGCCCAAGGCTGGAGCCTGGATGGTGGCGGTGAAGGACTTCTTTGGGCTGCTCCTCTTCGGGCTCGCTTTATTCTGGCTTCAATTTGTCCTCCCTCCGGTCTGGTTGTGGGGATTGGCAACCCTGTACTTCCTGGGAGTGGCCACCTTTATCCATACCAAGAACCATGGCTTCGAAGGCTGGCCACGTGTTGTCCTGTCCTTCGCAACATTAGCCGCTCTCCTCGCTGGCAGCCTTCCCCTGCAAAGGTTCGCCTTGTTGCATGGTTGGCTTCCCAGTGGTCCGGGAAGCATCACGGACGTTTATAGTGGAGCAGTACCCGCCTCCAATTCCATCGCCTGGCTTAAGGGAGCCCCCCTCTCAGACCTCGCACGTGCCCAATCAATAGGCAAACCGGTCATTGTCGACTATCGGACCAATGTGTGTCCCAAGTGCGATGAACTCGAACACAAGGTCTTCTCTCACCCCGAGGTCCAGAAGGCCTTGGCCGGATTTGTGACCATTCAGGTGAACCTTTCCGAGGCAGGGAAAAATAAGGAAATCAGGGAAATCCAGAACCGTCAAGCCATCTTCGCTGTCCCGGTAATTGAGTTCTATGACTCCAAGGGTAACCTGCTGTCTCACAAACGGATTGCGGATGTTCTCACCGCTGAAGAATTTCTCAAACATATCCAGGATATCGGGTAAATGATTCCCCGCTTGGAGTTCGACCTTCAGGTTGTCCAGGCATGCCAAAACATGAGCTCCGGACAAATCGGGAGAGGAAATTAGGACATGTCGAAGAAACACCTGGACGGCAAGAGACAAGGGCGGAGTCGCGAATACATCCGCATGGATCAGACGAGCGGGGAGAATGCGAATAAATCCGTCACTCCGGTATCTCGTTTTCGCCAGGTTCTTTTCCTGGCTGGCTTGATCCTGGTGCCGGTAGTTCTCTTGCTCATCCCCGCGGAAGTGCTGATGAGGCGAGGCTTATCCGCTCAACCTGCAGGCGCTGAGCGTGTCAACAATTTCAGGTGTATGCCCGCCACAAATCCCGACATGACTTTCCAGCTGGTGCCCAACTCCTCCTTTATCACCTTGGGAATTCCTTTTACCACCAACGAATATGGGTTCCGTGACCAGCCCACCATCCAGAAAACACCCAACATCTTTCGGATTCTCTGCATCGGGGATTCGGTCACTTACGGAACCGGTGTGGCCAATCACGAGACCTTTCCGAATGTCCTGGAGTCTCTCTTGCAGCAACGGGCCGGGAATACCTTGAAGGTGGATGTTATCAATGCCGGAGTGAGTGCGTATAACATCAGAAATGTCCGCGCCCAGCTGCAGACCACCATCGACGTTTTACAGCCCGAAGTGGTGCTTTACACCTTCGTGGAAAATGACCTGGATGACAGCCTTTCAGCGGTGAAAGGCGGTGACCTGATTTTTTATGACCCCGCCAAGCCGCTCGATGCCGCCTTTGTTTATGGAGCCTTCGCACCACACTGGATGCAGCAGAAGAAACGTCTTGATGAACAGGCGGGTGGATTCGCACTCCCCCGGAAGTTTTCACCGGGGTGGAATGGAGTGCCTGATACCGCGCCTCCCCTCGGCCTGGGGT
>CAYZUX010000165.1:0-14189 GCA_964481775.1 uncultured bacterium | reverse complement strand
CAAGTCATACGGGCCGGTTTTTGATTCATTGGCTGGAATCGGATCTGCTGACCGATCGGGAACGTTCATCCCTTCTCCCCCGCATCAATCCCCAGGGACCGCATTAACCGTGAGAGGTTCGGTTGACGCACCCCCAGGCGTTTGGCGGCACGGGTCTGGTTGCCACGTTCGAGCATGAGGGCACGCCGCACGAGTCTCGCTTTGAACTCGTCGACCGCTTCGGAAAGAGGCAGGTTCTCCAAGTGATCCTCTTTGTCCATCTCAAGTTTCCCCTGATCGATCAGGAAATCCTCCTCGGTGAGCACCTCCCCACGGGTTAACACCACCGCCCGCTCGACCACATTGGCCAGCTGGCGCACATTCCCCGGCCATGTGGCGTGGACCAGTTTCTCCAGCGCAGAGGCGCTCACCTCCAGTTCCGGGATTCCCAGCTCATGGCATGTCTTTCCGATGAAATGCCGCACCAGTCCAGGAACATCCTCCAGTCTGTCCCGAAGGGGAGGGAGCTGGATGGAAACCACATTCAGACGGTAATAGAGATCCTCCCGGAATTTACCGGCGGCGACTGCTTCTTCGAGATTCCGGTTGGTTGCGGCGATCACGCGGATATCAGCCTGGATATCCCGTGTCCCGCCCACTCGCTGGAATTGGTGATCCTGCAGGACTCGCAGAAGCTTGGTCTGAATATCAGGGCCGATATCCCCGATTTCATCCAGGAACACACTCCCTCCCTCGGCAAGTTCAAACTTCCCTTTTTTTTGTGCAATGGCACCAGTGAACGCCCCTTTCTCATGGCCGAACAGCTCGCTTTCGAGCAGCTCCGGAGAGAGTGCTACCGTGTTCACCACCATGAGTGGTTTCTGAGAACGTGGGCTCCAGTTGTGAATCGCGCGTGCGAAAACCTCTTTGCCAGTTCCACTCTCGCCACGCAGTAAAACTGTGGACTTAGTTCTTGCCACCCTTTGGGCAATATCCAGAACCCGTTGCATGGCCTCCGATCCGCCAATAATGGTCCGGAACTGGTTGCCGAGCTCCTGACGGTAGGCTTCCTTCTCGAGTTGGACACTTACCAGGGTTTGGGAATTTCGAAGTGCCACTGCCGCCTGGGAAGCAATCGCTTCGAAGAGATGGAGGTCTTCCTCCCGGAATCCCTCAGCAGAACGGGCGTTGATGGCCTCGATGGCACCCAAAACCTGCCCCCGGAATTCCATGGGGACACACAGGATGGAACGAGTATGAAAGCCAGCTTGACGGTCGATTCCCGCATAAAAACGGGTGTCTTGGCTGACATCATTGACCATCACCGGCTTACGGTTGGAAACCACCCACCCGACAATTCCCTGACCCGCTTTAAGGCGTGTTTGACGGAGGCTGTCATTCCCTCCCTCGATAGTATGAAACAGAAGATCTCCGCTCTCCGCCTCCACGGTGAGTAGACTACAACCCTCCACATCAAAAAGATCACGGACTTTTTCAAGAATGACGGAGAGTAGCTCAGAGGGTTCGAGAGTGCTGCTGATCAAACGGTTCACCTCGATCAGCTTTTGGAGTCTCTGTTGCGGGAGAGTAGGAGCCATGATAGCTTGATCATATGGCGGGCTGGTGTGCCCGAATAGGGCGAACCGACATAAAATTGACGGAATCTGGCCCAAAGGGGATTCACAAATTTACGGTTTGTGGTAAGAATTGGATCAGTAAGGTACATTCTTTCCACTTTTGTCATGCCAGTCGGCTCCCCCTCGCCAAGGCTATGAAGGAGTGAAGAGACCGCAAAAGGTGTTTATCCTTGGTTGGTCTCCGCGATATCCGTGGCCGTTATCA
Source organism: uncultured bacterium (assembly GCA_964481775.1). Classification (GTDB taxonomy): domain Bacteria; phylum Hinthialibacterota; class Hinthialibacteria; order OLB16; family OLB16; genus OLB16. The sequence continues at coordinate 12,368 of CAYZUX010000165.1, read as the reverse complement.
TCACATTGAGAAAGAGATCTACCCCTTCTTACGCTCGGATACCATACATGGGTTGGGTCTTTTTGCTTGCTCCATTTCTTCTTGCCGCCAAGAATGTGACGCCGACCCCTTTCCCGGCTGGCCCGATGATCATCATCACACCGAACCAGGGAAGCCCGAGTGCTTTTGAACTGGTACGCGTCGAGCCAGACAAGGTTGAAGTCCGGAAAGAGGGAGTCCGCCTTCAGTTTGCGCGTCATCAGATCAAACAGATCCGTGTCCCCGAAGCTGGCGATCTTGTTTTGGAGGCGGTTGGCGTTCTTTCTCGTCTCGAAAAGGAGGACCTTTCCACTTTCGAAACGATGATACCGCAGTTGGAATCCAGGATTCCTCCACTCTCGAGTTTGGCCAACCGATTTGGCTGGCTCATCCCTGATGCCTCGCCCACCCTGGTTGCTCTCAAGCAATCTGTCGCTGATATCCGGGCCACCCTCCGAGTGAACTCAAATCTTCAGGAAACAGGGAAGCGGATTGAAGCCATGGCGAACGGAAACATTCCGCTTTCCGCTACATGGGAAGAACAGATCAACCTGGCCCTTGCTGAAACCAACTCGATTCCGTATATGAAAATCCGTAAGGAAACACTTGACCGTTTCCTTTCTATCCGGCGAAAAATCCGGTTGGATTTGACTCAGGCAAATCAGGAGGCAACCGCTCGAGCCAGGAACCTGCTCGAAGACCTTCACTCCGAGCTCCAAGCCGGGACACTCACCGAATCTGGCTCCCAATTGCTCCTCAAGGAAACCCGCCGTTATGTGGAAAGGATCCTTGAACCCTCGGAAAGAGCTAAACTGGAATCTCAGCTGGCAAAAGCCATTGAGACATCCCGGAACTGGTTTGCGGCAAGTGCGATGCGTGAAAGTGCCCGGGCTGTTCAAAGTCTCCTGTCTGTTGCCCAGGCTGAAATCAATGCTTCCTCACCATCGGTCAATCTCGTCTCAATTCTCCCCAAGGTATTCCAACTGAGGCGAATGGTTGCGGAAGTTCCAGAGAGCACCACCAGGGAGTTCCTTGCCGCTCAACTGACCACCTTGGAGAACATTCTCCGGGATCTCCCTTCTCCGGGAAATGGTGAAAAAGTTGTGGCTGTCCAATCCGAGCCAACCCTGCCCGCCGGCGTGCGCTCAGTGACCAGCGAATTCGTGACTCCCGCCGGACGTGTCTGGCAAGTGTTTCCAATCCTCCAGGGAGTACTGACCGATTGGCGCCTGTGGGCGGGTGTGAGCCTGATTTTCTTTATCCTCAATTTTCGACGCAGAAAAGCACTCCCGAACACTCGTCATCATTCGGTCTCCCGTCCCGATCCGAGCCATGAATCGCCACATTTGAGCGAACCCTATCGAAAAACATTGGCTAATCTGGACGCTGATTCTCCCGGCTTGGATCCAGCGCGGCAGAACACCTCCTGGAGAGACCCTGCCGAAGATCCACTTCTAGATTCCAGAGGGCTCCGCGACGAGGTCGAGTTGGATGCCTATGGACGCATCAAGAAAAAACGTAACACGCAGGGTTGATACCATCCGAGATTGAAAGACCTCCAAGCACCGGGAAAAAACAGATCAATCAGCCGATTCCAAACCGGACATAAGATAATTTGTTCAAACACCGTCAAAATGAGGTTCCCTTCTCCCCAAGGTCAGCTTCGTGCATTATGCTGGAACATGGATGATGTCTGAGTTTGAGAACCACTGGAACGGAAGGTGTGTGAGTTCTTGTCTCAGGATCTTGTCCGTATCCCAATCTTTCAGAGCAAGGAGGCAATGTCCATGCCGCAGCCCTCGATCCTCCTATCCGGATTGTCCCGGTGGATCCGGACCAGCCCCATCTCTCTTTTCATCGTTTTCTCATTGATCACCATCCTGCCCCTGTTGGGGTGTTATGGTGAATTTGCTTTGACCAAAGCGGTTTACCGCTTCAATGGAGATATCAGTCCCGATAGCTTTATTCAGAGCGCGGTTCTATGGGTACTGGCTTTTTTCTGGATCTATGGGATCGCTTCTTTGGTGGATGTGGTGATTTTCAACCTGATCGAATTCTGGTCAGGGGACAATCCCATGACCGCCAAAACAACCTTTTCAAATCCGGATGGCAGCCAGGTGGTCATGACTCCCTCGAGTGACGGGAAAGAGGTTCAAGTCGATGTGGTTCGTGATGGAGAGATGATTGACACCCGTAAAATCGTGCGAACCTCTGCGACTCACTTCGATGTCATGGACTCAAAGGGTGTTCTGGTAGGGGGAGTGGACCGGAACTCCGAAGGGGGGTTGGTGTTCAGCCGCCCTGGAACCGAAAACAAGGCTGTTTTGACCCCGGAAATGATCTCCCAGTTCAAGATTCTTCAGACTTCGGGATCACCCGTGTCTCAGTGAGTAGGGGACCCTATTGACAAATCGATTCTCTGAATCCAGGGCTGAGAGGCTTCCATTTCCAGGGGACTGATGGGTCCCATCGCGGGAACAGGGAAAAGGACACATCACTCCTGTTTCATTTCAGGAGTTTTCTCATCTTGTCTGCATCCCATTTTTTGACAGTGGCTTCCCATCGCTCACGCAAACCAGGCTCATCCTGGAAAAGTTGTTCGAGGGCCGGATTTAACCGGGCAGGGTCGAGGTTCCAGCGATAGGCACTTTCAAAGATGGAGAATGCCTTTTGGTATTCTTTTTCGACCATGTAGTTCTTCCCCAGGTCAAGCGCATAATCGGGCCGGGGGTAGCTTTTCCCCCACTTGAACCACTTCTCATACAGCGCGATTGCCTTGAGGCGGTGTTCCCTGGCGAGGCGTTCCAACCCGATCCGCTGGTAGCTGCGTGCCAGATAATCCTCCAATCTGGCAAAAGTGGGATGCCTTCTCAAGCTATCTTCATACAGGTCAATCGCTTTAAGCAGTGCTTCTTGCCTTTCGGCTTCGGTGGGGCCAATGGTTGAGATTTTGAAGTAAGCCGTGGCAAGGTTCTCGGCGATGACCACCACATCGCCACGAAGATCCCGGACTTTTTGAAAGTGTTCAACAGCTTTCTGGTAATCTCCAACCTCAAAAAAATGGCCCCCCAAGAGATAATGGGTAGCGGGTTGGATGGGATTGAGCTCAGCGGATCTCAGGAGTGGTTTCTCAGCTCCGTTCTGTTTTCCAGTCAACGCAGCCCGGCCAATCGTAAAGTACCAATCCGCTGTAAAACGCTGCGCGGAAGGAATGAAAAGCAGGAGAGTCAGACCAGCGGTAGCGGCCTGGAGCATCGCTCCACGGAATGACAAGAATGTCACCGGTTTAGCTGATGGCAGTCTACTCGTACGGGACAAAATGCAGACAGCCTGACCCAGGCAAGCCCCCAAGAGTGCCCAGAAAGCCCAGGCGCTCGGAGTCCAGCGTAAACTGACTGAGGTAATGTTTTCGCAGAAAGCACCAAAGATTCCGGAAGCCATGCCGGCGAGCATCCACCCATCGGTTGAACCACCTGATGCTCTCCAGGCTTTCCAGATCCATATTGCGCTCATAATCAGAAATATGACGAAGAAACTCAGTCCGATCAGACCCAGATCGGCCCAGATCTCCAGCAACTCACAGTGCGCATGTTCCATCACCTTTTCCTCGGGGGATTCCGACCAGCCATATTCCTCGGCAAGTTGTCCTTCCAGGTAGTCAGGGAAAAAAACCGTAAAGTTCCCGGGGGAAACTCCAAACAGCCAATTGTTTCGTACAAGACTCCATGTGGTCTGGTAGGTGATCGTACGTGACTGGACTGATTTCAGGCTTTGGTGCAGGTCCTGATCAGTAACCGCTACAAAAATCAAGGTCCAACTCAAAAGTCCAAAAGTGACGATTAGAATGACAATCCCCAGGACGCGAAATGTGATGCGCTGCCAGCGTTGAAATAGCGATTCGGTGAACCACCCCGCGAATAGGAGAAAGGCGGCCACTCCACTCATAGTTCCGAGGATTGCCCCTTTGCTGATCGTGGTTCCCATGGCGAGGAAAATCATTCCCAATGTTGAAAGGACTGGCCAAAGTCTTTTTCCCTGGACCTTCCGGCGGAATGCCGCGGAAATATACAGGGTTGGCAACATGACAAGGAAACCGGCAAGGAATGTGGGATTTCCAAAAGTCGAACAAACCCTGCGGAGAGGACCTCCAGCAGGGAAATCCTGCCATTGGAACAATTTCAAATCTGTTTCCAGGAAAGCGAGAAGGTTCCCAATCAAGGGAGCCTTGTTCCATGGCCAACGGACTGGATCAAGATTTCCCCCCCAGCCCAGAAAAGAATCCAGATTTTCCGCGACCGATTGGATCAAGGCATAACCACACACCACCCAAACAACTATCGTAGATGACCAGAGAAGACGGTGAGTGCATCGTGTCTTCTCAACCAGAAGATAGGCTGGCAGAACCGGAGAAATAAATCCGAGGGTAGTCCGCCAGGACTCCCAGGCTCTTTCCGGATAGGGGGAGCTCATGGCCCGGATGGTCCCATAGACAATATAGAGAAGAAGTGGGATGAGAATGCCCAATGGGAGCCTTTTGTATTCCCCCCGGAACAGGAAAAGCAACCCTCCCAAACCTATAAAATAAATGCTGAAAAATGTTGCATAGTAATCCTTGGCGGTGATGGAGGTGGTGGTCCAATAATGAAAAACAAGCGCAATGAGCAAAAATGCAGTGAGAAACGCCTGTTCTAGCCATCTTTCAGGGTTCCAAACTTGGTTCCACCTGATGAGGGGCCTGCTGGATAAAGGCTCCAAACGGTTATGGTTTCTCACGGGAGTGACAACAATCTCCGAATTCCCCAACCTGTGCAAAACAACAGGGCCAGCACAATGCCAGTCAATAGGTGATGACGAAACGAAACACTCTCCGAGCGGACCACAGAAAGGGGGGGCGTTTCCTTCTCCTGGATGAGATGATCTCTGTTGGAGAATGAAGCATACTTCCCTCCGCTTGTGGTAGCGATCCTTGAGAGAGTGTCCGGGTTTTGCAAACGGTCACCGGGTTCGGGGGGATAAGGGAGGACTCGCAGGAGGACACCCTCCTCACCACTGGCGTAGCGGATCTCATAAGATCCCTCTTCTCTCGGAACCCAGGAAGCACGTCCAATCCCAGCCCACTCGGGATCTGGTCCAAGTGGTAGAGTCTTCCATGTGGCCTCTCCCAGCTTTCTGAGCTCAGTTCCCGATACCACCGGTCCAGGTCTCAGCGATGGATCCTCGACGATAACCTGAACAGCCTGCCCTATCGGGGCTGGATTTGGGAAGACATGTATCTGCACCGAATCTTTTCCTGCACCAGCCGCGAGATAATCCACCATGCCCAACCAGAGCCCCTCCAAAAAACGCCTCTCACCCCCAGTCCGGGAGGTATCAAATGTCCCCAGGGTCCATAGGTCGGAAAGGGAGAGGGTCACTGCTCGCGAAAGATTCAGATTGGACTCGAATAACAAAGGATTTCCTGCCATGTCCATCATCAGGACTCTGGCGTAGGGGGGAGGCGACTCAAAAGACTCATCCGGACCAACTTTCCAAGCCTGGTTGATCATCATCCAGACTGGAGCCATGGCAGGATGGTTCTGGGCATCGGATGGAAAAACCAGGTCTATGGGTTGAAAAGACTTTTTTCTGCGACCTGTCCATGTGATGAGAGTTTTTAATCCTCCTTGCTGTAACCGCTCCGTAATCGTCTCGGCGCCAGGCAAAATGAGAACTCCGGACCTGTTGTGTTGAAGGTGTTGATCCAATACCGATATCCACTCCTCCGGATACGAATCCATCTTGGATCGTCCCAACACCACCACAGACACCCCCGGAAGGATTGTTCTCAGCGCGGATTCCCATTCAGCTTGCGACATGCGATGGACACGCTCGCTTAGCCAAGGCTGGTCTCGGGATTCGCCTAAGGTGGGACGGAACAGATCTGACCTCACTCCTCCCCCGTCGTCGGGCGCAGGCATGAAACGGATCACCCTGTATCTCCCCCCCTGCAGAACAGCCTGGGAGAGAGATTGAGTCAACCGGGTGAGTTCATGTTCCAGTATCAGGAGAGTGGGTGTGGTTTGTTCGACAGTCACTGTTGCCGTGGCCTGAGCTACCCTTTCCGCTGTCCGTGAGGATTCGACCAGCAGGCGAAGGAGATGTTTTCCGGAGTTCTCCAGTGTCACACTGGCCCACTCATTCAGATGTGCCTTCCCAGGCTGCAGGCTGATTTCCTTGTGGAGAATCTCCCGGGATCCGGCCGTGATGTGTACCCGTCCGGTCCAGGATCCGGATTGAGAGGAGTGGATGCCCCAACGAACCATAAAGGGTGATCCCGGGATGGCCGTTTCAGGTGTTTCCAGCCAGCGTGCCTGGATGTCTTCTCCTGACACCAATGGTCCCAGCCCCAATGTATGGACCGGTATTCCAAGCTGACGGGCCGCCTGGCTTGGAGACCGATCGCCATGGTCCTGTCCATCGGAAGCAATGATGACCTCAGCAAGGCGGTCTTTAGGGATCCTTTTCGTAAGGCCATCGAGCACCGCCGAAAAATCCGAGGGGGATTGTCCTGTTGTTACAAGATCAGTGAACTGAAGGGTGACCAGCTCCGTGGACCGGGATGAGGTTTTCCATTGCTCAGTCAATTCCTCTGCCCAGGACTTCGCCGTTTCATATCTGGATCGGCCACTCTCACCATCCTCGAAAGCCATGCTGGGCGAATCATCCACAAGCACAGCCACAATCCTCTTCAGACTCTCCCGGTGAGTGATATTAGTGGTAGGATTTCCCATCAGCCACACCAGGATGAGCAAAGGGACAAGCTGAAGAACACCCAACCAAAAACGGCGAACTGGTGAGAGTGGACGGCGGAAGACCCGTGGCGTGAACAGGACCCCGAGAACAACAGTGGCGACAAGGAATAAGAGCAACAAGTAGGCCGGCATCTCAAAGACTCAATGACACGGATTATGCTTGAGTGGGAACCTTTCGCAAGAGTAGGAAGGGGGATGACCTGATTTCAGGAACAAGGGATCTATTCAAAAGGCAATATTCAGGGGGGCCATTTTCGTCATGATTGCCTTGAAAAATCCTATGATAGTAGAATAAGTGACTGGCTGTAGATGATAGGGGACAGGAAGGAATGACTATGTATCGTTCGAAGGTGGCGGTTGTCAGGACCAGTCCAGGGACTTACCTCGCGGATGTAAAGCGCGCGATGACCCTGGCGGGGATTGAGGAAACCCTCCCCAAAGATGTTGAAACCGGGCTCAAGGTCAATATCAGCTGGCATCACTTCTATCCCGCCTGCTCCACAACCCCCTGGCAATTGGAGGGAGTCACCCGTGCTCTTTTGGAGAAAGGGTATTCCAAGGACAGGATCCATGCCTGCCACAACCGGACAGTGGTGGTTTCGGCCAAAAAAGGCGAAGTGCTCAACAAGCACCTGCCGGTGGTCCAGAAATATGGCTTGGGAAATGTTCACCTCTATGAGAATGAACCCTGGATCAATGTCCGGGAGGCTGTCGGCGATGAAGTGGCCAACCAGTTCCTGGTCCTCAACAAGGTCTATCCGAAAGGATTCAACATTCCACGCCGGTTCATCGGCGAGAACATCATTCATCTGCCCACGGTGAAAACCCATGTGTTCACCACCATGACCGGCGCCATGAAGAATGCTTTTGGTGGCCTGCTCAATGAGCGCCGGCATTGGACCCATGAGGTTATCCACGAGACCCTGGTGGACCTCCTGCGTATCCAGAAGAAGATCCATGCGGGAGTGTTCGCGGTGATGGATGGAACCTTCGCGGGAGATGGTCCCGGTCCACGCTGCATGATCCCCTATGTGAAAAATGTCATCCTCGCTTCCGCCGATCAGGTGGCTATCGATGCCATCTCCGCCAGGCTGATGGGTTTCCATCCCTTGGAAAACATCAAATTCATCCGCCTGGCGCATGATCTGGGTCTGGGTGTGGGCGATCCCCGCGAGATCGAGATCGTGGGAGATCCCGATGCAGCTGAAGAGAACTGGAACTTTGTGGGCCCCTACAAGCAGATGACCTTTGCCAGCAGGATGCAACACAAGATTTACTGGGGTGGCCTGAAACGCCCCATCGAGTGGTCGCTCAAGACCTGGCTGGCGCCCTGGGCTTATGTGGCCAGCATTGCTTACCACGACTATTACTGGTATCCCTTCATCGGCAAGGAACGTGTCGAGCAGGCGCTCTTCAGCGAGTGGGGACGTCTCTTCTTCAACTACGAGAATCTGACCCCGGATGAGCAGGGCTGGCCGGATGTGGGACCCTCACCGGAGATCGCGCTGAAAAAGGCGGGGTGAGGATTGGCTCGCCAGAACTTGAATCTTTTTTTGTTCTATAGAGCAAAAGAAATTCTCTGAAACCATGGAAAGGGAAAGGACTCTCGTCCCGGCAGTTTTTCTTTCCTGAGAAGGGTCCCCAAGCCGGTTGGTGAGTGTCACTGAGCGGGAGAGGTTACTTCTTATCTGCGGGAATTCTCCTGACCAAAATCTCCACCCCCTCTTTCAGCCCCCATTCCCTGCGCAGGTCTCCCATATTGATGGCCAGCGCAAAGGTATCTCCGCTGGCCAGATAACCAAGAGGGTGTCCCTCCGGGACATATCCGAAAGAGGTCACCCAGGGCACTTCCCATTTCCTCCCATTGGCTTCGATCTGGAGGTGGTCCCCCAGGTGAAGCCCAATGGTCGAGAGGTCCTCTGCGGTAATGTCAGTCCAGACATTCCCAAAAGGCTCATCGGTCACCACATGGTGTCCAATGATCTTCCTCTCCTCCGGGAAAACTTGTGCAGACAGGGGAGGGATGAGGATCAGCTGTTCCAGTGGCATGGGGTTTCCCACCCGCGAGAGATCTCCACTGGAGCTGGCAAGAATGGCCGCCGCGGGGCAGAACAAATCCCTCCCATCAAAAGTGCCGGGAGACCAGTCCGGGTTTACCCGTTTCGCATCCAGCTGCCACACTGAATCAGCCTCTTGTAGACGGATAACCTCTGAGAAGACTCCATTATTGGGACCCACATAAAGGAATCCCTTTTTCGTTTTGACCGCTATGGCTTCCCGCTGAGTTCCCACTCCAGGATCCACCACGGCTGTGAAGATGGTCCCTTTTGGGAAGCCGGTGGAACGTCTCAGGACCAGCGCCGCCTGACGGATGTTGTAGGGTTGGAGGTTGTGACAGAGGTCGATGATCTGGATATTGGAGTCAGTCTGAAGTATGACCCCATGACACAGGCCCACGGCCTCATTCGCCAGCCCGAAATCGGTGAGCAATGCCACTACAGGCCGGGCCTGAGGAATGATGGGGAAGCACAACAAAAGCAAAACACTGAGACAGCCACGAAAGAAGAGTTGGTCTGATGGAGTAGCGATTTTAATCGCCTTGTGTTTGAGTAAAAAGCGAATGAATTCGCTACTCCATCTGTCCTTGTTTATTTCCCTCCACATTTTACAAGGTGCCATTATCCCAACTCGAAGGAGGTTACTCCGAAGACTTTATTCATGCTGATCTCTGGCTCCCCCTTGGAGTACATCCGTGCGGTACCGAACACGAGGTTCATTCCGTGTCTCCTGGCCAGTTGGACAGCTTCCTGATTGGGTTCGGGGGTGTCCAGGTAAACGGGTTGTCCGGGAACTGATGACACGAGCCCTTGGAACAGCTCCTCCGCCATCCCAGCCGTGTCAGCGAACAAAGGACCGATCTTGTGCCCATGAAAACAGGAACGGATCACCCCATATCCCTTCAAAGATCCCCCCTCGACCACGCCGAGACATGTCGCGCCCGGTTGTTGAATCCATTTTCTGAGGAAAGGCCCTCTTTCCGCTGGGAAGCATTGACGGTCATACGCCACAAGTTGTTCAAAGGGAACGGTGCTCAATGGGGTTAATCCTGGGGGGAGAGAACCGCCACCCACCCCCTCGTAACGAAAGTTTTGATAAGCCAGCTTGAAGCCAGTCCTGCCATAATCCGCGACCCGTTCCAGGACGCCATCCAGCCCCATGTTGCGGTCACCCATGTATTCCCAGGTGGCCCGGGCCAGGGAGATGCCATAGCCTTTGGATCTGTACTCGGGCTTCACAATATAGAAACCCAGGAAACCAAAGGTGTTATCATAGGCGACTCCAGACACAACACCTACGGGCACGCCATCAAGTTCTCCCACCAGGAAACCATTGGGATCGGTGGCATGGAAACACTCCCCATCATGGAGCCCGGGATTCCAGCCCTCATCACGAGCCCACTCGATGGGCAGGTCCATCTCCTCGGCTCGCAATCGCCGGATACGGTATTCACCTACCATTCCTTGACCTTCTTCCTGAGAACCGAGGAAACCTGATCCAGGGCGACACGATCCTGTTGGGTGGTGTCACGGTGGCGGATGGTTACCGCCTGATCATCGAGGGAATCGAAATCGAGCGTGATACAGAAGGGGGTTCCGACCTCATCCTGACGGCGATAGCGCTTGCCAATGCTACCCGTGACATCGAAGTCGGTACGGAAACCATCTCCCCGCAGTTCTTCTTCCAGACGTTTGGCCGGCTCGATAAGGGTGTCCTTCTTGGAAAGGGGAAACACCGCCACCGAAGTTGGGGCTATGTTGGGATGGAACTTGAGCACGGTGCGTGTCTCGCGTTTGTGGTTTTCGCCCTCCTCCTCGACCTCCTGATAGGCCGCACACAGGGCCATGAGGACCGAACGATCCACACCTGCCGAGGTCTCAATGACCTTGGGGATGAAGGTTTCTCCGCTTTCAGGATCACGGTAAGAGAGATCCTTGCCGGAATGTTTGGTGTGCTGTGACAGGTCGAAATCACCCCGGTTGTGAACTCCCTCTATCTCCTGCCAACCCATCGGGAACAGATAGGTCACATCCGCTGCTGCTTTGGCGTAGTGGGCCAGCTTCTCGGGGGGGTGAGGTGCCCACTGGAGGTTCTCCCTGGGAATCCCCAGCACATCTGTGTAATAGTTGAAACGGATTTCCCGCCAGTATTCATACCACTTGTCATCCTCGTTGCGTGGAATGAAGAACTGCATTTCCATCTGCTCGAACTCACGCGAACGGAAGATGAAGGCCTTGGTGACAATTTCGTTGCGGAAAGCTTTGCCGATCTGGGCTATTCCGAATGGAACCCGCATCCGGGTGGTTTGCTGAATGTTCTTGAAGTTGACAAAGATAGCCTGGGCGGTCTCGGGACGCAGATAAACCACATCGGCGGTTTCTTCCACCGCCCCGACATGGGTCTTGAACATGAGATTGAACTGGCGCGGCTTGGTGAGTGTCCCGGTCTCCGTGGCATCTGGCCCTTGAACACGTCCATACTCACTCTCCGGGATCTCCGGAAGTGGGACCACATCGAATTCCTCCAGCCTGGTTCCCTTGGCGTGTTTCTTTATTTTTGCCTCGGCGGACTCAGGATTACCCTCCTGAAAAGCAAACAATGGAAGGTCTGTTCGTGTGGAATGCCGGTAAACCAGCAGCTGGTCAAAACGGTACCTGTTTTTGGATTCTTTGCAGTCCACAAGTGGGTCATGGAATCCGGAAACATGTCCGCTGGCGACCCAGACCTCCGGATGCATGAGAATCGATCCATCCATCCCGACAACATCCTCGCGCGTGCGGACCATGAAGTCCCACCAGAGGCTCTTGATGTTTTGCTTGAGTTCCACCCCAAGGGGGCCATAATCCCAGCAGGCACCCAATCCGCCATAAATCTCGCTTGACTGGAAGATAAAACCACGCCTCTTGGAGAGTGAGACGACCTGATCCAAAGTTACCTTCGTTTCCTGCATCAATCCATTCCTTTACTGAGTCTTTTCATTTTTGGAGGCCCAACTCTAGCAGGAATGATCTATCGGTTGTATGGGTTCCCTGTTGCCATAAAAAGGTGAGTGGGTATCCTTCCATGATATAATTCGGCATGAGTGGATGGCTCGAGTCAGCCTCCAGATTAACTCAGGGGAAGGCGTTCAAGAATATGAGTATTCACCATGGGAGTGATCGTTACCCTCCCCGGTTTCTTTTAGAGGGTGTACCACGGGTTCGTTTTTATGATGGGAAACAGAGTTGTCCTGAAGACGTTCCCTTTCCTGCCTGTGTCAAGGCTTTCCTGGATTTTGTCGGCGACTGCCGTGCCTGCTGCAAGGAAAGCGCCTGCAGAAGGAAAGCCGATGTGGACTGTTCCTATGCCTATGCCATGGGGACCTCCGGAGCCGCCTTCAGGCTTTCCTGGGGGGAGGGTTGGCAGCTGGATAATGTGGCGTTGCATTACATGTCTTCCGATCCGGAAGCTCCTTACCGGAAGACCTTTGAAGCCCTTGGCTACTCTTTTGACTGGTTGGTG
>CAYZUX010000164.1:0-14224 GCA_964481775.1 uncultured bacterium | reverse complement strand
GCACAGGATCGAGACAACCGTAATGGTGCCGCTGTTGTCCAAATCAGAGGGGGAGCCGGACAAGGCCAGCATCAACCAGGGGAGAGTACGGTTACCGACGAAGTAGGATTCCAGCCCCTTCGCCGCACGGCGTTTGGCCACGAAACCGATACCGACCACCACCGCGAGGTAGAGGACGAGAATGGCTTGGTCGAAAAAAGACAGGACCATAGTCAGTCAAGCACCGCCTCATACATCGCTACCACATTCTCCGGAGGCACCGAGGCGAGGATATTGTGAACCTGCTGGAAGACAAAACCACCGCCTGGAGAGAGGATCCTCACCTGTTCACGAACATGACGACGGACCTCATCGGGGGTTCCATTCAATAGAACCTGTTGAGTGTCACATCCGCCCCCCCAGAACACCATCCGGTCCCCGAATTCCGTCTTGAGCCGGGAGGAATCCATCCCGCAACAGCTGATCTGGACCGGGTTTATGGCGTCCAACCCGGCATCGATGAGGTCTGGAAGGAGTTCATAGATCCCACCGCAGCAGTGCAACATCACCTTCACATCCGCTAGCTCCCTGGCACGTGTCCACATGCGCTTGTGATGAGGCTTGAAAAATTCCCGGTACATCCTTGGCGAGACCTGAGGACCGGACTGCATCCCCAGATCATCGCCAAAGAGGATTACGTCAATATACTTCCCTACCGTTTTGAGGAAACGCTCCAGGTTGGCGAGATGAATATCCACCAACTTCTCCAGGAACTCATGGACCCGTCGAGGATTTTCCGCAAGTTTCATCAGAAATCCATCGTTGCGGTAAAAGAACTGCCCACACTCGAGCAGGTTTCCACCAAAGAGCCCAATGATCGCCTTGTCTGTGGTATCCCGCAGATGGCGCGCTCCCGCTTCAAACAGGCCCAGTCCCTCAGGCCCCGACACCAACGGGCCAGGGGGCGAACCGATAGCGGTCCACATACACTCCTGCATGGCCTCGGGGATGGCATCGAGGTCATCCTGTTCATAGAAGGGATAATGAGTCTGTTCGAAGTAGATGGCACCATCGGGCATCTGGGCGATGACTCTGCCGGTCCGGGAACGCATCACCCAGCGTCCCTTTTCGCGTTCAGGCAGCGCCCAGATGGGCATCTGGCAGGGAGTTCCATCGGGGAGGATCCAATCCCCCCAGTCCTTATCCTCAAGCGCGAAAGCGCGTCCCAGTTCGATAGTGTCCACTCCGAAGAGATCGAGAACATCCTGATCGACAATCGCCAACTGCTGGATGGGGTCATAGACACGTGGGACCTTGGGAGGCAGGCCAAGGTGTCTGCGGAGCTGGACATAGGCCATGGCCGCGATACCGGATGAACGGTGCCCGGAAAGGTCGATTGGAACCCGGTCGCTTTCACGATGGTTCAAAGCCGCTTGAACTCGTTCGCGGGAGGTCATCACTTCCGTCCTCCCTTCGGTGGAAGGCTCGTGTTAACAGTCACCATGCCATAGGGAGGAACAGAGATATTCTCCGAGAGCAGGCTGCCACGGGCGCCGGTGAGGTCACTCAGCATCATCGAGGGATGCCACCCTTTTCTCCACTTGGGAGTCACCTGTTCAGGTTTCCCTGAAGCGCCAAAGAGGCGAACGGTGAGTTCTTTTCCATCATCGGTGGGTCTTAACGATGACACGATCGCTCCGGATTCATCCAGCGACAACAGACTGGGAACCTCCTTCGCATTTTTCATGACTGGTAATACGACCAGACGCTGGCTGGCTTCAATGCCGCGCCGTGTGGCTTCGGTAGAGCTAAACCAGCGATGAGGATAGAGGGAATAACTGAATGGTGTGGGTCCCTCCTGATCAGCCTTGTAGTTGGTGTGCCAGTAGTTGTTCATCACATAGGAATAGAGGGTTTGTGAGGGGGCGATGCTCTTCATCCAGGGAGTCTCCGCGGTGATCGCGCCAACCTCGACCAAGGGTGCATCGACAGTGGCCCAGGTGACTCCGTAATCCTGGTTCGAAACATCCACCCAGCGCTGAATTGTGAACCAGTTCTTGCAGGCGCCGGGCAGCTGATCGGCTTCGGGACGAACCACCGCCCAGGGTATGTCCATGCGCATCACTCCCTGTGGGACATTGAATGGGAAGGCGAAGTGGACCCCTTCCTTTTCGCGGACTTTTTCCTTATCCACCAGGTTGATGAGGTCAACACGGTCCACTCCACTGGAGATGATCACCCTTCGGGTCAGCTTTCGGCAGCCAGGAGCTTCGGATTCCACCAATAGTGAAGCCACCAGTGGACCGGTATCAGCAACGGAGATCCTGGTGATGCCGCTACGTTGGGCTCCAGCGGGATCTTTGCCGGGAACATAGAAATAGTCATTCAGACCCAGCCCATTGGCGCTATCGACAAAGTCCGCATCCAGCCCGGCCATCTTGAGGCTGGCGATGGATCCAGTCTGTTCGTTAAGAGTCAGGGTGAGTGTCTCATTCGAAAGAGTATTTCCCTCCGCCTTTGCCGAACCTACAGGTTGCGCAGGTCCCGGATTGAAGTGAAACCGTACCGAGCTGAAAGGAGCAATGTCCTTAACCAGAAAGGCGAGCTCCCCACTGGCAAGACGCTGAGAGGGCACCTGATTTCCTTTCGAGTCAGTCACCCTTTCCCCCACCAAAGTCAGACCAGCCGGTAACAGGACCACCTCGCTGCGTGTCCAAGAGGAGGTATTGAAAACCATGATTGCCTCAGCAGGTCCGGAAGGGGTTGGATATGCCGAGAGGGCCTTCGCAAGCAGATCACCGGACTGTTTCAAAGCATCCACAGCAAAGGCTTGTTTGATTTGCCATTGGGCCTTCACGAAATCGCTGTCGGGTTCGCTGATGCTGTTGTGGGCGCCCCAGGTGTGTTCATCGTAGAGGATGGCATTACGCCAGGCCTCGCGGAATTCCCTGGCGGGGTAGCTCTTCGGATCGAGCATGGACCACAGTGCCTCGGCTTGATTGAGACGCTCCGCGGCAGCCCGGTTCTGGGCAGTTTCCAATGCCGAGGAGGCCGCGCCATCCTCCCAATAGGGGGTGAAATCCCCACTGCGCGCGGGAATCTCACTGGCATAACGGTGCTCGAAGTCACGGAACATTCCCCTGGCGGTGGAGATCAGGACCTTCGGGTAGACATAACGGCTGTTCCAGTCCTTGACGAAATCACTGAGTTCGAAGTCGGGAGGACCATTGTCGCCGCCCACATTGTAACGCAGACCAATAATGTCATAGGGGAACTTCGCATTTTCGAGGCGTTGGAGGTATTCGAGGACACGCTCCCCATCACGGAGCGGTCCCCGGTGGAACCAGGAATAGCCTTGCCCATGCACCCACACCAGAACCTTGGTATCACCTGAAGGCGAAACCCAGTAGAAAGGACGATCCGCCCATTCAGACAGGGTCAGTCCGATCCGGTCGCCGAGGTTGGGACCAATCGAGAAATACTTCACACCGCTTCCCGCAAGGACCGGGACCATGCCCCAGGTATAACCGGGAACATCGCTGATCATGGCAGTTTCGACAGGGACCTGGAAATCACGGCGCAACTTGCAGGCCAGGTCCAGAAGACGCACCAGTTCTTCGGGACGGCAAAGGGCGGTAAGCTCATTGCCATACAGTGCATTCAGCTCAATCCAGCCCTTCCTGACCGCCTGAATAAACTCCCTTTTCTTAGGCTCAGGGGCTGTTCTCAGGAGGCTGTCCACCGCCCAGAGGACTTCCGAGTTCCATTTGAACTGGGAACCAGCCGGGTAGGATTCGGTCTTCCGCGCGGCTTGGATAGATTCCTCCAGGAACCGAACCTGGTCTTGCTCGACCTCGGTCTGGACCTTGGTGTACCCGATATCCACATGGGAATGCGGCATGAGATAGACAGTCCACTTACGAACCGGGTTGAGTACCACCTTTGTAATTACAGCGGGTTGTCCCTCAACCTGGAGTGAAACCTCGATCTCCTTGTCCTGCTCAACAGCGGGGACATTCAGATCAAAGGATTGATCTCCCTCCTTAATGGCCACCTTCAGCGATTCCGCACCAGGAGCGGACAGAACCGCACCAATCTCCCCCCCTGTGTGGGTGGCCGATATCCGGACCACCTGGAACTGGGCACCCTCCTTTTCGAGCAGCAGAGGAAGGCTGGTAACACCTTTGATCTCCACAGGCGGAACCTCCGCATTAAGTGCGAACAACATAGAATAACAGACCAGGAAAACGATAAAAAACTTCCAGAGCGATTTCATCTCTGATGCTCCTCCCAGAAGGTTGGGGTAGACTTTAAGCAGCGCCAAAGGATCAGAAAAACCTATCGTACACCCATGTGTCACCTTCTCTAAGAGGGTATAATCCCCACACAATCCATTGAGAGATGATCCAGACTGAAGAGCTGAACCAATTTCCGGAAGAACCAGGTGTGTACCTGATGAAGGACGCTCTGGGAACGATTCTGTACATCGGGAAAGCGGTCAATATCCAAAGCCGCCTGAAATCCCACTTCAGCAATGGTCATGCTCCCCGGCAGCTTTATCAACAGGTAGCCAGCATCGATTTCATTGTCACCAAGAACGAGTTGGAGGCACTGCTGCTGGAAATCTCATTGGTCAAGGAGAACCTCCCCAAGTACAACGTTCAACTCAAGGATGACAAGCGTTACCCCTATTTGAAGCTCACTCTCAACGAGAAGTTCCCACGTCTCTTCCTGACCCGGACCCTCCCCAAAAAAGGAGAGTTCAAACGCAGCCGGACTGGAGCGGCACCCCGATATTTTGGTCCCTTCCCCCATGTTCGGGAGGCACGGATCCTCTTCAGGAATCTCCAGGAGGTTCTCCCCATTCGCACCTGCAAGATCCCCTCTGAACAGCTCGTTCTCGACCGTCCCTGCCTGGAGTTCGAAATGCACCGGTGCCTGGCACCCTGTGTTGAGTCGATTTGCAGTGAACAAGAGTACCGTGAGATGTCACTCAAGGTGCTGAAATTCCTGAATGGAGAACACAAGGGAATCAGCCGGGAGCTGGAACGCAGGATGCAGGAATCGGCTGAGGAACTCTCTTTCGAAAAGGCGGCCATCTACCGGGATGCCCTCAAGGCTCTCGAAACCTTCAGTGAACGGCAAACTGTTTCGCTGATCGAGGAGGATTCCGAGGATTACCTGACCTGCGCACAGGTGGGTGATGTCACTTGTGTGGTGTGCATCCGGCGCCGCCGAGGGAGCATCCGTGGAAGTGAGCACTATTTCCTGGATGCCGAAGCTGAAACCGAAATGTCCGAAATACTCGCAGCCTTTATAACCCAGCATTATGAATCGGCGCCGGAGATTCCCCGGCGGTTGCTTTGTTCGGTGCTTCCCTCCTCCGCGGAAACATTGGAATCCTGGTTGACCTCACTCATTGCAAAGAAGGTGGAAGTCCGCAAGCCCCATCGTGGACCTCGAGTCAGACTCCTTGATCTCGCGGTGAAGAACGCCGAGTTCTATGCGGCGGAACGTTACCGCAAGTCTCATGGAGGTAAACGCAAGATTGATGAGGGAGTTTTGCGCCTGGGTGTGGATCTGGGTCTCTCACCCCTCCCGGTAAGGATCGAGGGGTATGACATCTCTCACCACCGGGGTGAGGAACCGGTCGCTTCCATGGTGGTCTTTGAAAACGGAATACCTAAAAAATCCGATTACCGCAAGTTCAAGATCAAGACCGCAACGGGTGGTGATGACTTCCGTTCGATGGAGGAGGTCATCACACGGCGTTTCTCACACAAGGAGGATGAATCCTTCGGTGCGCCTCCGGACCTGGTGCTCATCGATGGCGGCCCTGTCCAACTTGATTTCGCCCGGCAGGCGCTTGAGGCGGTTGCTATGCGGCATGAGGAGCCTTTGCAATCGCGGCTGCTCGCACAGCAGATGGTCAGCCTGGCCAAGCGCGAGGAGGAGATCTATCTGGTGGGACGGAAGGAACCGGCATGCCTGGATGATAGAAATCCAGGGTTGCAATTACTGCAGAAAGTACGCGATGAGTCGCACCGGTTTGCAGTCGGGTTTCACCGTAAACGGAAAGCTGCGGACCGGAAGACCTCGGCATTGGCTGCAATTCCGGGAATCGGACCCTCACGGCTGGAAAAACTCCTGATCCGTTTCGGATCGGTGGAGAAGATCGCGGATACCACACCGGAGGATCTCTGTTTATTGCCGGGGATCACTCGAGAACTGGCGGAGGAAGTGGTACGGGTAAGCCGTGAATTGATTTCCAGTGAACCATAGAATGACCAGTTATGCCGATCCAGGAATTCCTGGCGATGCTTTCAATCACTGCTTTTGGGTAAGGAGCGCATCATGGCAACATCCGGAGAAGCTTCCACTACAAGTCTGGCACATTTATTCATGTTTTGGGGAGCATTGGTGATGTCTCTCCTGAATCCCTCAAATGGTTTTGGCATTACCGCTACCCACGAAGAGGTCAAAGCCGCTGACCATTGGATAAGTCAGTACTTTGCCATTCCAGCCTCCTCTTCCCGGGCGTTTTCATATATCTGTGATGGAACAGCCTTAAGCCAATTCATGAGTACCTGGAGTGTCTCTGTTACGGAAGAGGACTCAGAGCTAAAGAAAGTCAAAAAGAAGCTGATTCTGGAAGATCCAAAGACAGGACTTAAGTGCGCCTACACAGGAATATTCTATCGTTCCCATGCCGCTGTCGAATTACTCCTGCAGGTCACAAACACGGGAGAGGTGGATTCCCCGATACTCGAAAAGATCCTGCCGTTGGACTGCCTGATGGACCTTCCCGGGTGGCCATGCACAGTCCATCACATGCTGGGGGACTGGAACTCGGAGCGGACCTTCATGCCGCTGGCCGACAAACTGGAACCACAAAATAATAAGTCTCTGACGATCTCTCCCAACGGAGGCCGTTCCTCCGATGAGCAGATGCCCTTTTTCAACCTGCAATGGGCTGGAGGGGGAGTGGTGATGGCCATCGGATGGGCGGGTCAATGGGAGGCCACCTTTGAATGTAAAGAGGATCAGAGACTTGGAATCCGCGCAGGCCAGCAACTCACCCGCTTACGGCTTCACCCGGGAGAATCGATCCGCACTCCTCGCATCCTACTGCAATTCTGGCAAGGTAAGGATGAATTCCGCGCCTACAACCTATTCCGTCAATGGATGCTGGAGCATAACCTGCTGCGCAGGAATGGGGAGCTTGTCCTGGCACCTATCTGTGGGTCGGTAACCGAAACCGCCCCGGATGGCTCCTATGAGGAACCACACATTCGGGTGATGAAACCATTAGCCGAACGTGGCATCGAGGTCTTTTGGTCGGACATGGACCCACAGCAGTGGTATCCCATCGGTTTTCCCGATGGAACCGGCACCTGGGAGCCTGATCCCGCCAAGTATCCACGCGGCCTGGGACCGATTGGAGAAGCGGCTCGTGCCGCTGGACTGGAGTATTTGCTCTGGTTCGAACCGGAACGTGTTGCACCGGGTACCCGCATCGAACAACTGCATCCCGAATGGCTGATCAAGCGAGGCAAACAGTCCCTTTTCCGTCTTGATCTCCCTGAAGCACGCGCGTGGTTGACGGATTATATCGACGTTCAAATCACAGAAGCCGGTTTGAGCTGGCTGCGTTGGGATTTCAATATGCGTCCCCTTGAATATTGGCGTGGGAACGATGCGGCTGAGCGCGAGGGGATCACCGAGATCCGCCATGTGGAAGGTCTCTACGCCATGTGGGATGAACTGATGCGGCGTCATCCCGGACTGATGGTGGATATCTGTGCAAGCGGCGGACGCCGCATCGATTTCGAGACCATGCGGTATGGGCTTCCTTTATGGCATAGTGACCGTCAGTGCTTTGGACCCGGCCCCATGGCGGACCAACTACAAAATGGGGGACTTTTCCGTTGGGTTCCGTTGCATGGGTGCGGCGTATTCGGACTCGAACCCTCTTATCTGTTCCGTAGCGGCATGACCACCGGCAACATCCTTTGTGTGAATGCTTACTCACCGGAAAATGAGGAGGGTGTACGGAAATCCGTGACCCTCTATAAAGAACTGCGCCCTTTCATGCTGGGCGACTTCTACCCCCTCTTCCCGCACATCGCCGATGAAAGTGTCTGGTATGGGTACCAGTTCCACCGTCCCGATTTGAACAGTGGGTTCGCATTGCTTTTCCGCCGTAAGGATGCTCCTTATCCGGAGGCAGAGGTGAACTTACAAGGAGTGGATGACACAAAACGTTACCGGGTGACTTGTGAGGGCACGACGGAGGATGTGGAATGCACCGGAGTGGAATTGCATCATTTCCGTGTGACGATTCAAGATCGGGAGAGCAGCATGATCATTCGGTACGGTCCGATCTGACTGCATTGCCCGCGGGTTCAGAATCTTTCCACTTCCCCTGAAAAATACCCTACTTGTGTCCTCAGGTCACAGCGACTTGGCGAGACGTAGACCGAGATAACTGTAGCCATGTCCAGGAATGCTCTTGGTCCGATAAGAGGTACGGCTTGATTTGGCAAAATTCTGCCAGGAACCACCACGGTATACCTTGGAGGTGGAATCACCGGTTTCCCAGACACTCCCATCCGTTGGCGCGTCGTTGTAATTGTCATGCCACCGGTCCTGACACCATTCCCACACATTGCCATGCATATCATAGAGACCATAAAGATTCGGAAGCTTGCTGGCGACAGGATGGGTCATCGTTTGTGAATTTCCACAATACCACATGTACTGATCGAACAGGGCACTCAGATCACATGTATTCAGGTTGGTGACTGCAAGATCATCGCCAAATGAAAACACTTCATACCGGTTTGGATTCCACTCAGGACCACGGGCCCCACACTCCCATTCTGCTTCAGCGGGAAGGCGCAGGCCACTGATACCGGGCAGGACATTGATCGCCGCAAGAAATGCCTGACAATCATTCCAATTCACTCCCTCCACCGGGTTGTTGATATTGCTCCTGAAAGAGGCTGGATTGCTGCCCATCACCGCTTGCCACTGGGCTTGTGTCACCTCGGTCTCCCCAAGGTAGAAATCCGTCTCGAAAGTAACCTCATGACGTGGGAGTTCCCAGGTATAGCTGCTGTCCCGGCCGCCTGTATTTCCCATGAGAAACGATCCGGCGGGGATACGCACCAGGCGAAGGGGATGAGCTCCAGCGGGGAGATTGGGGAGGGGAATGGTGATCACCTCGAAGGTGGGTGCAAGTGTGGGGGCTTCGGTGGCTGTCTCAGTTGGGACTGGGGTATCTGCAGAGGTCTGGGTTTCGGTCGCAGTGACTGTCATGGTTCCAGATTCTGTTGGAGATTCGGTCATGGTGACAGTCGCTGTGTCAGTTTCCGTTGGAGATTCGGTCGCAGTTCCTGTCTCAGATTCAGTTGTGGTGGGGGTTTCGGTGAAGGTGTCCTGGAGAACTTCAGTCGGTGTTACAGATGGAGTGAAGGTGAGTTCCTCTGTGGGGGAAAGAGTCGGACTGGTCGTCTCAGAAGGTGTGGCAGTTTCGGTTGGAGTATCCGAAAAAACCTCTGTTGACGTGAGAGTAGGCTCTTCGGTCGGAGAGACGGTTGGAATGGCGGTTTCTGATGGTGTGGGAGTTTCGGTCAAGGTATCCTGAAGAACCTCAGTCGGTGTTACGGATGGAGTGAAGGTGAGTTCCTCTGTGGGGGAAAGAGTCGGGCTGGTCGTCTCAGAAGGTGTGGCAGTTTCGGTTGGAGTATCCGAAAAAACCTCTGTTGACGTGAGAGTAGGCTCTTCGGTCGGAGAGACGGTCGGAATGGCGGTTTCTGATGGTGTGGGAGTTTCGGTCAAGGTTTCTGTATTGGTCAGGGTTTCGGTCATGGTCGGGGTAACCGTGAAAGTGGGGGTGGCCTGCGTGATCGTGGGGGTAGATGATGGGCATACAAAGGGTGTCGGAGTAGCGATACCCGATTGGCCCCAGAGACTCAGGAAGTAGAGGAGGTCAACCGCACCGATTTGCCCATCCTCGTTGATATCGAATCTCCAGGCATCAGCCGGAGGCTGCTGGGAAAGGCTCATTTGTGGAAATGTAAGAACGATAACCAAGGCAAGAAGCAGGGATCTCATGGTTCGCCTCACAACGTTTATGAATACGACCATCCGATGATACACCCAAACGCTTTGGTTCTGTCCACCCTATTTTGCACTGTGGTAAAGTGTTCTGGATTCTCAACCACTGATTCATTCGACCAATCACCGGGCAATCAGAGTGGAGTTGTCCTTGGAATCACCGAGTAGATCTTTTTTGATGGCATTAAAGGCTGGGAGAAGGATGGTGTGACCTATCGAATAACCTGCCGGGCTTTGCCTGTAGAGGCTCCCAATGGAGACCTGCTCTGTTCGTGGCTCTTCGGGAGTGATAACGAGTGGAATCATGAGAGTTTCTTTGTAGATGGCACAGAGGGATCTCCACAGTTGGAGAGACACGGAGGAAATCCAACCACTGGCCACCTCATGGCATCAGACAGATACATGCCACCCCTGCAATATTGATTTTCAATCCGAGAATATCCTCTCAAAAGGAAAGTAATGAAATGCGGCTTCACTGCCCCGCGAGTTTCCGGTTCAGGCGGCGCAGCCTGTGGTTGAGCTCCCGCGCCATGCGCTCGGACCATCGAGGGGGTGAAAAAGCCTGGGTTTCCTCACGCTCCTCCTCATCATCCTGATCAATTCGCCGGACCGGGAGACCTCCACGGCGAACCAGTTTCCACTCGGAGTAATCGTAATGGAGATCCTCTTCGGAGTCGGCCCCGGAATCCTCCTCTCCGCTCTCCGGCTCGGGGGAGGTGTCATAGCGTTGGAAGATCTCACAAACCAGTTCGCGTGCCTTGGCAATGTCCTTCTCGATATGCTCCAGGTATTTGGCGAGATCGATCATGACCTCCGGATCGAAAACCTGGCTCTGATAGATCCGCCACCACAGGGTGCTGGCCTGCTCGTATTGTCGTGACCGTTTGTAAAGAGCCGCGAGGAAACGTGAACAGGAGTGCCAGTCGTAGCCGCCGCAATCCGCGAAGAGGACCGGTTCGAGGATCCGCATGGCCACCTCCTCCTGACCCGCATTCACCAGGGAACGCGCCACCCCCAGTCGCTCCCACAAGCTCTCAATCGCTTCGGGCTGGGTATGGCACCGCCAGGCACATTCGGTCAGGGCCGCCAGCGCCACAATGTCCATACGGTTGTGATAGAACACGGGAGCAAGGGTGCGCGGTGAGGCCCCACGCAGGAAATGGAAGTAGAGGGTGGGGATCAGAGACCCAGGCACATCTCCTTCCCTTTCGCTGCCCAGCACCCTGGCTTCGAGATGGGAGAGGTTCGCGGCGCCATGGGCCCGTTTCCACAGACGGCGCGCCACGGGAAGCAGGTCCAGATGAGGGATGCGTTGGAGGTTGAAACGAACCCGGTTGAAGACAAAGCGGGTCTTGAGGAGCGGCATGTCAAAAGTCGCGCCGTTGTAGGTGACCAGCAGCGCCACGCTTTTCAGATCCTCTGCCAGCAGGGTCATCTGTGCGGGTTCTTCATCATAGTCACGCATGAAATACTGGACGACCTTGAAGCCCTCCTCCTCCAGGCTTCCCACTCCGACCAGGAAGGCGTAGGTTCCGGTCCCACCCGCAAGGCCAGTCGTCTCGGTGTCGAGGAACAGGATCCGGTTTCCTCCGTTCTCTCCCGGTTCCAGACCGAAAAGCTGAATGAGCGCCGAAGCATCGACGTTACGAAGGTTGGCGAGCGGATAGGTCCCGGAGGTCTGGTCGAAGGGAAACCATTCCTCGCTGACAAAGCAGGTCTCCTCGCCCACTTTACGGACCTCACCGGGAACAAACCGTCCGATGTCAGGGTACTCCCGTTCAGCGGGCTGTTGACGCAGCAGGTCGGCGCCGGTCATGACTCCGGCTGGGAGGGAACGGTTGAGACGCTTCAGTCTCTGAGCAAGGTCATCCGGCAACACTGGGAAATACTCCATTGAGGTGAACTAAGAGTATCATATAGCAAGACCGGTGAGAGAAAACCCAAGGCTGGCTCCCGGCCGTGGTAATCATGTCGCTTCACGACACCCACAAAGCATGAAAATGAGCCCAATCAGCTGGCACCGGAGTTAAACTCCGGTGCCGAAACCTTCTGTGGGAGTTGTACTCCCACGTGGCTCAAAGCTGTCACGACCCCCGGCGAAGTGCAACTTCGCCAGAAGGGTTCCGCCCACGAGTACAACTCGTGGGCGAGCAGAATGAGCGGTTTCTGACGGGTTCTATACTCACTGGCGTTCTATTTTCGAGACAGTGGCGAATTCATTCGCATTGTGTTACCTCTAGGAACCATTTCACGCTTTCGTGTCCCAATGCGAATGAATTCGCTGCTCCGATCCGTTAACCGCTGGATTCCCGTCTGCACGGGAATGACAAGGGTGAGTGAAATAGAAATGGGGGTATTGCCATGAAAATCGCTATCATCGGCGCCGGGCCGGCAGGGCTAGCCGCAGCGTTCGATTTCCTGCGCGCGGGCCACGAGGTGGTCTGTTACGAATCTTCCAATCAGGTGGGAGGACTGGCCAGCGGATTCAAGGCACCCCATTGGGAATGGTCGGTCGAAAGGTACTATCACCACTGGTTCCAGTCCGACAGCGAGATTCTTCGACTCGCCGATGACCTGGGTATCCGGGACAGGATCCTTTTCCCTCAGCCGGTTACCGCTTTGTACCACGAAGGCAAGTTCTATCCCTTCGACAGCCCCGTCGCTGTCCTTAAGTTCCCCGGCGTTCCCTTCATTGACCGCCTGCGTTTCGGTTTCGCCGGAGCTTACCTCCGTTTCAGCCGCAACTGGCAAGGATTCGAGAAACATGCCGCCCATGACTGGCTGCTCAAGGCGCTTGGAAAGAGGGCCTATGAAGTGCTCTGGGAACCGATGCTCGAAGGGAAGTTCGGAAGCGAGTATTACCGTGAGGTCAACATGGCCTGGTTCTGGGCACGCATCCATGCGCGTACCCGTTGCCTGGGGACCTTCGAGGGGGGTATCCAGGCTTACTTTGACATTCTGGCCGAACGGATCAGGAAACTGGGGGGACAGATCCAACTGGAGAAGGCGGTGGACCGACTCCATCCCACCGGAGACCGGAAAGTCAAAGTCGAAAGCGATGGGACAACCGAAGTGTTCGACCGTGTTCTTTCAACCAGTTCGCCCGCCATCCTGGCTCACATCGCACCGGAGCTTCCGGGAGACTATCTGAAGGGAGTTCAGAACCTCAAGTCTCTGGCAGCGGTGGTTCTGACTGTCGCCCTGGACCGTCCCCTTGGCCCCGGAATTTACTGGTACAACCTGCCCAAAAAGGCTGGTTTCCCATTTCTTTGCCTGGTGGAGCACACCTGTTTTATTCCTCCCGAACACTTCGGGGGCGACCACCTGGTTTATTGCGGCGACTATGTGGCTGAGGACCACCGCTACATGTCAATGAACAAGGAAGAACTCCAAAGAGTGTTTTTACCTGCACTCCAGAAGATCAATCCCGATTTCTCCCCCGGTTGGGTCAAGGATTCCTGGCTGTTCCGTGCTCCTTATGCCCAACCAATCCCATTCCGGAATCACTCGAAGAACATCCCCAGCATTAAAACTCCAATACCCGGGCTTTTCTGGGCCAGCATGAGCCATGTTTACCCCTGGGACCGTGGCACCAACTTCGCAGTGGAGATCGGCCGTAAAGCCGCACGAATGATGATGGAGGATAAAGAGTTTTAGGGGTTCTTCATCTGAAAATAATGGTTGCGACATATAACCAATGACCATAGGATTCCGGGACTGCGCTACATTCCACAGATAGATCGGAGAACCAACATGCAATGGTTTCAACGGACAGAAAAACCGCGGAGTGAAGGAATCCCAGTCTCCCGCCTGGTCCAATTCGGCAAAAAGAGTCTGTACCAGATTGCCTGCCTGATCCTGATGGTTTCTGGTTCCGGATCATGGAGCGGAGAGAATGCCCCAAAGGGAGAACTGATCTTTCCGGAGCAATCGAAACACTGCCATGGAAGCAGCCTGGTGGAATGCCCCGATGGGAGCCTGTTGGCTTGCTGGTTCTATGGTTCGGGGGAAAGAAGCGCGGATGATGTGTTGATCCAGGGAGCCCGGAAGAGGAAGGAAGAGAGCGCATGGAGTCCGGTCTTCGAAATGGCCGACACGCCTGGTTTTCCTGATTGTAATCCGG
>CAYZUX010000163.1:0-14598 GCA_964481775.1 uncultured bacterium | reverse complement strand
CTGGGTGTTGATGACCACCAGTTCATGGGGATTGAATCCGCAGGTGAGGGCCACCATGACCTTGCCATCGGGGGAGGGCTGCAGGTTGAGGATCAGGTCATGGGTGGGAACCGCTTTCCCGATGGGGGTGATACGCCAGCCATTGGGGAGGAGGTAGCCGTTCTCCACCGGACCAGGCCACTGGGTTTGGGCGCAAACAAGGCAAGGAAGTAAAGCAAGAAGTATGAAAACGTGAACGAATCGCATGGACAGTCTCCTTTGGGGCCGTACCCGTAGGCTCCACAGGCATCGGCGGGATGGGGATATGGTGCGGGATTTGGGGAGGATGGGCAAGGATGGAATTGGGGGGAAAAGTGTCCCGAGTTCACCCTAAGGGTGTAGGAATTCCGTGTTGATTGCGGTTTCCCCCCTGCTACACTGGTGTGTTATGTGGAACAACTCCTATTCCTGTTCTTGCTTTTTTCAGTAGTCTTGAGCAGGGGAGCAGGAACAATGAGAGAAAATGACCAAAAGGACATAAGGGACATAAGGAGTTCTCGGAGGTTTCAGTCTCTTCTATCCGATTTCATGGGTCCCTTGGAAGGAGCATCCCATGCCTGAAGGCTTTATACTGCCCCACGGCGGCTATGCAGGTCTCCTTTCCTATCAGAAAGCGGAGATTGTCTATGACGCTACCGTCCGGTTCTGCGACCGGTTCATTGACCGTCGGGACCGTACCCGCGACCAGATGATCCAGGCAGCGCGTTCCGGCAAACAGAACATCATCGAAGGCAGCATGGCTTCCGGCACCTCCACAGAAACCGAAATCAAACTCACCAACGTCGCCCGCGCAAGTCTCGAGGAACTACTCGCCGACTACCGTGACTTCCTGCGCGTCCGTAACATCGAGGAATGGAACCATGACCATCCATATACCGCGCGACTGCGCCAGCTCAACCGTACACCCGGTGCCAACTACGAAACCTTCCGCAAAGGTATTGAGAATCCTGATCCCGCCATCTGCGCCAATGTGATCATCGGCCTGATCAAACTGACAAGCTACCTGCTCGATCAGCAACTGCGCCGTCTCGAGCGCGACTTTCTCGAAAAAGGCGGTCTGCGTGAGCGCATGACCCGTGCCCGCCTTGTCGAACGCGATAAACAACGCGACAAAAGCACTGGCCGTTCATGACCGCCTCATCCTGCCAGAATCTTTTGGTCGTTAAGTCCCTTTTGTCCCTTTGATATCAGTCCCTACATCAAGTTATTATCCTTGGCACCCCATTGAAGATCAGATCCACCTTAACAGTGTCCTAACAATCATGACGATGATATTAGTGGATGTTATTGGGCTCAGGGCCATGCCTTGAGCAGGCTGTCATGTTCTGATTAGGTGGGCCAGTGTATGTTCCGGCGCTTTCTCCCGAAGACCACAGACTTCTTCGATTTCTTTGAGAAACACAGCGAATGCACCAACATTGTCTGCCGTGAACTCCAGGCGATGTCTTCCGAAACAGAAAACTTCGAATCCCATGCCGCGCGCATCAAAGAGATCGAACTCGAAGCGGATAAAATCACCCATGAGTGTACCGAAGCCCTGCACAAAACCTTCATCACCCCGCTGGAACGCTCCGATATCCTGCTGATCATCAAGCGGATGGATGACATCATCGATTTTATCTTTGCCGCCACCTCGCGGCTGCTGCTTTATGAAATCAAGGTCTTCCGTGGCGATGCGCGGGAGCTGGCCGGCATCCTCGTGGAGGCCTCCACCCACATCAGCCAGGCCCTGGCTGGATTACGTAATATCAAAAATGCCCCGGCTATCCGCGAGCATTGTATCGCCATTCACAATCTCGAGGACCGTGCTGATACCCTCCTCAAGACCGCGATCGCACGTCTCTTCAAGGAAGAAGACCGCCCGATCCATGTCATCAAGTGGAAGGAAATCTACGAGCGCCTCGAAAAAGCCACAGACCGTTGTGATGATGTGGCCAACATCCTTGAGAAAGTCGTCATCGAATCAACCTGATCCATGGATCCCCTCTGGCTTCTCATCATCGGAACCATCGTAGTGGCTCTGATCTTTGATATCATCAATGGTTTTCATGATGCCGCGAACTCGATCGCCACAATCGTTTCCACGCGGGTTCTTTCCCCGCACTGGGCGGTGCTCTGGGCGGCCTTCTTTAACTTTGCCGCCATGTTTGTGTTCCCCGCTAAAGTCGCTGACACCATCTCCAAGATTGTTCATATCAAGACGGATGACCATGCCTTTGTGTATGTTGTGCTGGCCGGGCTGATAGGGGCAATTGTCTGGGATCTGTTGACCTGGTGGTGGGGGCTGCCCACCAGTTCATCCCATGCGCTCATCGGAGGATTAGTGGGGGCCGGGATCGCCTACCAGGGAATCGATCTCATTCAATGGGACAAGGTCTGGGCGACAGTGAAATTCATCCCCCTGGCTCCCTTGATTGGATTTGTTGTGGCCTTTTTCAACATGTTTGTAGTCTTCTGGATTTTCCGCCGTTGGCGTCCCGCGGATGTGGACTGGATTTTCCGGCGTGGTCAGTTCATTTCCGCCGCGCTTTACTCACTCGGTCATGGAGGCAACGATGCCCAGAAGACGATGGGGATCATTGTTGCCCTTCTTGTGGCTGGCGGGGTCTTTTCAACCGATGTTCAGGTGACGCTCACGAATCCAAAGACACTCTGGATCATCCTTTCCTGCCATGCAGCCATGGCCCTGGGAACCGCGATGGGCGGTTGGCGGATTGTCAAAACCATGGGCATGAAGATCACCAAGCTCAAGCCGGTGGGTGGCTTCTGCGCCGAAACAGCTGGCGCATTCACCCTGTTTCTGGCTACCCATTCAGGTATACCCGTTTCAACCACGCATACCATCACGGGGGCCATCATTGGCGTCGGGGCTGTTAACAAAGTTTCCGGCATCAAGTGGGGTGTGGCCTCCCGCATTGTCTGGGCCTGGATTTTTACAGTCCCCATGTCAGCAGTCATTGCCGCCTTGTGTTTCTTCCTTCTCAAACCGTGGGCGGAGTGAGAGAATCTGGATTCTCTGAAAGGTTGGCCCCATGTCAAAGGAACACTCTGGCATTTCACTCATGCTTTATTGCCTGTCAATCTTTATCGGTTCAGGGGGATGGGGATTCCCAGGTGATCTCGACAATCTTCCGCAAGCCGGAGCCAGTAGCCTCATCCTCGCGGATGCACGGGTTCCAGGGAAACCTTCCCCCGGTGCTCCACGCAAGCTTCTCTTCATCGGGATCGATGGCTGCCGCCCGGATGCACTGATCGCCGCTCACACCCCCCACATCGACAGTGTTATCGCTACTGGTGCTGTTAACTACGATGCCCAGATCAAAGAGGGGCAGATCACTGTCAGCGGTCCGGGGTGGTCCTCCATGCTCACGGGTGTCTGGGCCGATAAACACCAGGTCTTCGACAATGATTTCGCCAGCCCCAATCTGGAACAGTACCCGGTCTTCTTCCAGCGTCTCCGCGAGGTCCACCCGGATGTCTATATCGTCTCAGTGGTCAACTGGAAGCCGATCAATCAATCCATCATCGATGGGGCTGATGAGGAACTCTATGGTAACGATGAGCAGGTCGGCCAGTTGGCAGCTGAAGCCTTGAGCAATCCCAACCTGGATGTACTGTTTGCCGCTTTTGATGAAGTCGATGGAGCGGGCCACAAATACACCTATGGCCCGGCGGTGAAGGACTACCTGAGTCAGATCGAGAAGACCGATGAGTCCATTGGAAAAATCCTGCAAGCCCTTCATGCACGGCCCACTTATCAAGATGAGAACTGGCTCATCCTCATCACCACAGACCATGGCGGGATTGACAAAGGCCATGGCGGCAACACGCCCGAGGAAAAAACCATCTTTCTGATCGTGAGTGGACCGGACTCCCTCAAGGGCGAAATCTCCCCCGCTCCCATGCTGGTGGATGCGGGTGTCACCGCACTGACCTTCCTTGCGGGAAAGGTGCCGTGCAACTGGGATCTGGATGGGAAGGTTTTCGGATTGGATCCCAAGGTTTTTCCTGCTCCCCCCACCTGTCCGCGCTGTCCGAGGAACCTCTCCAGTGAAGTGAAGGAACAGGAAAGGAATGTCTATCTCGACTGGACCCCGGCGGAGGGGATTGTGAGGGGTAAATATGAGCTCCTGCGTGATGGAGAGGTGATTGCCAGTCTTCCCATTGAAGAAAATCATTACGATGATTACCCCGAGCTGAGTACACCTGGCATCAGTCAAACCTTTGTTTATACCTTGCGTCTTCTGGGAACTCCCCCGGATTTGATTTGCGAGGATCTGACCTGCACGGCTGATTTCATTTCAGGTTTACCTTTTTTCACCGAATCATTCGATGGCCTTGGAGATTCCCTGAGTAAGGCCGAGTTCGAAACCAAGTGTGTTTCGGTTTCAGGCTGGTCCCACACCCCCCCGCCAGGATGGACCATCGATAATTCCGGGATGGGAGCCTCTCCCGGAGTCCCCGAATGGCGTGGCTGGACCTTTGCAACTCCCGCCTTCTGGACCTGCGTGGAGGATCAGAGGAGGAGTGGATTCACGAAGGGTTCAGGCGTGATTGCCATTGCCGACCCGGATGAGTGGGCGGATACGGATCCCCCCCCGGCAAAGGGTGAGTCTTTCAACAGCATTCTCATTTCACCCCCCATCGATCTGCCAGATGGCGGAGAGACTATCATTGTTTTTGACTCCCATTACCGCCAGGAAGGTCCCCAGCGGGCGGAGTTCCGGGTCTCTATCAATGGAGGTGCTGACCAGGTTTTACTCCGCTATTCAAAGTCACCCGAGGACGACAACACAGGCAGGGATGTGATGGATAAACGGGTTTGCGTGAGACTTCCCGCTCAACCGCCTCAATCCAAGGTGGTACTGAAGTGGGCACTCCTGGATGGGGATAACAACTGGTTCTGGGCGATCGACAATGTGGCCTTGTATCATTCCAAAAGGAAGATCAGCGAAGCAAAGTAGGTGCGACCTTGCCTCACCACTCCCCTTCTCCCACAGGGCGAACGGGGAGCTTCAAGTCCCCTCGCCCTGCGGGAGAGGGGATATAGGGGTGAGGTTTTGTATGGGAGAGGGGATTCAGGGGTGAGGTGGGCCTATCCCCCGAAATTTCTCCCTCCCCGGCGTGAACTTTCCCACCCGGAACCTGTGGCGAAAACCTTCACCTCGTAAGGCTGAAGCCGTAAAACCAGTTCACCATGACGTACATGGGCTTCCTCCTCACCATACAGGAGTTTCAAAGTTTTCCCCTCCAGGGTTTCCAGACCTGAGATCACCACCGCCATGTGCCGTTCATTGTCTTCATTCACCACCATCACCAGCCAATCCTCTCCCTTGAGTTTGGCCTGAGCTTTGACCCCCTCACGCTCTTCAACTTTCGAACGGATGACTTCGGCTTGAACCCCGTAAACACTGGGTGCCGCAAGAAAAGGCTGTAAAGTGGCGATTTCACTCGTAAGCCCATAAAGTGACTGACGGAACTCGGGGGATTTACAGTAATTGGAGCCCCAATAAAGGATGCCCGAGGCGCCATTGACAATTGCGCTGTAAGCCATGAACCGGGATTCTGCAAAAGTGGGATAAGCTGTCTCGGTGTGCCCGTAGTAATCACCGAGTTCATTCCAGGAAAAAGCCTGGAGCACCATCCATACCGGCTTCCCATGCCCTATCTTCCGCCATTTCTCTGTGCTGAAACCGATGTGCTCAATCGGGCGGGCTTCTTTTTTGACTGGATAGATGTCGCAACCAGTGATATCGATGGAGTCCAGGTATTCACGCACGAAACGGACATCACTGCCATTGGCCTCGTTGATCCAGATGGGGCGCCTTTCTGAATCCAGATCACGGATCGCTTTCACGGCTGAATGGATAGCGGGGATTATTCTGGCAGCCTGTTCCTCGGAATAGTGCCGTGCCAAGGAAGTCTGGCGCCACCATTCATCCGGTGTGGGATAGATCCCCTGGGTCCGGTGCAGTCCGCTGAAAGCGGTGAAGTTCCAGACAATCTCATCCGGACCTTCCCAGATTGCAAGTGCGGGGTGATCTTTGACACTCTCCACCAGGGCGCGGAGTTCCCGGGTATCACCCTGTTGGAGGGCCAGGGGAAAGACACCCAGTAGTCCCACGGAAGCAGTCCGGTCCAGGTCTTCGCGGCTGTGGCAATGCATCAGGTTGATCCCCGATGCTGCCATCTCGCGCAAGGCTGAGTCTTCCCTGGGGAGTTCATAGAATCCGATGGGATACAAAGGCTCCCCTCCCTTGGTTAGGAATCCTGTAAGGGCCTGGCTGTATGTTCCTTGTGGAGCGGCCAAGCAGATACTCATGGCGATGAGAAGTGGCTTTTTTATGAAAGAGAAGGAAAGAGTGGGCATGAAGGATTCCTCCAGCTGGAGATCTTCCCTGATCGGATTAGCGAATTCATTCGCCATGTGACAGGGTGGTCTGTACTGATTTTTTGAAATGACACAAGGCGAATGAATTCGCCACTCCGATCATCTTTCTGTACCTCAATCACCCCTGTTCATCAGCTGAGGGCCCATAAATCGCTGGAACCGGGATGTCATTCAAGCGCAGGTAGACTGTCAGCTGCCCACGATGGTGAATGGTGTGGTTGAGAATCATGTTCCGGAGTACCGCGACGCGGGGCATTTCGAAGATCAGGTTTCCATCCATTTTCAGCCGCCAGGGCTGCATCAGCTTCTCATCCGGTTGCCCTTTCATGAGTTCAACAGCAGCGGCGGTATGATTGTCGAATGTGTCCAGAAGTTCGGCCTGGTTCGCCGCGAGAAAGGGTTTGAAACTGGACATGTCGACATTGAATTCATCGGTTTCCAGGATGTCACGGATCCAATCGGATGAATCCGCCAGATGTGAAGCGAGCTCCCCGAAACTCATGGAGCGCTCATGCGGTTTCCATCCGAACTTTTCCTCAGGGATTCTTTCCAGAACTTTACGGGTGTTTGCGGATTCCTGAGTGAATTCCTGAATGATGGGGTCGATGATGGACATGAGATCTTCCTTTTTCTGATGGGTTTCACAGCTTGAAAGAGGAGGATGCTGTTGAGCTGCTCCTCTGTTTCGGGCATCATCTTAAACGAAATAGAGAACTTCGACAAAGCTAAAAAGGGGTAATGATCCGAATGGGCCTGATCAAGTTTGGGACGGATGGTTGGCGCGGGTTGATCGCGCGGGACTTCACCTTTGACCGTGTGGCTGTGGCGGCTGCCGCGACCGGATTGGTGGCGCTTCAGAAGGAGAACTCGCCCACAGCGATGGTGGGCTATGACCGCCGTTTCCTCTCTCGCGAGTTTGGTGTCGAGGTGGCGCGTGTCTTGGCCGCGCAGGGGATCCGTGTGCTGCTCTCCAAACAGTTTTGTTCGACCCCCTGCACCTCCTTTGTGGCACGCCGGGAGAAGGCTCCTTACTCCCCCATGCTGACCGCCTCACACAATCCGCCCATCTGGAATGGTTACAAGATCAAAGGCCCTTATGGCGGCCCGGCCACTCCTGAAATCACCCGTCCTGTCCAAGCCTGTGCCACTGAACTCGAGGAATCCGGTTTCGAACCGGAACGCATGGACTGGGACAAGGCACTCGCCTCCGGTGCCATCACCGAGATCGATGCCACTGCCGATTATCTTGCTGAGGTCCGCAAACAAGTGGATCCGCTGGTGATCGGTTCTGGCAAATTCAAGGTCGCCCTGGACTGTATGTATGGAGCCGGAGCGGGCTACCTGAAATCCTTGCTGTCCGGAATGGGAGTCGAGGTCATCGAGATCCGTTCCGAGTTCAACCCCTCCTTCGGCGGGATCAACCCGGAGCCGATCGCCAAGAACCTGGGCGCGCTGGTGGATGTGGTCCGTGAGAGTGGCGCCGCCCTGGGACTTGCCACTGATGGCGATGCCGACCGCCTGGGCGTGGTCGATGAGAATGGCCGTTATATCAGTTCGCAGGAGGTCTTTCCGCTTCTTTTGCAGCACCTGTATGAAGACCGCAAGATGGAGGGCGATGTGGTCGCGGCCTGTTCCTCCAGCATCATGCTCCAACACCTCTGCCGTCAGTATGGGCTCCCCTTTGTTGAAACCCCGGTTGGCTTCAAGGATGTCTGCGCGCACATGATTACTCATGACTCCCTGATCGGGGGTGAGGAGAGCGGCGGGTATGGCATCAAGGGCCATCTTCCGGAACGCGATGGGGTTCTGTGCGGCCTCCTGTTGATCGAGATGATGGTCCAGCGCGACAAGAAGATGAGCGAGCTGGTGAAAGGCCTGTGGGACAAGGTGGGCTACCACACCTTCCGCCGCGATGACTTCCATACCACCAACGAGAAGAAGGAGGAGGCCCTGCGCCGTGTCCGCGAGAATGCCCCCGACTCTTTCGGCGGGATCAAAGTGAAGGAAGTGTCTCGCCTGGATGGGTACAAGGGTTATCTGGAGAATGGCAGCTGGTTGCTGGTGCGCGCCTCCGGGACTGAGCCGCTGCTGCGGGTCTACTGCGAGGCGACTTCGGACAAGGCGCTCGATGACATCCTGGCCTCGGCGAGGAAACAGCTGTTGGATGAGTAAGGAGCATGGATCTCCAACCTCCTTCCTTTCCATGTGACCCTCCCGGTCCCCCTGACCTTTCCCTTGGGGGCCTGGCGATCTGGATTCTTGGACGGCCATTCGAAGATTCCCCCGACGGCTGGAGTGAGAATGTCCTTGATATCACTGCCCGGTTCCGATCGGTGGGGGCCTATGTGAGCGTGACCGGATACAACGTTTTCATTTGGGAAATCCAAAGGTTCCGATCTGAACTTGAGCAAGCGTACAAGGCAGTAGACGGAACGGTTACCTTGGATCCCCTGGAGCCCTATCTCGATATAAAGCTCAAAGTTGTAAATCATGGCCAAATCGAAACGACTGTTGAAATTACTCCAGACCATCTTAATGAGAACCATTCATTCCAGTTCAGCATCGACCAAAGTTACCTTCCAGCTTTAATTCGTGACTGTGATCGTATCCTGGAACGCTACCCCCTTCGGCGGCCTTCGTAAGCGTAGTATCTTCCCTTCGGTTGACCCGAACCCCTCCGTTGCTTTTCGGAACAGGTCGGGGCGGTTTTCCATTTCAATGTGTCATGGAGGAATGAGATGAGGTTGAAAAGGCTGTTTGTCTTGGCATCCATGCTGGCATGGATGTGTGTCGTTCCCGCTTTCGCGGAAGTCAAAGTCGCCCCCATCATCGGCGACAACATGGTTTTTCAGCAGAAGGTCCAGATCCCGGTATGGGGATCGGCCAGTCCCGGCGAGGAAGTGACGGTCACTCTGGGTACCGAAACGGTGACCACCAAGGCCGGGAAGGATGGGAAATGGATGGTCCATCTCCAGCCACGTGATGCGGGCGGACCATTCACCCTGATTGTCCGGGGCGAGAACATCCTCTCGTTTACACGCGTGTTGGTGGGTGAGGTGTGGGTCTGCTCGGGTCAGTCGAATATGGAATGGCCGCTCAAACTGGCCCGTGATGCGGAGCAGGAAATCGCCGCCGCCACTGACAAGATGATCCATGGGATTATTGTGACCAAAGCGGTTGCTTCCGGCCCACGCAAGGAAATCAATGGTTCCTGGACTGTCTTAAGCCCCGACACGGCGGGGGATTATTCGGCGGTCGCGTATTTCTTTGCACGGCACCTGCGCCAGGCCCTGAATGTTCCAGTAGGTCTGATCATGACCTACTGGGGTGGAACCCCGGCGGAATCCTGGACCTCTGCGGAGTTTCTCAAGAATGAACCAGACTTCGCCCCGCTCCTGGAGAGATGGGATGAGAAGATCAAGGCGGTTCCCAAGCAACTGGATGAGTTTCAGAAGTCTTTCTCCTCCTGGAAACAGGCCTCAATCAAGGCTGAAAAAGAAGGCGCTCCCATCCCCGAGGCTCCCAAGATGCCCGATGACCCACGGCGTCATCCGCATCGTCCTACCGGCCTCTATAATGCGATGATCTCTCCCCTGATCGATTTCCCGATCAAGGGAGCCATCTGGTACCAGGGGGAGAGCAATGCACCACGTGCCTACCAGTATCGCAAACTCCACCCGGCTATGATTCAGAGCTGGCGCAAGGCTTGGGGCATTGGTGACTTCCCGTTCCTCTTTGTCCAACTCGCCAACTTCACCGACACCTTCACCGAACCACGTGACAATGAGTGGGCGGAGCTGCGTGAAGCGCAGACCATGACCCTTTCGCTTCCCAACACCGGCATGGCGGTGATCATCGACATCGGCGAAGCCAAGGATATCCATCCACGCAACAAACAGGATGTTGGCAAGCGCCTCGGGCTGCAG
Source organism: uncultured bacterium (assembly GCA_964481775.1). Taxonomy (GTDB): domain Bacteria; phylum Hinthialibacterota; class Hinthialibacteria; order OLB16; family OLB16; genus OLB16. The sequence goes on along the minus strand of CAYZUX010000163.1, from coordinate 4,242 downwards.
GCCGAGAAGGTGGCCTATGGCCGTGATGTGGTTGCCAGCGGTCCGATGTATGACTCGATGTCGGTCGAGGACAACAAGATCCGAGTCAAGTTCAAATTCGCGGATGGTCTGGCGGCTCAAGGTGGTGAGGGACTCAAGGGCTTCGCCATCGCCGGCGAGGACAAGAAGTTCGTATGGGCTAATGCTCAGATCGATGGAGACAGTGTGATCGTCTCCGCCGATTCGGTCGCCAAGCCGGTGGCTGTCCGCTATGCCTGGGATGCCAATCCGGTCTGTAATCTCTTCAACGGCGCGGGACTTCCTGCTTGTCCGTTCCGGACCGATGACTGGCCGGGAATTACGGTGAACGCGAAGTAAGGACTGAATGAAAAAGGGCTGGAATGAGATTCCCATCTCGTTCCAGCCCTTAGTGAGTAGGGTGGGGCTTGCCCCACCGTATTCGCTACACAACCAATATCCAGTCATCGTTCCCTGGCCCGGTGGGGCAAGCCCCACCCTACAGGCTTTCATGGGAATAACGGAGTGAATCTATGCCTTGGCTTCCCCTTCCACGACGGGCGGAACTACCGGACTAGCGGGCCCGGCGGCTGCCTCGGCCTTTTTGAACTTGCTGAAGATGTCCACACCCGTGGCGGTTTCGATTTGCTCGGCCAGCGAGATCGCCGCCGAGGGGATCTGGTTGATGAACCGTCCCACTCCATTACCTCCGCCACTCGAGCTTCCCGTGTCGATCACGGTGACCTTGTCAATCGTGACCTTGCCGACCGTCTCCACCAGCATCTTGGTAATGTCGGGCAGCATATCGAGCATGAAGATGCGCTCGCCCTCCTGTCCCGCGCTCTGGTAGGTGGAGATCTTCTGACGCAGGATCTTCAAGGTGGCTTCACCATCCTGGATGATTGAGGCGGCGGCGCCAATGGCCTCCAGCTCCATGGCCTCCTTCTTGGCCTTGGCGGGCTCGATGATATCGGCGGTGAGTTTCTTCTGTTGCAGGACAATGCGTTCCTGCTCGACCTCCTGTTCGAACTGGACCTGGGCCTTTTCGCCCGCGACCAGTGCCTCTTTCTCCTTGATTACCGCGCCCTTTTCAAGTTCGGCCTTGCGGACACGCAGGTTGTTGTTTTCAACCGCGATGGTGGTATCCGCCTTGGCGCGGGTGACCTTGACCACCTGGTCGGCATCGATCAGGGACTGCTTGATGGTCTGGTCGGCCTTGGCGCGTGCCACCTCGGCCCGTTGCTTGGAGACAGCCTCGGTTTCCTCGGCCTCGGCGGTCTTGGTGGCCTCGGTTTTGCGCGCGGCGGAAGTAGCGCCTGCCTGGGCGTTCTTGACCTCCAGCTCGGCATCGATCTGTGCGGTCTTGATGGCCTGCCCTGCACGGGCCTTGGCGGTTTCGGCACGTTGCCGCGAGTTGGCCTCCGCCTCCTCAGCTTCAGCGGCACGGATTGCCTCCGCCTTACGCGCCTCGGAGAGCACCTCAGCGGTCTTGCGCCGTCCGATCGAGTCGAGGTACCCGGCCTCATCAGAGACGTTCTGAATCTTCAGCGTATCCAGGTGAAGCCCCAGCATCTTCAGGTCGCTGTCGGCCTCATCGATCAGGCTCTGTGCGAACTTCAACCGGTCTTCATTGACCTCTTCGGGGGTCAGTGTTGCCAGAACACCACGCAGATTGCCTTCGAGGGTGTCCTTGGCGATCTTGTGCACCTCGGCCTCGGGCATCCCCAGGAAACGTTCGATGGCATTGCCCAGGGTCGGCTCCGTGGAATCGACTTTCACATTGGCGATAGCCTCCACCCGCAAGGGAATACCCCCCTTGGAATAGGCATTCTGGACTGAGAGGGTCAACGGGATGGTCTCAAGCGACATCCGTGCCGCCTTTTCGATGATCGGGATTCGTAAGGCTCTTCCACCACGGATGATGCGGTAACCCACGGAGCTCCCGTCGGCCATCCGCCTCCTGCGTCCCGACAGAATGATGACCTCGTTCGGATGACAGATCAGCAGATAGCGGCTGATGAAAACCATCAACACCAGGACACACACCAGTGCGATGGCTGCAATTGTGAAGATGATGACTGGCAGATCTCCCATAATACCCTTTCCTCCTCCTAACAAATGAAGTCTTCACCCGCGATATGCGCGAGCCCATACTCAACTTTGACAATGGTGACTATCTCTCCCGGAAGGTACTCCTCCTTGGAGGCCTCCTCGGCGGTGATGGCGAGCAACTGGAGTGTCTGTTCGTTTACCACGACATTGATCTTTCCCCTGATGGTGCGTGTGGTGGTGACTACCACCCTTCCACGGAGTCCCTGCAGGTCACTTTCCTGGATTCCCTCTCCGGACTCAGTTTGACGCAGGTACTGAAAAAGACGGTGTGACAGGGTGGATGCCAACAGGCCCATTGCAACTGCACCCATTCCGGTGATAACCGAAGATGAGGAGACAAAGGTCAGCACGGTCCCTGTCAATCCGAAGAAAGCAATGAAGAAGATGATGTTACGGAAGCTCAACCACTGAGCCGCCGCGCCGATGCCTTCTCCAGCTGGAGTGGATTCGGCATGCGCATGGAAGTCGGTGTGGAGATCGGTGGGGACATCACCGTGGACATCCACATCCGTGTGAAGGTCAAACCCTCCCGAATCCACATCCGTATGCAGATCAAGGCCGCCATCCGAGTCAAAGCCATGGTCGCCCCCCAGCAGGATCGCAACGGCCAACAACACCCCTCCAAACAGAAGGCACGCCAGGTAAATGGTCAGCATGACTCAACTCCTATGGGGTTTCCTGTATCTTCTTTAACCGTTCAATTTCCTCATCGATGGCGTGCTCTTCGGCCAGACGCTGCAGGTCCAGTTCCTTCTCGATGTCCTGGTGCAGGACCTCGCGCATCGCCTCGGCTTCAGCCTCCGCCTTGAGGACCGACTCCTGCATGAGACTCATGGGATCAAAAGGGGGGAAATCCGTAAAGGTATTGGCCATCGAGTCGAAGGCCGCGGCGGAACGCTGGATCGCTTCCTGGGAACGCAGCTGCGCGGCGGCGGCACGGTTCCGTGCGATCAGCTCTTCCTTCTTACGCCGAGCCTCCTGGACACGGTCTTCCAGGCGTGAGAGCTCGGTCTTCAATTCATCCGCTGTATGGGTGGCGGCTTCGAGCTCTTTTTCCATCAACTCCCTGGCTCTGAGGGTGTTGAGTTTTTTGCTGACCGCCTTTCGTGCCAGTGCTTCCTCACCCTTCATGAGAGCCAGGGCGGCATTTTCTTCGAGTTCCGCAAGGAGTTCTCCGGCGGCTTCGATCTGTTTTTGCAGCTGTTTCTGACGGGCTACCGCGCGGACTGTCTCACGCCGCATCTCGATGATGTTCTGTTCCATGTCGCGGATGAGCTGTTTGATCATCACCTCCGGGTCTTCCGCTTTATCCAGAAGGTGGTTGATGTTGGCGGTCACCAACCGCGAAATCCGTTCGAGAAGGTTCATGTTACACCTCCCTTCAGTATCCGGTCTCACCGCATGGGTGTGAATCCGGTGATCGCACCCGGATGACATGTCATCTTGAGGGGAAGAGAGCGCCTGTTCCCGTGCCATCCAGGATGGATCAACGGGGTGCCGACTTTTTCACTCCCTTCCCCCCTTAGAGAGCAGGTTGAAAGACACTCCACCAGGTACAGTCCACCTGTACTTAAGCATGATCTGTACCAACCAGGTTTTCACGCAGATTCCAGGAATTTGTGTTCCGGGTTGGCCTCTCGCGCCAAACCGGTGGCGGATCACGCCAAGAGGTCACCAAGACTGTATTTGCGGTAGTAGTGGCGGAACTGGTCGTAAGTCATGCCTAGCCTTTGCGCCGCTTCGCGCTGATTGCCAAGAGCATCTTTGAGGGCATTGAGCAATAAAGATTTTTCGAAAGCAGTCACCCGTTCCTCGAAATTACCCCCAAGTGGTTCCACGGCAGTGATTTCGAGGGGCAGCTCCGAGGCCTGGATGACCAGATCCTCATCTGAGATATAGAGACGTTCAACGATGTTCTTCAGTTGACGGATATTGCCGGGCCAATGGTAGGCCTGCATCTCACGGATCGCGGCGGGAGAAAACCGTTTGCGTTCCAGGTTGGGTATCTCCTCATGGAGGTTATCGACAATATGGTCGATGAGTTCGGGAATGTCCTCACGGCGCCGTCGCAATGGAGGAAGGTGAAGCTCGGCGAAACAGAGACGGTCATAAAGATCTCGCAGGAACTCCCCC
>CAYZUX010000162.1:0-14607 GCA_964481775.1 uncultured bacterium | reverse complement strand
GTGGCGGAGTGGTGGAATTGGTAGACGCGCCGGACTCAAAATCCGGTCCTGGCAACAGGGTGAGGGTTCGAGTCCCTCCTCCGCTACCAACAAGTTGAGCGAAACATGTGCCGCATCCTCCAATTGGCTCGCTGAAACGGGTCTCTGTCAAGGTGGTGCAAAGCCGTCTCTCTGGCGGCATGATGCTTCTTGTCTGTTCCTGGTTGTCCCCTTCATCTGCCTTAGCCCAGGAGGACTCCCTTGCCAGCACCCTTGGGGGATGGAATCTCTTTGGGTTCATTCTTGGAATCGTTGTAATCCAATCAGGGTGTATTCTCTGGCTGATCCGGGAACGCACCCGGAATCGTAAGAAATGCAAAACACCGGTTGAATCACCCCCTGTCCCTGCGGGGATTGTCGAGGATATTGCGGAAGAGAGAGATCTCCGGGAGACGCTGCACAAGACCCAGGAGCATATCCGAAGCCTTGTAGCAAGCGTTCCAGGCGCCGTTTTCCGCTGTCATGTTCCAGACATATTCAGAGTCGTGTTCTCGAGCGAAGGGGTTCTCCAAAACACTGGATATCCGGCTTCTGATTTTGTTCAAGGCAAACGCATCTATTCAGACCTGCTACACCCCGAAGACCGTCTTCCATGTCTCCAGAAAATTCAGTCAGCGATCGAGACACATGACACCTACGAGATCACTTACCGCCTGTACCATGCCGATGGAGGCATCCGCTGGATCCATGAAAAAGGACATGCCACATATGATGATCATGGGCAGCCGGTTTTCCTGGATGGAGTTTCCATCGACATCACCTACCGCCATGCCACCGAAGAGGCCTTACGTGAAAGCGAGGCCAGGTTCCGTACCCTCGCGGAGAATGTACCTGATGTCATCTGCCGGATGGATGCTTCTCTCCGGTATGTTTACCTCAACCGCGCTTTTGAACATGTAACCGGGAAAAAGGTTGAGGATTTTCTTTATAAGACAATTTCAGAGGCGGATATTCCAAAGCATCTTGCGGAGATGTGGGAACAGAAACGGCGAGAGGTCTTCCACACTGGTCAATCCCAGTCAATCGAATTTGATTTTGAGGGCCCACATGGTCTCCGGACTTTCCATTCAGTCCTGGTTCCTGAGTTCTCTGCTGATGGACAGGTTCAAACCATCCTGATTGTCTCACGGGACATAACCGATATCCTGCGTATCAAACAGGAGCTGAATCAACGAACCCGGGAGCTGGACAGCTTCTTTAATTCAGCCCTCGATCTACTGGTCATCGCGGATGCCGAAGGAAATGTCCAACGCCTCAATCCCGCCTGGGAAACCACACTGGGCTACCCTCTTTCTGACCTTCTTGGCCGGCGTTTTCTTGATCTGGTACACCCGGAAGACCTTGGCCCCACGCTCGAGGCCCTGAACGAAATCATCCATCAAAAACCCATCCTTAGCTTCACCAACCGATACCGGAGAGTCGATGGGACTTACAGGTGGCTGGAGTGGCGATCACAACCGCTCGGAGAAATCATGATTGGACTGGCTAGGGATATTACCGACCGGATCAACCTGGAGGCAGAACGGTTGGAGCTCGAACGCCGTCTCCAGAATTTTCAGAAGATGGAGAGCCTGGGGATCCTGGCTGGAGGGATTGCACATGACTTCAACAACCTCCTGACCGTGATCATAGGGAACCTGGACCTGGTGAAGGAAACACTGGGACCTGATTCACTCCTCTGGTCTGAACTCTGTGAGGCGGAGGGCGCCGCCAAGAGAGCCGCTGACTTGACCTGCCAGATGCTGGCATATGCAGGCAAGGGCCGATACCTGATTTTGGATGTCAATGTCAATGACTTATTGGTTCAGTCTGCTCAAATGCCAGCCATTCCCCCTTCCGGTTCCATCACCATCCAATATGAGCTCGATCCGCAGCTCCCCACATTTCGAGCGGATCCCAGTCAAATAGGCCAGGTATTCAGCAGCCTCATTTTGAACTCGATTGAAGCAATCGGTGGAAATCCGGGAACGATCACACTAAGGACCAGAACCGTCTGTATCGATCAGGACACCATCAGTATGAATCATATGGGTGATGAGATTTACCCGGGACAGTATGTGATCGTTGAGGTCAGCGATACAGGCTGCGGGATGCCGCGGGAAATTCAGGAAAAAGTCTTTGACCCCTTCTTCTCGACCAAATTCGCGGGCAGGGGAATGGGCATGTCAGCAGCACTGGGAATCGTCCAGGCCTATAAAGGTGCCATCCTGGTCGACAGTAAAGAGGGTCTTGGGACAACGGTGAGAGTCTTTATTCCTCTCTCAGCCAATAGTAATGAGTGATGATGGCCACACCACTCTTTTTCAGCCATATCCTAAATCCAGAGGTTTCGCCCAAATAACCACAAAGCAGCGATACCAAGGGTCACGACAGTCACGGGGATGCCGATTCTGGCATGGTCTATCCAAGTGATGCGGACCCCCATCTGGTCCGCCTGATCCACCACAATGATATTGGCGATACTGCCGACGATGAAAAGATTGCCAGCCAGAGTGGATGAGAGCGCGAGAATCGGACCCGCCAGGGGATGGGTAGCGATGGGCAGGAGGAGCATGGTGGCTGGAACATTCGAGACCAGGTTTGATAAAACCACGGTCAACGCGAAAAGCCATCCGGGTTGTGAGGGATCGATACCATAGCCAGTGATGGTTGAGATCAGTTGAGAGAGCAACCCGGAGGAATCCAGGGCATGGTTGACCACAAACAATCCGGCGAAGAGTGTCAACAGGTTCCAATCGACCAAGGAGAGGATGCTGCGGGTGGTCATGCGACGGCTGGTCATCAGAAGCCCGGCGGCCGCCAGAGCCAGCACCTCACGTGGCCAGGGAGTTAACAGGAACAGTGTGATCAAGGTCAGCAGCACACAGGCTCCCTTGAATGTCTGCCAACGATTGAAGGGGGGAGCCTGGGCAGTATGAAAGGGGAGGTCCGCCTCCCACTTCCCTGCCACGCGCCATAAAACAATCCCCCAGATCGAGGCCAGCCCAAGAGCCACTGGCAGGATAGCCTCCAGGAAATATCCCCCAAAGGAGAGCCCCAGCCTTTGCCCGATGAGCATATTCTGCGGATTACCGATGAGGGTCGCCGCCGAACCCACGTTGGAAGCGCAAGCCAACGCCAGAAGGAAGGGCATAGGGTTGAGCCGCCGCCGGATGCACCCTTCGATCAGGACAGGTGGCATGGCCAGACAGATGATGTCATTGGCCAGAAGAGCGGAAAGGCCTCCTGATACGGCGATCAACAGAGCAAGGAGTACCGGCGGGGTGACTTGGGCAGCCGCCAATCCCCTCGTAACACGCGCGTAAAATCCTCCCAGACGGAACTGCGCGGAAACCACCATGAGACCCAGCAACAACCCCATGGTGGGAACATCGATCGCATCGCGCGCCTGCTCCGGGCTGACCTTCCCCATCACCAGCAGGGCAATCGCCCCCAACAGAGCTATTCCTGTCCGATCCAAAGCCAGGCCAGGGATCTCCCCAAGGATCATCCCCAGATAGACCAGGAGAAAAACACTCAGGACTGCCGTATCCATCGGCCTGCCTCGACTTGCCAATGTGCCGTGTGATCCAACAATCCACGATGAGCTTCAGGTTCTGTAAAGGTAAGCAAGGCCTGCCCCTCTTGAGTCACCTTATCAAGAAATCTCTGGCAGCGGCCCAGATCCATTTCATGAGTGACATCATCCACGAGCAGGATCGGTGGATCGTCGGGATCGGTGAGAAGGTCCCGTTCCGCCAGTTTTAATGCCAGCACGATCGACCGGCGTTGACCTTGTGATGCGTAACGCTCAGCGGAGCCGCCCGTCACTTCGAGATAAAGGTCATCCCGGTGGGGTCCGGAGAGTGTTTGGTGCTGGGCGAGGTCGCGCTCCAGATTGGCTTCCAGGTGCTGGAGGAATGCTGCACGTATATCCTCCACACTGGGGACCTCCTGAGAGACCAACCACGACTGACGGGTTCCTGTCGATCGATAACTCCCGGTCAATGCTTCATCGAGTTGCGTGATCTCCGTGTAATGCACCTGAGTTCGGTCAAGCAGTTGCAGACTGTAAGTTGCACGTGAATGGATCACCTCCGCGCCCAGCCGACCCAACTCCTGATCCCAGGCACGGACAAGTTGTTTCGTGGAGGAACTTGTGTCGGCGGCCCGTAACACCGCATTCCTTTGCTTGAGGGTTTTGCGGTAATCTAGCAACACACGGACCATGGCGGGGTGCCTTTGGCACATCCCCAGATCCAGGGTTCTCCGGCGGTAGGAGGGACCACCGGAAAGGAATTCCAGGTCTTCTGGTGAGAAAAAGACCGCGCGAAGGTGGCCATAAAGGTCACTGATGCGTTTGAGGGGAGCATCATCAATCTTGAAACGGCGTTCCTTTTCATCGAAGCCAGCGGCGATGGAGTGAATGGCACAGTTGCTTTCATATTCAAGGCGGATAAACGCGGAAGGATTTCCTTTGCGGATGAGTTCACGATTCGTATGGGTTCGCGGACTGGTGGCAGTGGCCAGGAAATAGATTGCCTCAAGGAGACTGGTCTTGCCCTGCGCGTTCCGCCCGGACAGGAGCTGAGGCCCGGGGGGAAAGACCAGTGAAGCCTCGGCTATATTCCGGAAGTTTTGGAGATTGAGTTGCAGTAGCCGCATCGTTTTCTGCTCCGGGCGTGGAGGAACGCGCCTGCTCGGCTGCGGCCTTGAACCGGAGAGAGTATTGTGGGGAAAGAGGGGTTCGTGTGTCCAGCACACACAGTCCTTCCCGGAGAAGTACCTCATTGAGCAGAGTCCCATCACCCAGAAAGACATAAGCCGCCAATTCCCCGCTGGCATCGCGAAGATTTTCATCGAAAACCAGCCGTACAGACTTTCCCCGAAGTTTCTCCCGCCATTCCTTCCGTCTCTTCTCCAGTGTAGGAGAGATCTGGGATTCCATTCTACAGCCCAAGAGCGCCGCCTTACGTCCATTTTTGAAGATCAGGCTCCCATCGGGAAACCAATCCCGGATAGTCCGGAAGGATTCAATAGCCCTCACACGGCTGGGAGGGGCCAGAGGTGATACCTCGGCGGAAGGGGAAATGGCTTGTGGGTCAGGAAGGATGTATTGGATCGAATGGCCGGCGCGGTTGATCTTACGTCCAAAGGCATCCACCCGGCCCGGATCCGGCTCCGCGAATGAGGTTCCCAGGAAGGTGAGCAGTCCTGCCAGGATGGGCAGGATCTGCCTGTGGATGATGGTGTAATGCCGTGCTATTCTTGGTGTCATGGGACCAGCCTGGATATGACGCAGGTCCCATACCAGACTGAGCCCATCTGAGACCCGTGCTTATGGCGACTCAGATGTTTCAGTTACTGCCTAAATCGGAAGCGGGATGAACACCACTCATCGATTCATAAAGCCACTCGTTGTTCTGGGCGGTTTGATGGTTGTTCTTACTTCTGTTGCTGCCTTATGCATTTTCCTCTCCGGATTCCTTTCCGCTTCCACTGATGCAAAGCGTGTGCTTGTCTATGGAGAACTGAGATCGATACGGAGAGTCATTTCTGATTATTGGTGCACAGGCGGACATGTGCTTCCAACGGATTGGAGTTCGCTCGAGGTAGCGGAGAGAGTTCCGCATCCGATGCAGGTGAAAGATCCCTTTTCTGATGGAGCGGCGGAGTTTCTGTCTCAATTCTCTGAAAAGAGGATCATCGTGTGGTCTGTTGGTCCAGACAGCATTGATGATCTGGACACATCCAGAGAGGAGGTCAATGGGAAAGACGAACTGGTATTGGTCGTCAACTACACTGATGGAAGATTGGAGACCAAAGTCCTGGACTTTTCGCTTGGAGAAGGAGTTGCCCCTCTGGTTCCAGGTTTTTCATCAACCATTGGACCGGAAAGCTGCAACTGATCCCACTGTCTACTCCAGTCTGCTACGTTTCATTCTGCCTTCAACCGTCCCAAAAGCCGCAGCAACCCATCCAAGATGGTAAGCGGATGAGGTGGACATCCTGGAATATACAGGTCCACAGGCACAACCGAATCCGCCCCATTGTGGACTTCCGGATGCCCGGTATAAGGCCCACCCGAAATTGCGCAGCTGCCCACCGCGATCACAATCTTGGGCGCGGGAACCGCTTCATAGGTCTTCCTGAGAGCCAGTTTCATGTTCTCCGTGACAGGCCCGGTGATGAGCAGCCCATCCGCATGGCGCGGTGAAGCCACAAAGTGAATTCCAAACCTGGGGAGATCCCACACCAATGTGTTCAAGACATTGACATCAGCCTCGCAGGCATTGCACCCTCCCGCGCTGACCTGACGGAGTTGCAGGGAACGTCCCAAAACACGCTTCATCTCTCCAGCCAAAGCCTGTGCTAACTTGAGTGCCCCTTCCTCCTTGAGGATCAGATCCTCGCGGCGCCGAGTGGAAAGACGGTAATCCGGTGAGTAGGAGATCACTTGCTCAGGACAGGCCTCGGCGCAGTCGGTACAGAAGAGACACTTCCCCAGATCTACGGAGAGCTTGTCTGAGGAAGTGATTACACTGGGACTCTGCTGGAGTGTTGGAGTCACGGATGACCTCACCCCCCAGCCCCCCTCTCCCGCTGGGCGATGGGGATGCTCCCCCCTCTCCTCTCGGGAGAGGGGGGCTGGGGGGGTGAGGTCAGATTTCAATAAAGCGCCAGTTGGACAAGCTTCGATGCACTCACGGCACCCCTCTGGGCACTTCGAGGAATCGACCAATGGTAGCCCCCTGAAACGATCCGGGAGCGGCGGGGGCGGCCCATCGGGATATTTCGTGGTGCGATGACCTTGACTGAGGCGGGTTTTGACGATCCTGAACATGTCCGGTCTCTATCTCCTCTTCATTCCTTTTTCGTCAAATCCCTCAAAGATCATGCCCACAGTAGGAGAGATTGAAACTCTTGTTGCAGAGGGGAAAGTCGGAAATCTGCTGGTTGCGCAAGGCGTAACTCAAACCCATCCAATTGTGGAAGGAGGGATCGGTGATTTTGTAACGCGCGAACCGCCCATCCTTATCAGTAATCGCTACATGGCAGATCTCTCCACGCCACCCCTCGATGAGAGAAACAGCCAGGGAGTCCGGCACAAGGGTTCCTGGAATCACTCGAATTCCCCCTTGGGGAAGCGAAAGGAGCTGTTCTCTGATGAAAACGATCGATTGCTGAATTTCCATCCAACGCACATAGGCCCGGGCGAATACATCCCCGGTATCCCAGGAAGAAACAGGGATTTGCACAAAGCGGAAGATACCTGAAGGCTGGTCGTGGCGAATATCCCGCCTTAATCCAGAAGCTCGCGCGGCTGGCCCGACAATCCCCAGCTTGCGGCAGACCTCCGCTGGAAGTGGACCGGTATCATCAAATCGGGCCATCGCCGATGGAGTATCCCACAGCAGGTCAATCGCGCTTCTGGCATCTTTCTCGTTGGCGTCCAGCCGCTTGAGAAGGTCCTCGATCCGGGATTCCTCCACATCGAACCCTATGCCGCCGGGACGAATCAGGCTGCGTCCAAAACGATTGCCACACAGAACCGCAGTCATGTTGAGGAAATCACCACGAATCCGTCCGCAGTAGGAGGAGGTGGGAAGAAAACCCACATCATTAGCCAGCGCGCCCAGGTCTCCCACATGATTGGCGATCCGTTCCAGCTCAAGGGCGATTCCCCTGAGTGACTGAGCTCGGGGTGGTTTTTCACAACGCGTGAGCGCTTCGATTGCCTGGCAGTAAGCCAATGTATGACCAATCGTCGTATCCCCCGCTAGAGTCTCCGCGTAGTGAATCGAGCGTTTCGTGGGGCCATCGATCAACGCTTCCTCGACACCCCGGTGCTGGTAACCGAGAGCAATCTCCAGATGAAAGACCTGCTCTCCATGGCACTGGAACCGGAAATGACCGGGTTCGATGATGCCCGCATGGACAGGCCCCACCGCGACCTCGTGCACTTCATCCCCCTCGACCCGGTACTGATCGAAGACAACAGGCGGAATCTGTTGATCCGTCTGTCTTCCCCAGGCATCCCGCCCGCTGGCCCAGGATCTCCTGTATCGAACTGGTTTCAGCCAGGGGTGGTCCACGGGTTTTAGGCCATATTGTTCGGCGATCTCACGCTCGAAGAGATGAACCTGGGGGCAACGCGGGGTGATCGAGGGGAACTGGTCATCCTGCACCCGGGTCCGGCACACACCCAGATGGTTCTCGGGATCGATAGCAAACACGGCATAAAAATCCGTGCCGTGTGAATCTCGATTGGCCTGTCCAAACAGGGAGGAAACACGTCCTCCCTCCGCAACAGTTTCCAGGGTGGTGTTCTCAAAATCTCCCCAGGAGAGAAGCGGGATATCAGCCACCTTCACCGACCGCCCATTCCGCAGAACAGCCAGACGGTAACCATTGGAGGTCATGGTTTCACCTCCAGGAACCGGACAGCGTTATTCAGCAAGGTGTGGATCGGACCGGGAATATAGAGACCCAGCATCAGAACCAGTCCCATCAGGAGAAGCGGAGGAAGACAAGTCCATGCGCCATCATGGAAGGCAGTGGCTCTACTCTCCTGCCGGGGTTGTCCTTGAACCACGGACAAAACTGTCGCACCCAGCCCAATGAAGATCATCAGCAGGAGCGCCAGGAAGAGTCCTGCGGAAACGAAGTGACCGGCGCTCAAGGCTCCATTAAGAATTGCGAATTGGCTGATGAAAGGACCAAATGGCGGGGATCCCGTGATCGCGAGGAACCCCATCGTAAACAAGACACCGGAGACTGGAAGACGTGACACCGCTCCACTGATCTCCCCAGCGGTGGTGCTGTTAAAAGCCCGGTGGATGTTTCCCGCGGACAGGAAAAGAACACCTTTGGTAATGCCATTATTGAGCAGGTGCAAGAGAGTTCCGAAGAGGGCGGGAGCCCCAATTCCCAGACCAAGCACCAGGATTCCCATGTGTTCGATACTGGAGTAAGCCAATACCCGCTTGATATCCCGCTGGCCCACCATGAAAACTCCCGCTGTCACCATGGCTAACAATCCCATGAAGATCAACAGGCCGGAAATGTAAGCACTTTCCCCTGCCGCGGTACAAATGCTGTAGATGCGTAGAAGGGTCAGAAAAGCACAACTGGTGACTCCGCCCGATAAAAGCGCACCCACCACCCCCGGAGCTTCGCCATAGGCATCCGGCTTCCAGGTGTGCATGGGGGAAAGGCCCATCTTGGTTCCATAACCCACCAGCATGAGGACAAAGGCGGCATGAAGCCAGGGTTTGGAAAGCCTTGGGGCATTGGACAGGAGTTCCTCCAAAAAGAGTGAGGATTCCAGGCCCGCATGCAATGAAGAATAAGCGAGGAAGAAGGATCCCAGCAACGCCAGTGCGATACCCACCGACCCGACCAGCATGTACTTCCAGGTGGCCTCGATGGATCTTGGTGTGTGATTGAAGTAAATCAATGGGGCGGTGCTGAGCGCCGTTGCCTCGATGGCCACCCACATAAGCCCGAGATGGTGCGTGCAGGTCACCAGGCTCATGGTTCCAAGGGATGCCAGAAGACAGCCGCAGAAGACACGGTTCGAGCGCCCGGCGCGGTATCTCAGATAGCCCACGGTGTAGAACGAACAGACAAAAAACAACACACTCACCAAGAGAAGAACCAATTTCCCGGCGGGATCGAGAACCAGCCAAGGCGTGGGAGTCGTTACTACCGGCCTCATGAGAACCCTTAAGGTCAGAACCAGATGCGCCGAACCCGTGACTGGCAGGAGCCAAGGGCGTATCTGGTTGGAGGGGACCGCGAAAGCGATGCCACTCAGCAAGATGGGAAGAAGAACCAATCCAATCACCATCAGCTACTCCTTGAGTCCCGCGAAATGCCTTGTATCGAGAGATGAAAAGGCACGGTTGATATGGTTGACAATAATACAGATGACAAAGATCGCCACACAGAGATCAAGCAGCACGCCCAATTCCACGACCAGTGGCATCGCTTCGACTAAGAGCATTCCGAAGATGAAAATGCCGTTTTCGAGCACCAGGTAGCCGATCACCTGGCTGATGGCCTTATACCTTGTAATCAGCAGGATAAAGCCAATCAGCACGGTCGACATGCCTGCGGGTACCAGGATCGGGGTGGTGTGTTCACTGGCGAGCGGGAGCTGAGATGAAAAGACAAGGGCAAATCCAACTGCCAAGGCGCCCGAAATCATGGAAGGAAGAAAGCCGATGAGCGGCTCCATCTCCCGCTTGATATGCACATCCCGCATGGCCCGTATCAACATCCCTGGGATGAGAATTCCCTTCAGTCCGATCGCCGCGAATGCTGCCAGGATGGCAGTGGCACTGGGATGGGCATGGACCAGCAATGGAATCACACCCAGAACCGCCCCTTGAAGAGCCACGGCGCGGATGACCGCGAGGATCCGGCTGGTTCCCAAGGCAAACAGGTCCAAGACTAACACGATCACCAGGAGGGAATTGAGGAGAGGAGTCGTTTCCATTATCTCACCAACAGAATAAATCCGAAGCCACAGGAGAGCGTGGCCGCGATCAAGAGGTATGGCACATAACGCATCCGCAGGCGTGCCATAATCGATTCGACCACTCCCACCGCCATGGCCAATACGAGCATTCCGGCCATGTATATCAACCAATCCAGTCCAGCGTTTCCACTCTGAAAGGGAAAGAGGATATGGAGCAGAAGAGTTCCCAAAACAAAGAGCTTGACCGCGGAGCCATAGAGAACCATGCCCAGGAGGGGACCGCTGTGATCGAGCACCATGACTTCATGAATCATGGTGAGCTCCAAGTGGGTGTTGGGGTCATCCACGGGGATACGGCAATTTTCCGCGAGCAATACAATAAAAAATCCGATCGCCACAAGTACCAAGGGAGCGGCAAGGACCTGCCAATCCCCCCCCACAGGACCCTGCAGCATTCCGGTGAGCATGAGAGAGCCTGAGATCCTGGCCAGGACAAGAAGGCCCAGGAAAAGGGCCGGTTCGGACATGCAGGCGAAGGTGACTTCCCGCGCTGCGCCCATGCCCTCGAAGGCCGATCCGGTATCCAGTGCCGCAGCGGTGGTGAAAAAACGGGCCAGCCCCAACAGATAAGCAAAGAGGATCAAGTCACCAGTGAAGGCTACAGGTGCTGAGAAAGGCCCCATCGGAATCAACACACCGCACAGGAGAACTGCCACAAGTGTCACCACAGGCCCGGCCATGAAAACCCAGGTGGTGGAATGACTGAGTACCAATCTCTTGCGCATGAGTTTCATCAGGTCGTAATAGGGTTGCAGAAGCGGGGCGCCTTTACGTCCCGCAAAAAGGGCCTTGGTCTTATTGATAACCCCCAATAAAAAAGGCGGCATAATCAGAAGCAAGAGAACATGGATGAAAATGTGAATCATCGTGAGAAAAGTCTCCCAAGCAGGTCTCCAATGGGGAGATTCCACATCAATAAGGCGATTACAGCCACCAGGATGTAGAGCACATAATGTTGAGTGAGACCAGGCTGAAGATCGCGGAACCAAATCAAGCAACGTTGGAGGAAGCGCACCAGTGGAAGAAGTTGCCCTTCCAGAACCAAATCATCGACATGGCTCTCAAAACGGGAGGGCGGGGGAAAAAGACCTTGGATGCGAGGTTCATGGATCTTCGGTTTCAAGGGCCAACGCAGGTGCCCCACCAGCATTTGAGCGAAGGAGGAGGCGGTATACTGCATTCTTGCGGTGGGTTGGGCATATCCACAATCCCAGGTACCCGCTTTAGGGATGTTGGTCAACGGATGGTTCCAGAAAAACAGCACCATGGCACTCCCTACCAATGCCCACAGGACAATGGCAAGCCCACTCACCATGGAAAGGGGAGCCAATGACGGCAATACCTCACCCATTCCGTTGGATTCTGTTGTCCATGCAGAAATTGCATTTGCGATGGGACCGGTCAGAGCAAAGGGCACGAGTCCAATCAAGATGCAACACACCGCCAGAAACACCATCGGCCAGATCATGCTGACCGTTGCTTCCTGTGCGTCATGGGTAAATGAACTTCGAGACTCTCCGAGAAACACTGTCCCGAAAACCTTGACAAAACAGGCGACCGCCAATGCTCCGATGGTGGCCAGCACGGGAACCGCCAGGGCCGCGCCAGCCCATGATGCATCTCCCAGAATCCCGGTGGTACGCAACAGGCCGAGATAAAGAAAGAACTCGCTCACGAAGCCATTGAGCGGAGGAAGCCCACAGATCGCCACTGCCCCCACCAGGAACAAGGCCGAGGTCCAGGGCATCTGTTTGGCCAGACCACCCAGACGGTCGATCTCGCGTGTCTGGCAGGCATGGAGAACCGAGCCGGCACCCAGGAAAAGGAGTGACTTGAATAAAGAATGATTCCAGACGTGCAGCAGGCAACCGGCCATGCCAAGGACGATCCAACTGACCTGCCCAAGGGAACGCCCCACCATCGCCAGACCAAGACCCATCAGGATGATCCCGATGTTTTCCACGCTGTGGTATGCAAGCAGACGCTTGAGGTCATGCTGGCCAATCGCAAAGGCTACCCCTAAAACGCCACTGACAGCACCCAGCATAAGCAGAACCGCCCCCCACGCCACGGGTGGCTGGGGTAACAGTCCAGTGATCCTTACCAAACCATAGATCCCCATCTTGATAACCACGCCGGACATGATCGCGGAGACATGGCTGGGGGCATTGGCATGGGCGGTGGGCAGCCAGAAATGCAGCGGCATGATGCCGGCCTTCAGACCGAAACCAACCAATGCCAGGAAGAAGATGGTTGTGAGCAGCCCCAGACTTGCGGCCTCGAATGGGATTGGTATCAGGTCGAAAGTACCCACCGTTGTCCGCATGAGGCCGAACACGGCAAAGAGTGCCAGGGTTCCGGCATGAGCCGCGATCAGGTAGATCCACCCCGCCCAACGCACCTCGGGAAGGTGGTCCTCAGCGGTGATCAGGAAGAAGGCCGCGAGTGCCATCACCTCCCACCCCAGCAGAAACAGCATGGCATGGCGTGCCACCACCAGAATCACCATGCCAGCAATGAGTAACCCCCAGAAAAGGCTGACTCTTTGTCCATTGGCTGTGTGCTCGGACTGGCTCCAGTAACCGAGTCCATAAACCGGTCCCAGGCCACCCATGACCAGAATGGGTATGAGGAAGAAGGCGCTCAAGGCATCGATTCCCAGCTTCAACCCACCTCCCATAAAACCTTCCGGCAGAGAGAGGAGAACCTCCTGACCACTCTGGAGAGAATCCACCACACCGCTCAGTCCCAACACCGAGGCGCAGATCATCAATCCGGTGGCGCTCCATTGGCCCCATTGTGAGTGCCGGTCCAGGATAAGTCCTGGCAGTCCGCTAATCGACGCGAGAGCCGCCGCTGTCAGGAGGAGGGTTAGCGGCATCTGCGTTTCTTTCCCAAGGATTTGATCATCGGTTAGGGGGTTTTTCCTATTGTCTGAAGGTTGGAACTTGGACCGTTACCATTAGTCGTAGGTAGAGCCGCTTCCGCGCTGGCCAGCTTTTCCATGATCTCCTCGCGCGAGGCGGGAATCTTGAGTGCGGCCTTGAATTCCGCATTTCTGAGGACATAAGCCAGCCGTGACAGGAGATGGAGATGCGCTTTCACCGTGGGGCTGATGAGTGCGAAGAGGATGTTTACCGGCTGGCCATCGAGGGCCCCGAAACTGATCGGATGCTCCAGGAAACAGAGCGTGATCATCGGTTTGGTGACATGCAGCACGATCGGGTTGCGGACATGCGGGATGGCGATCCCATCCCCGACACCGGTGGAGCCGAGGGTTTCACGAGCGAGGAGGACCTGATAGAGGAACTCGTGATCGACCTCCTCCGGCAGTTTCATCACATCCACAACAGCCCTTAAAACCGAGGGTTTGTCATTCCCCGCGATGCGGTAGGCGATCCCGCCCGCTTTCAGGGCATCCAACAACGAAGGAAGCGGAACCTTGCTGGCTTCGGTTTCGAGGAAAATTTCAGGTGAAATCTGGATCCGCCGGGAGGTAGCCCATTCCAAGAGTTCCGCACGGTTGAAGCGGAACTGCTCGTTGATCTGGTAGCAGGGAATGACTTTCTGCTTGATCCAACGGTAGACCGTTTTTTCGGACACATCCAGCAGTCTAGCCGTATCTTTGACTGTGAGTTGCATTGCTCTCTCACTTAGGACATTTATAGACATTATGAGGAGAGTACCTTAGATGTCAAGAGAGGCCAAAAAAGATTCAGAAAGGATTATTTGGCATTAATGAGATATACTTATCCCTCTATGATCAAGAAACACGAGGGAAATAACCGGACAAGGCTTGGAGTGTATCTTCTGACCTCTCCAAAGCTCCAGGTACTGCGGTCTATACTAGCACCGGGTTTGTTTTCGTTGCGGCTACTGATGCCAGGATCACGATTTGATGGCTGACACACCTACGAACAAAAGACTCACCCTGCCAGCGAAGATCATCATCTTTGGGGCTATTAATTTGATTAGCTGTACTGATTGCAGCCGGTTAAATTGAGGAGATGGACTGAATGGACAATCAGCGGACGGTAGGTACT
>CAYZUX010000161.1:0-14610 GCA_964481775.1 uncultured bacterium | reverse complement strand
TGGCGAATCATCGCGGTCGATCCGGCCAAGGGAAGTTGGCCGAAGAATATGGGATTCTGATTTTTATTGGAGAGGTGTGATGATGGCAGACAAAGTGAAATTGGGGTTCATCGGTTCGGGCGGGATAGTAAAGGGGCACCTGGAACATGGCCTCAAAGATTTTCCTGATGTGGAGTTTGTGGGTTGGTGTGACATCAACCCTGAAACCGCGGAGGCACGCAAAGCGGAAGTGGGCGGAAAAGGAACAGTCTACACCGATGCGGCCAGGATGATTGATGAGGCCAAACCGGATGCGGTTTTCATTATGCTCCCGCCTTTTGCCCATGGTCCGGCGGAAGACCTGGTGCTGGAAAGAGGACTTCCCTTTTTCATCGAGAAACCAGTTGCCATCGACCTGGCCACCGCACGGCGTGTCTGTGAGGGAGTAAAGAAAAAGAACCTGATCACCTCGGTGGGCTACATGACCCGCTACCGCAACTCGGTTCAACGGGTAAGGGGTCTGCTTCAAGACCAGAAGCCCGTGATCGCCCATGGTGGCTGGGTCGGCGGAGGGCCTGACAAGTATGAGGGTATCTGGAAATGGTGGGTTCAGAAAGACAAGTCCGGCGGCCAGTTTCTTGAACAGACCACTCACACCATCGACCTCGCCTGTTATCTCTTCGGCGAGGTGAAGAGTGTTTATGCCGTGGCTGTCAGGGATCGGCATCCAAGGCCCGATTTCTTCACCATCGAGGATGCCTCGATGGTCCAGCTCGCCTTCAGGAATGGGGCAGCAGCAAATCTTTACAGCTCGGCGAGTACTGCGGTGGGAGGAGGAATCTTCCTGACGCTGTGGGGAACTGCGATGAGAGCGGATTTCACTGGCTGGGAGCATTCCGTAAAGATCCAGTGCCCCCACGGGGAGTCCATCGAGCTTCCCGGCGAAGGCAACATCTTCGCCAAGGAAGACCGTGCTTTTATCGACTCGGTCAAGGCCGGGAAGAACCTGGGAATCCTGGCCACCTACGAAGATGGCCTCAAAGCCACCGGAATCGCCTGTGCGGCCAATGAGTCGATGGTAACCGGGAAAGTGGTGGAAATCGGATAGACTGGTTGGGAAAAGGGGAGGTGGATGGATTCCCGCCTCTATCGGTCAAAGAGTGGGAGGCGGGAATCCATACGATCCTCGATCTGGTCGAGGAGCTTGATAATCGACCATTTCCCCCGCCCATACTCTTCACGCAGAATCTCAACCGCCCGCTTCTTGGTGATGCTTTCCGCAAGAAGGGCATGAAAGCGTTTCAAGAGGTCCTGCTTCTCCTCTTCGGTCCAAGGCTTGCCACGATTCTCTACGGTCTTCTCGGTGGGGACTCTTAAACTCGCAAGCAGACCGCCAGGAATGATCTTCTGCATCTCCTCGATCTGATGATTGAAAGCATAAGAACTCTTTTCAAAACCTCCTACACGTCTTCCTAATCCGATCGCGGTTTTGGCAGTCGAGAAGCTGCCCAGGAACAGGTCGAACACCAGGTCATCCGGGTTGCTGCTGTACTGGATGATCCTGGTGAGCAGCTCGGTGGGGAGTTCATTCTTGTTCTTGGTTTTCCCGGGCTTATACTCACGGTTGATGACCCACACATCTTCACGATCCTGGTAATTGCTGGATCCCCCATTCTCCCCGTCCTCATCCAGCCCATAACGGCAGGAAGTGTTGAAGGTCACTTTCCCATCCGGCTTGGTGTAGTACAGGATGTGGTAGTGCGAGGAGACATACTTGTTGCGGGTGAAGACACCGAAGTTATATTTCCAGATCAGGTGATTGCGTTCGATGAGAGGGGTCTCCGCCAGGGCGTTGAGGATATGTCTCAGGTGAGTGTAACCCGAGACAATATAGATCGACCCACCGGGGCGCAGGATGCGGTGAGCCTGTTTGATCCAATCCAGGCTGAAACGGGGATACTCTTTGGCGGGTATCTCGATATAACCATCGATCACAAACTCTTCCTTGCGGTTGTAATGCTTGTGAAGCCCATCCCCGCCGATGCCATAGGGTGGATCGGTGATAATCAGGTCCACGAAGTTATCGGGGATATGCGCTTTGCAGCCCTCGATACAATCTTCATTGAAGATCCACTCCAACACCTGGTTCTCCGGCAAATCGGGCTTCACAGTGTGCCCCACAAAGGAAAGGGGGGTGATCGTAAAACCGCCCCCCTTCGGTTCGTTATTGATGGAGATGACTGTTCAATGACCGGCAGCAGCCTTCTTCTCTTTTTTCAGTTTCCGCTTCTCTTTTGGATCCAGCTTGGGGGCCTTCTGCTCCTCACGCTTACCTTTATCCTTTTTCCCTTTGTCTCCCATATCAGTGTCTCCTCCATCTAAAAAAATGAACAGGGCCAGACTCTGGCTCGGGAAAACTCATGGTCCCCCGGTTCTCTTCCCAGGAATTATCATAACCAGATGAGACTGTTTGACAACGTGGAAACTGGTGGACCCACCCAGGGAAGTCAAAACCGGTCTTTCGTGAAAAGCCGCTCCTTCATATAGGCCTTGGTGAGTACTAAGTGCCGATCACCCCTGGTCACCTTTCCCATCTTCCGTTCTGCTATGTCCCACAGGTAGATCGAGGTGAGGTCCTCAAGGACAATCTCCTCGCACTTGGGAAGAAATGAGGCTGAGGCGAATGGCCATGAGGTAAAGTGAAGAATGCCCGGATTGACAGCAAATGCTTTGTCAGGTCTGGATTCTCCTCTCTCCGACTGGAGATCCTGTGTGTAGGCAGTAATAACAGATCCAAGGCCATGATATAGAGAAAGTGACTCATTCCCACATGACTCCGAGAAATTCACCACTCGTTCGTTCTCTCCCATCCCCCATGTGAATATGTTGAATCTTCCAAAACATGGACAGAGAGATCTTTGTGTAGAGGCAAGGTACAACGGAATCGGATTAGGCATGTTCTCGGATAGAGGAATCTCGAAAGTGGAATTCTCCATTTCCGCATAGAGGAGGTTCTCATCCTCAGACCAGGCTAGACCCACAGACCAGGTAGAATGCTTCCCACCTCCAAGTGTGTGAGTCTGAGTTGTTCCAGTAGTCATTTCATAAACACACAGGGTGGAGTCAAGAGTAGGTGAACGCCAAACCGCAACGCGCTTTCCGGAAGGGCTGAGGGCTACCCTCCGCATAACCAGCTTCTCTCCTGCAGGACCCAGAGAGACATGCTCGCCGGTGGAACGGTTATAATAATGAAGGTCCCCCTCCTCTCCCAGGAACACACAGAGATTCAGATCACCCGAGAGCAGGTACTCCCTCATGGGAAGTGGTACCCATGTTTCACGTCCACTCCCATCGGCGTGAATGGCCATCAACTCGTGGGTATCGGCGTCCACATAGAAAACCCTCTCATCCCCGCTCCGTGCCCAAGAGGTATCTGAAGTGATATCATCGACCTCATTCCACATGGGGCGGGTGGCCCGGTAGTAGAGTGGCCCAAGGACTGAATAGGTCAGCACATTGGCTACCAGAATTGTCAGATAAAGGTCTCTATGGCTGAAAGACCTGACCGCCTTCCTGTACCACCAGATTCCCACTCCAATTTCGATGAGAACAGTCACCACGAAGTAGGTCAGAATGCATAACACTGCGATGTAAAGGTAACGATGGTAGAAGGCAGACAGGTCATCCGGCATCAACCAGACAAACAAGAAAGCAGTCAAGATCTTGGTGGGGATGCCACCCGCCAATGAGAAAAGATTCGCGCGGAGGAAGAATTTTGAGGCAGCGCCGAATGGCACGGAGAGAATCAGACGGAGAACGAGTGCCTCACCAAGGATGTTGAAGGCCAGAACCGGAACGATGATGCCGATCCCCCAGGCCAGAAAGAGAGGGAAATCGATCCCATCGGCGTAGGCGGGGCAGGTTGAAACAGTCAGGAACAGCAGGAAGAGAAAAGTGGGAATGGCCAAACGCGCGAGGAGGGACATGGGTTGTGGCTCCCAAATGTAGTTGATGGTATCAAATTGCCGATGTGAAAAACACAAAAAAAAGTACGGCCCGTACTACCGAACAGATTAAGACTGAATAGGGTTCACCACGTCAAAGTCTTGTACTCACCGGGGAATTATGTCCACGGAGAAAAGAGATACAATATCTGTATCCCATAAAATACCTCAAGAGATGTCCTCAACGTCTTCAAGAGGTCCTTCGGATTCAATCTCGGGGAAAACGGGTAGACATCCTCAAAAATGATTACCCGGATCATTAGTTCTCGAATAGTTACCATAATACTCGTTTGAAGGGATCATCAAACAAGGGGGATGGAGCGGGAACAGAGCTGTGCGGGGATGAGTTTGTAGCAGGTGTTGGGGAGAATTCCAGATCAACGGGAGACGCCAAGGCATCTTTTTACACTGCAATCGATCCTGACGATCACATTGGCGGCAATGTTATTGGGACGGACTGGTCTGGCGGGTACCGCACGGTGGGGGAGGAGACAGACCACCGCCGGACTGAAGGCGTTTGGGTTTTATCTCCACCGTCGAAGGAATCGAATATCTCTCCGATAGACGTGAACGAGCCATCAGACTCTTACGAAAAGAGAGAAATAAAGGACGACCCAGGTCTCAGTACAAGGGGGCTACAATACCTTTAATATTCATGAGAGGCTACACCTCAAGTTGGGCGCAGGACTCCTGAGAGGATCTCCCAATAAGGATCGAAAAATAGGAATTGTTCGAAGAGGTATTAGGAACAACCATCATTCCCGGATGTAGCTTATCCGTATACCAGAGTATGTCATGGACCAAAAAAACAAACAAACAACCAGCAGAACACCTTGGAGTCATATACTGGGATATGCCATTGGAGAAGGTGCCACTTCACTGACGATGAATGGCATAGCTGGCTTTGCCATGCTGTTCTACACCCAGGCGATGGGCTTGCGGTTCGATCTGGCCGGTCTGGCCTTTTCGATTGCCAGTTTCTGGGATGCCGTTACCGACCCTGTCATGGGTTATGTCTCTGATAACACTCGTTCACGTTGGGGGCGGCGCCACTCATACATTCTCGTTGGTGGCCTGCTCATGGCCATCAGCTTCTTCTACCTGTGGCATGTCCCGGATTCATTTCGATCAGGTGTCCTCCTTTTTGTTTATGTCCTGATCATCAACATCTTCTTTCGTACAGCGTACACCATCTTTGCCATACCCTACATGGCCTTGGGGTTCGAAATCTGCACCGATTACCATCAGCGATCACATTTGCAAAGTTCACGCTCAGCCCTGAACATGCTGGTCAACCTGCTTGGGCCTGCGCTGGCCTGGTCCATTTTCTTTCCCGATATTGCGGGGGGCCCCGAAGCCACCAGTACCGAAAGCAATTTCGTCCGCATGGGTACAGTCTTCGCCATCGCCACTGCCATCTTTACATTAATTGTGGTCTGGGCGACCCGCCGCCACATCGTGGATTCGCGCAATTTGCCCAAACATGATGGCAAAGGGGGTATGCGGGTTTTTTATCACGACTCGCTGGAGGTCGTTACCGATCGTTACCTTCGACTGATCGCCATATTCAATTGCATCGGTATGACCGGCGCCATTTTTGTCGCCACCATACAGATGTATCTCTACGTCTATTACATGCATTTGACAGCCCTGCAGAAGACTCTCACCCATGGCGGCGGGATGATTCTGTGCGGGTTGGGAGCTGTGGTGGGTTCACCTCTGGCCCGGCGGTTTGACAAAAAATTTGCGGTCTGCATCGGTGCCGGGATCACGGTAACTGCCAACCTGTTAGCTGCGGTCATATTCCTGGGTGGTTTCCTTGAACCCACGACGACGATGAGTCTGGCAGGATATACGATTCCATTGGCTGTGATTGTGTTTGCCGCCTGCAACATGGTCAACTGGTTTGGCAACGGGGTCTTCATGACACTGGCCAATTCCATGATTGCCGATGTGGCTGAGGTCAACGAACTCCATTCGGGTGTGCGCAAAGACGGTGGTTATGCAGCGATTTTCTCTTTCATAAACAAGCTTGTGGCCTCACTGTCCACTTTCATTGCCAGCGCCTGTCTCACCTGGGTCGGTTTTGTGAATGGTAGCGACCAACAGACCCCTGAAGCCATCCGCTGGCTGGTCTTCCTGACCTTCGGGCTGGGAACCTTGTTTGCCCTCATGGTCATCCCGATCGCGCTGCGGTATCCAATTAACCGGGAGTTTATGTCAGAGGTGAAGGCATCTCTGGCCAGGAAAAGAGAGCATCCCTCGGAGGGGGAGGGGATTCCCATCGAAGCACTTTGCCTGGAACCATCTGCCTCTAAATAGCGTGGTTTGTTCCCCAATCCGGTGTGTTGGCCACTCCGCGCTGTTTCTGCTCCAGGAGGATCGATTTGATCAACTCGGGCGGGATACGATGTAAGGAGAAGATGCGTACCCCACCGTAAGATACCTCGGCCAGAGGGGGGCACTCCTTCAAGATCCTCCGGTCTTCCCAGGTTTCATCAGAAAACCGGCTGCCGATATAGGCATAGATGGTGCCCGGCACTGTCAGGAGTACCTGATCGATTGCCATTCGTCCCGCCTGAACACCCTCCGGGATGGGAGTCCATCCCTCGGGACCCTTATTATAAACCAACGCATTCCCTCCCCGAAGGAGCAGGACATCTCCCGGTTTTGCGACCATGGCCAGTGTGGGATTGAGCAGGTGCATGGAGACGCCCAGGTAATCGAGATCAAAACCCCTTGTCTTGGCGCCATAGACTCCACCAATCAACGGGGAGTAATAGCAGAGACTGAGAGGGTAGATACTGATCGAGGGCAGGAGTACGATGTATCCAAGGCATGCGAATGCCACATATTCCGCAAACCCCCAGAGATAACGTGGGACACGGATCATCATCCACTCCCACCACTCGATGATTTCCACGGCGGCAAGAATCACCATGGGATAATAAGCCGGGAGCAGGAGCCGGATGCCATCGAACTTGGGAACCTCCGGACGTGAGCTGATCCACAGGGGAAAGAGCATGGCCACCCACAGGAGAGGCTCTTCCTTTCCCCAGGAACGCGGCTCCGGTTTTTTCTCAAAGATCCCGGGCTGCCCCATAAGCACAAGCAGGGAGTCGATCCCCAAAACCAGCATACGGACAGCGCGAACAAGGACCGGGATCAGCAGGGCTAGCGGCAATGCCACGAGGGTAAACCCCCACGGGTAGCTGGCTGGAGGTGGAGTTCCTTCGGCGTAACGCTTCCCGAAATAGAGAACAGCAATTTGGACCTGGTCAGCGATAAAATGGTAATAGTCCAATACTCCATCAGGGATCCGTCTCCACAGGGCGGGCCAAAGGAGGATCGCTATCCCAAGTGCTTTCAGCACCAGGCGGAAGGCCCGGGAGAGCTCTTCCTTGGGGCTGACCCGCGCGGAGAGTCCCTTCTCCACGATAATCCGGTAGCTCGACCATAGGATCCACGCCAGAAAAAGGGGAATGAGATAGAGCCCCTGAATTTTTGTCAGGAAGGAGGCCACCAGAAGAGCGAAAACGAGATACACCGTGTTTGGATCCCAATGCCAACGAGTGAAAGCCAGGATAGACAAGCCGTACAAAGCCGCGATCAATCCATCGGTGCCAAAACGGACACCATGGACCAGAAACCTGGGACAGCCAAAGAAAAGCAACACTCCCAGAATGGCTGCCATCCGGTTGACACGGGTGCGGAGATAGACATACATGCTGCACAGCCAGAGAGTGGTGAAGAACTCCACAAACAACCGGCAGGAGCCCAACTCTCCAAGGATTGGTGCGAAAAGAGCGTTACAAAAACCACCACCAATCTCCATAAAAGGTGGGTGGCGATGGGCATCTGGAAAGTATTTGTCAACTTCGTAAAGGGGGGGGACCTTATCCCAGCGCCACCAGGAAGCGAGCCAATCGCTAAAAGGTTTGGCGCGATTGTAAAACAGCCAGGAATCCCAGTAGGGACCGAATCCAGGACCATAACGGACAAGTATCAGGAGGATCGAAAATCCGAGTAAAATAACCTCGATTGCCCGGATGGTTTCCGGTTTCAATTTGAATTTTTTCTTCTCCATAGGCATGAGGATTCTCACAAACAAGGGTTTTGGTAAAGTCGCACGAATACAACCGTGTTCATACACCCATGAGCAGGTGGATCCACGGTACACACTGGATGGATAGAATGGAACTTCCCAAAAATTACGAACCAGAGCAATCCGAGGAAAGATGGCGCAACCATTGGAAATCGAGCGGGATTTATGCCTGGGATCCCAATCGTGAACGCGAGGAGACTTTCGTGGTCGATACTCCTCCACCCACAGTCAGCGGTTCGCTGCATGTCGGCCACCTCTTCAGTTACTCGCATCAGGACTTTGTTGTCCGCTTTCAGCGGATGAGCGGGAAGAACATCTTTTTTCCGATTGGCTGGGACGATAACGGTTTGCCGACCGAACGGCGAGTTCAAAACCTCTACAATGTCAAATGCGACGCCCATTTGCACTATGACTCCGGATTCAAAGCAGAACGTGGACGCAAAGGCGACCCGGTAACCATCAGCCGTAGAAATTTTATCGAACTTTGTGGGTCAGTGACTCAGGAAGATGAGGAAGCCTTCCGGCGGCTGTGGACCCGGCTGGGCCTTTCCTATGACTGGGAGCAGGAATACGCCACCATCGACCGCCATTGCCGTCTAACCTCCCAAGCCAGTTTTCTCGATCTTCTCGGTAAGGGGGAGATCTATCAAGCCGAACGCCCAGTCATGTGGGATGTCGATTTTCAAACCGCTATTGCCCAGGCCGAAGTAGCCGACAAAGAAAAGAAAAGTGCCTTCCATTACCTCCGCTTCGGAATCGAGGGAAGCTCAGAGTATGTGGTCATCGCCACCACCCGTCCCGAACTCCTGGCTGCCTGTGTCGCGGTCCTGGCTCATCCCGATGATGAACGTTACAAGCCCTATTTCGGCAAACGTGCGGTTACACCGCTGTTTCATGTTCCGGTGCCCATTGAAGCGGATCCGTTGGCGGATCCTGAAAAAGGAACCGGTATTGTCATGGTCTGTACCTTTGGCGACCAGACTGACGTGGAATGGTGGCGCAAGTTCAACCTTCCCTTACGCCAAATCGTGGGACGGGATGGCCGTTTGCTTCCGGTCCGATTTGGAGAACGAGGGTGGGAAAGCCTTAATCCCGATGCCGCCAACCATGTTTACTCCCAACTCGTGGGACTTTCTGTCGGACAGGCTCAGAAGAGGACTGTGGAGGTGGCCGAATTCACTGAAGGCATCCTCGACCGTCCCAAACTCGAGATTACTCATATGGTCAAGATCTTCGAAAAAGGAGACCGTCCCCTCGAGTTAATCCCCACCCGCCAGTGGTTCGCAAAGATTCTCGACAAGAAACCGCAGCTCATCGAACAGGGTCATAAGATCCAATGGCACCCGCCTCACATGGGGATCCGATACGAACACTGGGTTGAGGGATTGAATCAGGACTGGTGCCTCTCGCGTCAACGCTACTTCGGTGTACCGATTCCCGTGTGGTATAAACTGGGTGCGAGCGGGGAGACTCTCTATGACCAGCCGATTCTCCCGGATATCAACCAACTCCCGATCGATCCCCTCGATGATGTCCCCCCTGGCTTCAGTGAAGCGCATCGCGATCAGCCGGGCGGATTCACTGGCGATCCCGATGTCCTCGACACCTGGGCCACCAGCTCACTGACCCCCCAGATTGCAACCAAATGGGTCAATGACAAGGGACGACATGCCAAGCTCTTTCCCATGGATATCCGTCCACAAAGCCATGAGATCATCCGTACCTGGGCTTTCTACACCATCCTCAAGGCTTACACCCACGAACGGGAAATTCCCTGGAAAAATGTGGTCATCAGCGGGTGGATCCTCGATCCTGACCGTAAGAAGATGTCCAAAAGCCAGGGGAATGTGGTCACCCCCGAGCCGCTACTGGACCAATATGGTGCCGATAGCGTCAGGTATTGGGCGGGACGTGCCCGTTTGGGGGTAGACACCGCCTATGACGAGCAGGTATTCAAGGTTGGAAGGAAACTCTGCACCAAGCTCTTCAATGCCAGCAAGTTTGTATTGGGACGTTTCGAAGGGATTGATCCGGCCCTGCTTGGGCCGGAGAAGATCACCGCCGATACTGATCAGGCCATGATCGCCGAGCTGCGTCCGATGATTGAACGCGCTACGGCCGCTTTCGAGCAGTTCGATTATGCCCAGGCCCTTTCACTGACCGAGGACTTCTTCTGGCGGACCTTCTGCGACAATTATCTGGAGCTGGTCAAGGCCAGAACCTACGAGGAGGGGTTAACTGAAGGACGTCTTTCCGCCGCGGCCTGTCTGCGTCTTGTTCACCGTGCCCTGGTGCGGATGTTCGCCCCGTTTCTTCCCTTCCTCACCGAGGAGGTCTGGCATTGGTGTTATTCAACGGATCCGGAAATGCATGAGTCGATTCACCGGAGCCCCTGGCCTGCTCTCAGTGAGTTTGAAAGGGTAGCCCCGCCGCCGCATCCCGCCCTATTCGCGGATGTACTTTGTGGCATCGAAGAAGCCCGCAAGATGAAATCACAGGCGAATCTCAGTATGAAAGCGGACATGAAGTGGGCATCCGTGGTTGTGGGTAATGAGTCCGGGAAGGATCTGGTTATTCTCGAGGATGCGAAGAGAATGCTGAATATCCAGGAAATCGATGTCCAAACAGCCTCGTTACAGGAACACTTGGTGGAGTTCAAAGCATTCAAACTGACCGAATAGGGACAATCGGCAGGTTGTCGTACAGGCGGCCAATCCCTGATCGTTCAGATCAGCCTGACATATTCCTCGAGATCGAGCTTCCAGACCGGTATGCCACAGTAGCGGTCGCCTTCGGGGCAATAGGGCTTTGTTCCCGCCAGCTGACGGTGACTGCATGGGGGGAGAAGGAATTGTCCGATCACGGGATGAACCTCCCGGATCTGCATTGCCTCTTCGACTGAAGCCCGCCAGATCTCCTCCTGCGCATTGTAACACAGCCGCATGGCATGTTTGTGGCGTAAATTGAGAAGGTCCGCCGACTCGGTAAAACGTAAGGTCACCGCATTGGGGAGAAGATACAAGGCAAATTCGGCTGGCGTTCCTTTCTCCAGAAGCTGGGTGATGGCATTCCAGGTCTTGCTCATAGTCGTGTCGTAAAGATCGGAGCACTCAGTGTCGAGAGTCAGGATCTCGGGACGGATATAATCCGGTTCACCCGTGAAATGAGCAGCCAGGAGGGGGCGGCTGGCGGGAGTCATGCGATGGCGCTGATCCTGGGAGTCGGCGGTGTGGCTGATTCGTTTGTGAAAGGTGTAGTGGCCATGAAAAAGGGCGCGTGTGAGTTTGGAGTGAGTGGTCAGATTGAGGGATTCACCGAGGAGGTGGTTGTGAGCCGGATTGAGAGCGAGGTCAATCGCCTCCAGGTCAGACATCCCAGCACGGGGCAATCCAAGGACCTCCCTTACCGTGTCCGCCAGGAGCTCTTCTCCACCGGTACTCCAACCTGAAAGCGTCGAGAACTGGCCCACCATGCGGGTATCAAATTCATGGAGGAACTCCTTGGCTCTTTGACATGAGGCGGAGTCGATCCCCCTGCTCCACCTGGCCTCGGGCAGCTCCTCGATGGGGAGAGGGTTCTGAAGGACCGCGGCATACCCCGGATCATAAGCAAGCAGCTCCTCGACCATCTGTCCAACCACTTCCTTTTGTTCAGTGGGAGTATCCGCCTGATCACAAAGACGAGCATAGCGAAGTAAGGTGACCCCGCTGACTGTGTGGTAAAGGTACGCGAAAGTGGCCACAGGCAGGACATACCGTGCGATCTCCATGGCCTTCTTGCGTACATTCTTTTTGTGCTTCTCCGATCCCTCCCCACGAATCCGGTAGCGTCCGAAGTACTCCTTCCTGACCACCGGAAGCAACTTCTCACAGAGCAGACGGTAGGCCTCCATCTGCATTCGTGCGGTCTGGTCGTAAAGCTCAGCGCAACCCGGTTGGAGGGGGGGAACCGCATACTGCCCCGGTTTGACCGCCACATAACGCTGACTGACCTGTTCAGAGTTGTAGAACGGGTGACTGTGAAGAAATGACCAGATGAACTGCCTGGAGACATTCTCGATGGCAAACTGAAAATGAGCGTGCTGAAAGGTAGTATGGTGACCGGCCTGGTAAATGTCTTGAGCAAGTTCGACAAAACGATCTTCCAGTGGAACCTGATCCTCGATGATCCCTTTACTGGAATAACAGGTCCTTGCGGCAGAGATGACATTGGAGAAGGGGTTCGAGAATGCCTTAACCAGCCTGATGCGTGGACGACTGGAGGTGAAACTCCACTCGCTCCCGCCCCTACTGGTTGGAGGGTTCCAAAGATCGAGGTGCGAGGTCCTCATCTCGTGATGTTGCCATCCCCTTCTGTTCCTCGAGGGCCTTCTGTTGGTCTACAACTCCTTGAGGAGTCGTTCCATAAAGGCGATGTGAAAGCAATCCAAAATCAGTTTCATTGGCCCCCCCGAAGAAGGGGGTCAACATTTCCGGAGTGATTTTCTGGTCAAAAGGCTTATTCCGGTCTGGATATCGTTCCTTGAGACTCGGGGGAGGATCCTTGAACTTGATATTTGGGAGCAATGGTGGATTCAAATAAACCGAATCGCTCAACTCCTCAGCCAGGACATATCCTTGGGTCAGGCGTTTTCCACCATAAACTTCCACTTTCACCCAGTCACCCGTCGCGGAAATGACAATTACCTCACACCCTTTGGGGGCATAAATCAGGTTGCGGCTGAGTTTTTCTGGCTTTTCCCGAAGAAAAACATTGTCTTTCCCCACCAGGGCGGTATCCCCGGTGACATGTTCTATCCGATGGACAGCCTTTTCAGCGAACTGAAAGAGGCGATCCTCACCGCGGATGGTCACACGGCCATCCAGGACATGGATAAAGCCCACACGGGTTTCGCCATTGGCCATGTATGCCTTGGCAGTCGCCCACACAGGTTGGGCCCCGCTGGTGAGTATCACAGCAAGAAAAAAGGGAATAGAAACACGTTTCATCGTTTCACCAATAGAGTTCTATCGTGGAATCAACCAACGGACAATATCAGACCTGTCGCTCTTGTGACACCCCATAGCAGCACGGAGCCGCCTTGAGTATACTTCCTGTTGTGTTGGCTTGAATGCCTGAATAGTGGTTAACAAAAACCAGATAGAGAGTCCCTGGTTTCATGGAGGTTTTTGTAAGGCGGGGGTAGGGAAAACAGGATGCCCTTATCACAACCGGCCCTGGTTTTGAATCGTTCCTGGCAGGCCATCTGCACGACATCGGTGCGCCATGCGATCGTCCTTGTGTACACAGGACGTGCGAAGATCATCGCACCCGACACCTATGAACTGCATGACTTGAATTCCTGGTCGGATCTCAGCTCCATTCGTGGCGGCCCCTTCATCCATGGAGTTGCCTGGTGTATGCCTGTGCCCGAAGTTGTGATCCTCACCGGTACCAATGTCTACCCTCAGCCCAAGGTTGTCTTCTCACGGCGGAATATCTTCAAACGCGACCATTACACCTGCCAGTACTGCGGTGCACGTCCACGTATTACTGACCTGACGATTGACCATGTCCACCCACGATCCCTTGGGGGTAGGAGCACTTGGGACAACTGCGTGGTCAGTTGCCGTGATTGCAACGAGAAAAAGGGGAATCGAACGCTCGATGAAGTCGACCTGCGTTTACGGACCAGCCCGCGCCGTCCCGGTTGGCTCCCCTTTGTCACCAAGAATTACGGAATGCGCCCCAGCTGGGAGAAGTTCCTCGGCGAACTCTACTGGAATGTGGAGCTCGACCAGTCGGGGGATGAATAAGGGAAACTCCCTTACCGATACCACCCCGCAAGGACCTCTCCGATCTTCTCGGCACCCTTGCCAGGTGCGAACTTGAGGATTCTTCTCTCTCCAAGGGCGGTTGAACCCGGGGCCGTGGTGGTCTGGCCTTTCTCTCCCACATGAATGATCAAAGGTTCGCTCAAATCGAAGTGTTTTTCCCCGGGTTCCAGGGCCCAGAGCATGGCGGTCTGATCCCAGGAGGGACGATCCCCGGTCTCTTTCTTAATGACCTCCCGGAAAAAAACTTCATACCCCACCCACACCGGATTATCAGGCTTGAGGAGCTTCCTCAACTCTTCCGCTTTGGAGAGCACATGTTCCCCAATCTCATATCCGCTCAGGAAGATGGGAGTCGGCCACTCCTGGATCACTTTACGGAAAGCCTGGACATTCTCGGCCACGTTGAACTCGCCATGTTCCGAGTTGGCATAATTTCCCGCCATCATGGTGAGAAATTCGACCTTCTCACCGACCAGTTCCACACCACTCAGCTGGATCCCATCGCCCTTGTGGTTGGCTTGTGATGCAAGCAGCCCGGCCAGATTCGTGCTGAAACCGGTCGCTACAACCCGTACCGACTTGGCGGGTTGTCCATTCAGGACCTTGCGCATCAACACGACTGAATCCTCGGCGGGTCCGGGTCTGAGGCCAGCCGCCTCGGCGAGTTTCTGGGTGTACTGCCCCATCGCCAAACCCTTGGCATCGC
>CAYZUX010000160.1:0-14633 GCA_964481775.1 uncultured bacterium | reverse complement strand
ACCAAGATCTCGGATACCTTCCACATGACCCCGCTGATGCTTTATGGAGATGACTTCCTCAAGCCCTGGGAGTTTGATTTCGACATGTCGATTGGGACCTTTGGGACTGATTTTGAGAAAACACAGGGGATCATGGCTTTGAAAGAGGATTCCGAGACTGCTGTTTACAGTGATTTTGCCTGGCGGTTTGGAATCCTGGATGAAATCGGTGGCCTGCGTCTCCCGATCGAGCTGATCACCGAGCTGCCCATCTTCTACAATGCGGGGAGTATCGAATCCTACAGTTTTAATCCAGCCGCTGAGGGAAATCCCTACACACCGGTCGGTTCAGTCGATGATGATGATGTCGCGATCGGGAAATGGATCTGGGGACTGCGTTTTGGCCTCCTTCCGGAAGGCACGGTCCTCCCCTCGTTAACCCTCCAAACCAGCATGGGAATCCCTCTGGATGATGAGCTCTCCTCTGATGGGGTCGACTTCGACACACGTTTGAGTTTTGAAAAATACTTTGGGCTGGGGATTACCGGATCGCTCTATGGTGGCATTTTCTTTCCGGGAGAAGGCAAGGATGTCTTTACCGACCTGGGAGTGGATGAGGAAGATTTCCTTTATTTCGGTTGGATGACGGATACTAATCTGGCTCAATTGTGTGGAGCAGGAGAACCCGGACGGGTGTGGCTGCACCTGGGGGGCGGCTGGCGTGATGCCCTGTATGATTTTGGCACAGAAGGTCCGGATTATGCTGAGGAAGAGGTGAGATTAACGGGTGGCTTGAGCTTCGACCTTGGATATTGGGGGCCCGCGATTGGTTGCCCGCAGGCCATGGTGGGAGTGAACTACATTATCGCTGGTGGACCCGAGGAGGATGAGTTCGAGCTGATCACACGGCTGAACTTCCCGTTTGAATTCGATAAGTGATAAAGCTGAAATTATATTACTTCTTCTTCCTGCAAGGTGGCAGCTCTTGGATTGCTGGTTTGATGTTGGGAAAGATGGCGTGGATCGAACCCAAACCTTGGCGTTTCGAGATGCTGGGAGTTGCTTTAGTAAATGCGATTTTGTTTTTCTTCGAGATGAAGCCAAGCAATCCTATGTTGTGGGTGTTTCTTACGCTATCAGCGGTCCTTCTCTTCATCGGCATGTGGCTTGGTTGTTCGTATGAACGGTATTATCAGACCATCGAGATCATGGCTCACCCCTTCGAGTCGATGGGTTTCTGAGTAAGCGAGGATCATCTCCGGTAAAGCATCCTGGAACATCGAACGGCAGTCTTCAAAGTCCTCTCCCTCTGTGATGACCTCCGGCCATTCCACCAGTTGCCCCATATAACCATGCTCAATGCGGGTATACTTCGCTGTGAATGTGCTCAGCATTGGAGATCTTCCTGTTGGACTACTTTACCCACTGCTCCTTAATTCGTGGAGGTCACGGGATCAGGCGACAGCGGTCATCCTCATTCAACATGACCTCCACCGCCCCCATCGCCTCCAATAAATGCTCCTCATTCCCGGTCCCGATAATCGGATAGACCGGGAAGGGCTGACACAACAGGTATGCCAGCGCGATCTGATTGGCGGTGCAGCCCTTTTTCTCCGCGAGTTCAATCGTTCGTAGTAAACGTTCCCGGTTTACCGGACTGTCATAGTTGGCGGCGCGCGGTGCTGTCCCCTGAAATCCCCCCCTGGCCCAGCCCACATTCTCTTTTCCGAAGAATCCCTTGGCCTGGGGTGAATAAGGCACAACTGGAAGACCGGTACGGGTATGGAAAGCGTGAGTTTCCTCATCCATGTAGACCAGGCGCATGGAGGCCGGACGTTGTTGATTTTCCGCCCAGGCCCAGCCGGGCTGATTCGCGGTAAACCCCGACAGGTCCACTTCATGGGCATATTGATTGGCCTCCTCGATTTGACGCCAGGACCAGTTGGAGGCGCCATAGGAGCCGATCAAACCTTCCCGTATCAGTTCCTCCAGGGTTTCGATGATCTCTTCGACTGGGCGTTCGGGATCATCACGGTGGAGCCAGTAGAGATCGATAAAATCGGTTCCCAAACGTTCGAGGCTCTCTGCCAGATCCTTGCGAATCTCAGCTTCGGAACAACGGCTCAGGGCCATATTATCAAGGGGTGGATGCGCTCCCTTCGTGGCCAGAAACACGCGGTCCCTCATGCCAGTCGCTTTCAACCACTCACCAAGAAGTCTCTCACTGGCACCCTCTCCACCCGGAACCCAGCTGGCGTAGATATGAGCGGTGTCCAGGAAATTGCCACCCTTCTCGATATACAAGTCCAGGATCCGGAAGGCCTGATTCCTGGCGACCTTTGTTCCAAAATCCATCGCTCCCAGGCAGATACGCGACAAACCGGGTTGCCCGAATGGAATTGTCTTCATGGCTTCTCTCCCCCCGGGTGTATGAATGTGATGGTTCCCTTGTTTCCACTTGTGAGTCTTACTCCCGACACGCCAAGGAGACCCGGTATTTCCTTGATCTCCTCCGGTTGTTGTCCATCGAGATTGCTGACCTGGGCTTTGCCAGCATCATCCGGAGCGAGAACCTCAACGGTGACCACGCCTCCTCCTTCGATGGCAAAATGGATTTCTGTCGCGCCTCCCTCATCAGCTTTGACCGAAAGATACAACCTTTGTTCCTCCTCGAAGGGCAGGATCAGTCCATCCAGACGGAGTTCCTGTCCGCGTAACTCCCTGGGGATATGGGGAAGAATCCGCAGGCGGTTCTCCATGCAGTCAGCATCCACACCGAAGAGGTATTCAATGATCGCCTCGATGTATTGCGAGGCAGACCAGCCATATCGCTGCACCCCCTCGCCACTTCCATCGCTGGGAGTGATGTATTCGGTGAACTTTCCATCGAAGCTTTTAATGGTCGACCAGGCCAGCTCGGCCGCGAGGTCATGCCGTCCGATGTCACGCAGCCCTGCGATCACTGGCAGATTGCGCATGGTCCAGATATCGCCATACCAGGCGCTGCCATCATACGGGCCTTTCGCCTCAACATAACGCGGGTCGGTTTTGGCGATACTGGTAAGAGGACGGCTCCCCCAGTTGAACTGGGCAGGATCCAGGAGCAGTGTGAGCAGTTGTTCTCTTCTTTCAGGTGGGGCGATACCCAGACGCAAGGGGTCGAAGGTGGTGCAGACCAGCACATCGCTGAGTTTCCCCGTTTTCAGATTCCTGTTCCGGTACTGCCCACGGTCTTCATCCCACAGGTGTTTATTGATCGCCTGCTTGAAATTCCCAAAGGCTTCCTGGTACCTGGTGGCATCCCCTTTCTTTCCCATACGATCCGCAAGGAGGGCCACATTCCAACACCCCAAGGCCACAGCCACATTAGTGTCTACCGTGGCGTTCACGCCAGGAGTGATTTCAGGGTCACCGACTGTCTCCTCGAAAGTGGCGGTCACCAGTCCCGTTTGGGGGTTTCGTTTTACAGGTGAAAGCCACCAGTCGAGGTATCGTTTCAACACATGGTATGCCAGCTCCCGCAATTCGAGATCATTCGCTCTCCGTGCCACGTCATAACCGGTTTCAAAAAGACGTGGGACACTGCTGGAATCCGCGTTCTGTCCACGTACTGAACCACCACCCCACAGGTCAATCCGTCCATCAGGATTCTGGGATTGAACACTTGCAAAGCCACGGATGACTCCCTCGGCAAAAGCCTGATTGGACCATTTAGCCCCAGCTAAATTGAGGCTGGTATCGAGCTGCCACCAGTTGGAACCATAGGCGCCTCCCGGCGCCATATAGGGGTGGTCGAATCCAAACAGTGGTACATCAATGACCAGGCACTCATCCAGTACCTTAAAGGCATCGGCGAAGGTGGCTTGACTGATCCCGGGTATCTGAATGCGTGGAACGACTTGCCCGCTGCAGACATCCGGGCGTTCCGGCATAACACGGGGAGCGCCGTCAGTGATGGAGATCTCATCAATCCACTGATCCCCCCGCATGAACTGGTGTCCGGTCTGGATACGAATCTGGTCGATGGTCCCCTGCCAGGCTTTATCGATGTGGCAGACCACCTCCTGCCACTCCTTCAGGTCGGGCTTCATGGTGAACCGCACCGGGCCGGTAAAATCATTCTGGCCAGCCACCCTCCAGAACACCCAACCATCGGTTTCCCCTGATAGGTTGATCAACTTGAGTTTTACCTTGGTGGCTTTACTGGCATCGACTTCCAATCCGGCAGGTGACTCGATGAATGGTCTGGGGCCAGCAGCGAATTCACCTCCCAAGGCGGCATCGCCATACACCTGGTAGGCTGGTTGGGCCAGGTGGTAGGGGTCTATGGCTTTGGGTCGCAAAGTCAGCCACAAGGTTCCCCCCATAACTGTGCCGGTCAGCCTCTCAGTGACTTTCCAGCCTTCAAGGTCATTCCACTGGTCGAAGGTCCATTTTTTGAAAACCTCTGCCGATGCTTGAGTGTTCATCGTCATCACCAACCCCAGGACTCCCAGGAGCATAACTTTCATTTCAGCTTCCCTCTTCCTTCTACCATCGATTTCCTCTAAACACCGAGGATTATGGAACTGGCTGATAAACAAATCTGTATCACAGGTGGAGCGGGTTTCATCGGACGCCATCTCCAGAATGGACTGGCTTCCCGTGGCGTGCCCCCCTCCAATTTACACATCCCGCTGGTCGAGGAATGCGATCTTACCCTGCTGGATAATGCCCGCCGTGCCGTACATGGCTGTGACCTGGTCATCCATGCCGCGGCGGTGGTGGGCGGTATCCATTATAACCAGAACTTTCCGGGTGAAGTGTACTACCAGAACACCCTTCTGAACACGCAGGTACTTGAGGCTTGCCGCCTGGAGGGGGTGGAAAAAGTGGTCTGCGTGAGCAGTGCTTGCGCTTATCCCCTCAAGGCCCCGGTTCCCATCCGCGAGGAAGATCTCTTCGAGGGTGAACCGGAACCGACTAACGCTCCCTATGGCTATGCCAAACGGATGCTGGTGGTCCAAGCCCAGGCCTACCGGCGTCAGTATGGGATGAACATTGTCTCGGTGGTTCCCTTCAATGCTTTCGGTCCGGGAGATAATTTTGATCCGAAGTCTTCGCATGTGATCCCCGCCCTGATCCGTAAATGCTTTGAACAGAAAGAACTGGTGGTCTGGGGAGATGGCACCCCGACACGCAACTTCCTGTATGTCGAGGATTTCGCCGAGGGGATACTCCTTGCCGCCGAAAAACTGGAACGAATCGAGCCCGTCAACATTGGGACTGATGAAGAGGTAAGTATCCGTGAGCTGGTTGAGCACATCGTCCGCGAGACAGGATTTACCGGTCCAGTCTCTTTCGACACCAGCAAACCTAATGGCCAGCCCCGCCGTGGAGCCGATATCACCCGCGCACGCGAGTGGCTTGGTTATTCCCCACGTTATACCTTTGCCGAAGGATTGAGAAAAACCGTGGAGTGGTACCGCAGGGAACACCTGAAATGAGAGATCATGCCCCCAGGACACTCGTCCTGTTGACCCTGAATGAAATTGAGGGCGTGCGTGCGTTGCATGAGCGTATCCCATATGCCTGTGCCGATGAGGTCTTCGTCGTCGATGGGGGTAGCCGGGATGGTACTCGGGAGTTCTTTCAGGAGCATGGGATCCGAGTGGTCGATCAAGCCAGCAAGGGACGTGGCGAGGCGTTCCGTATCGCGATTGCACAGGCGGCCCATGACCACATCCTCTTCTTCTCCCCGGATGGGAATGAGGATCCTGCGGACATTCCGAAGCTCTACGAACTCCTGGACCAGGGCGCGGATATTGCCATTGCACGACGCTTTGGACCGGGTGCTCATAACGAGGAAGATGAACAGACTTTCCGTTGGCGGGCCTGGACTAATCGTGCTTTTACCCTGGCGGTGAACCTGCTCTGGAACCGTGGCCCTTTTGTCTATGACACAATCAATGGCTTCCGTGCCCTCAAACGTTCCAGCTTCGAGAGACTGAAAGTGGATGGCCCGGGATTTGTGATCGAGTTTCAATCCAGCATCCGTGCCATGAAACTCGGCCTCGATATCCGTGAGATCCCGACCTACGAGGGAGCGCGGATCGGCGGACAAAGCACTGCGAAATCGCTGCCCACCGGGATCCTTTTCGTGAAGCACTTTCTGCGTGAGATTTGGATCGGAAAGTCATTTGCATGAAGCTTTACCGCCCATTCCCGAAACAATCTCCGACCTGGATCCTGGCCCCATTGATGAAATCAATCCCTGTGATGGAGCTCTTGTTTTCAGGGCGGACCATGAGCAGTTCCAACGCCCCTTCCCCAGCCGCGACGATCAGCCCTTGACGGTCCGCGTGGAGAACCTCTCCCGGTTCACCGGGGCGCACTTCTGGTTGAGAGGAAATGAGCCTCGTTTTCATAAGACGCACCCGCTTTTCCCGCCATTGAGCTGAAAGTCCCGGTTCAGGAGATAGACCCCGTACCCGGTTGTGGATTTTGATTGCAGGCCAGGACCAATCGAGAAGGGTGTCCTCCGGGCGGATGAGGGGAGCGAAAGTGGCCTTACTGTCATCCTGGGGAATGTGTGATGCGGTTCCCTGAGCGATGGCCTCGACTGATTGCAGGACCAGATCCGCACCAATGCGGGCGAAACGCGGAGCGGCATCTCCATAACACTCCTCGGAGCTGATTGCCACCGCCTGTTGATGACAGATCGGGCCGGCATCCCAGGCTTCATTGAGGAAAAAGGTGGTGATTCCGGAAACTGGTTCTCCTTCCATGATGGCCCACTGGAGGGGAGCGGCGCCACGGTATGCGGGGAGCAGGGAAGGGTGCAGATTGAGCCAGCCTTCCCTTGGAATGGTGAGTGCGGTTTTCCCGATCTTGGCTGAGTAGGCTACCACGATGGCCAGATCAGGCTGGAGATCCCGGAGCAGATTCCAAGTCTCCATGGTGTTGAAACGTTCGGGCTGATAGAGCGGGATACCCGTTTGTTCGGCGATCTGCTTGACAGGCGAAGGTTTCAGCTTTTGGCCTCTTCCGCGTGGACGGTCCGGCTGAGTGATTACCAGGACCGGTTTGTAGGGTGACTCCACCAACCTTTCCAGGCTTGGAACTGCGAATTCGGGTGTTCCACAAAAAATCAGGCGCATGGGTTTCCATCTCTCCCCTTAAAGATTGAAGTATACTATCCTTTAGGTGTCGGAGTTGGAGATGATGATGCCCTCACGCCTACTTTCCCTTCTGTGGGTAGTCCTGGCCCTCTCGGTAACCCCGGCGGTTGGTCAAGAGCCTCCTTCTGCTCCACAAGTTCCCGCCATCCCTGGGAAAGAAAAGCTTGATAAGGTTGTCCAGGAATGGGAAAAAGCCTCCCAGCGAGTTCAACGTGAGATGGACTCGGCAGTGAATAACCTTATCGAGGCGGTGGAGAAGACAGGTCCTGCTACCGCTGAATCGGAAACAGACTCTGCAACGTCCACCCGGGAAAAAAAGGATTCACCTGAAAAACGTCCCCTGGTGTATGTCCTACCGGTTGAAGGACAGGTGCAGGACATCCTGATGACCATCTTCAAGCGTGGTCTGGAGGAGGCCAAAGAAGCTCAGGCGGATCTCTTCCTTCTGGAGATGGATACGCCCGGTGGTGAACTTGCCATCGCTGAGGAAATTTCTCGAACCCTGCTCGAGGCCAAGGTGCCCACCGCCACCTGGATCAAGAATGAAGGCCTCTCAGCGGGGATGTTGATCGCCATCTCCACACAAAAGATTTACATGCGGAAACTGGCCCTGATTGGTGATTGTCAGCCGATCTTGCTGGCCCCTGGCGAATTCAAGGCGGCACCCGAAAAGGTGCTCACTGTGGTACGGGAATATGGCCGCCGCGCCGCCGAGCAGAATGGCTATCCTGTGGATGCAGTGCTCGCCATGATCGATTCCGACCACAATTTCCAGAGCGCCGATGGTACGATCAAGGATACCACCGGCAAACTGCTCACTCTCAATGCCGATCAGGCGGTCAAAATTGGATTTGCATCCGGCCTTGCTGATTCCCTCGAGGATGTCCTGGCTCTGGCGAACCTCAAACATGCCGAGATCCGTGAGTTCAAGAAAAACTGGGCTGAGTCGATCGCCGCGATCATTGTCAGCCCTGCCATCGCCAGTATCCTGACCTTGCTCGGACTGGCTGCCCTGTTCATTGAGTACAAGACTCCAGGATTTGGCTTCTTTGGCGCGGTGGGGCTGGTGCTTCTGGCCCTGGTCTTCTGGGGACATGCCATCGCGCACCTGGCCGGCTATGAAGGAGCGTTGATTTTCATCCTGGGGTGTGTCCTGCTTGGGGTGGAGATCCTGATTATCCCGGGTTTCGGAATCT
The DNA here is from genome assembly GCA_964481775.1 of uncultured bacterium. GTDB lineage: Bacteria > Hinthialibacterota > Hinthialibacteria > OLB16 > OLB16 > OLB16. Next base: position 6,298 of record CAYZUX010000160.1, on the reverse strand, counting down.
TCGGAGCGGGTGGTATTACCCTGATGGTGGTGGGCATCATGATCACCCTTCTGCGTGTCCCCATCAACAATCCCTTGTTTATTCCCGAAGTCCATCTGGCCGGTCCGCTGTTTCAAACCCTGATGATCTTCATGGGATCGATCCTTGTGATCTTCGTGGTTCTCAAATTCCTGCCGCAGTTGCACACCATGGAACGAGTGGGCATGTCCCTGGCCACCCGCCTGGATGCCAGCCGTGGTTATACCTCCCATGACACACGCGCGCAGAGCCAGCTATTGGGAATGACTGGCAAGACAGTCAGCCAGCTGCGCCCTGGCGGGATCGCGTTGATTGATGGCAAACGCATCGATGTGGTGACCGAAGGTGATTTCATCGGAGCTGGTGAAACCGTTAAAGTGACCCGTGTGGAGGGCATGCGTGTGATTGTGGTGCCAGACCGGACTCGAGTATGAGTACGATAACAATTGCTGGTCTCATTGCGATCGGGTACCTCCTGGCGATCGTGGAGATTTTTGTACCCGGGGGCGTCTTTGGAGTTATTGGCGCTGCTCTGATCATTACCGGAGTGGTGGGATCCGCCTTTACATTTGGTTCCTCCGTGGCGATTCCCCTGGGTTTCGGATGTATGGTCGCCGGGGTGATCCTGTTCACTTTCTGGGTGAATTTCTTTCCGAAATCGTGGATCGGAAGAAGGATCAACCTGGAAGCGAGTAATACCAAAACAGAAGGATATGTTTCCCAGGCGCCAGAGTTGGTGGATCTGGTGGGGAAAAGGGGAACCGCTCAGACTGACTTGCGTCCGGCAGGTGTCGCGATGATCGATGGACGGCGTGTGGATGTGGTCACCGAGGGGATGTTTATTGAGAAAGGCACTGCCATAGTGGTAGCGAGCGCTGACTCAAACCGCGTGGTGGTGCGAGTAGTTTAGAGTGGAACCAGGCAGGTTCCCTATTCCGGATAATCCAATCTGAGGAGGGGGTGTCATGGCTGAAGGCGCTGGCATATTGATGGTCTTGGGAGCAATACTGCTCCTGTTCTTCTTCTATATGGTGCCGGTCCGTTTGTGGTTGGCCGCCACCTTCGCGGGGGTTCGTATTGGAATCTTCAACTTGATCGGGATGCGCATCCGGCGGGTTCCACCGGCGGCCATTGTGAACCCGATGATCAATGCGCATAAGGCAGGCATCCAGGTGAGCTCTGATCAACTCGAGGCGCACTATTTGGCGGGCGGCAATGTCACCGCTGTGGTGAATGCCCTGGTCTCGGCGGATAAAGCCAACATCCCACTCGAGTTTCAGCGTGCGGCGGCGATCGATCTGGCTGGACGTAATGTCCTTGAGGCGGTTCACACCTCGGTCAATCCGCGTGTCATTGATTGTCCCTCACAAAGCAGTGGGACTTCAATGCTCGATGCGGTGGCCAAGGATGGTATCCGCCTGTTAGTCAAAGCCCGCGTGACTGTCCGTGCCAACCTCGACCGTCTGGTCGGTGGCGCCACCGAGGAAACCATCATTGCCCGTGTCGGGCAGGGAATTGTCAGCGCTATCGGTTCTTCGAACACTTACAAGGATGTGCTCGAAAACCCCGACCGCATCTCCCGTAAAGTGCTGGAGAGCGGCCTCGATTCACAGACTGCTTTTGAAATTGTCTCGATTGATATCGCGGATGTCAGTGTTGCGGGGATGGGCAATGTGGCCAATGTCGGCGCGCTGCTCGAAACGGAACGTGCCGAGGCGGATAAGAAACTCCGGCAGGCTGAGGCCGAAGGTAAACGGGCCATGGCGGTGGCCCACGAGCAGGAGATGAAAGCACGCACCCAGGAGATGCGTGCCAAGGTGGTCGAAGCCGAGGCCCAAATCCCCATGGCCATGGCAGAAGCCCTTCGTAGTGGCAACCTGGGGGTGATGGATTATTACCATATCAAGAACATCCAGGCTGACACCCAGATGCGCACCTCGATCTCGGAAATCGGCGAACCGCCTTCGGCAACTACTGGCCCGGTTCAGAAACCGCCCCAGTAAAAAGGATCGAGCCAGATGGAAGATCTTCTGAAGATTCTCTTTGTGGTTGGAGCTTTTGCTGTCTGGATCATCCAGAATGTGGCCCAGGCGAAGAAGCGTGCTTCGCAGGAGTTCGAACAGGCTCTCGAGGAGATTGAGGATGACGAGGAGGGTCGGCCTCAACAGGAGGTCCTCCTGCCACCTCCTGCCCCGGCTTCTCAGAAACCTGAACGGCCAGTACAACAGGGCGCGCCTACCTGGAAAGAACTCCAGAGACAGCTTGAACAGGTTCTCGGTCAACCGTCCTCTAAACCCAGCCCTCAGAGCACACAACCCATTCCGCTTCCCTATCCACAACGAGGGCAGGAAGAGCCTCCGAGCCGTTCCTTCGACAAACCCATTCCAGGTGCTGGGACAAGATCAAAAGTGCCGTCCGGCAGGCAACCTGTTTATCAGCCGCAGCCAACCCCCCGGCTGAGTCCACAGTCCACCGCAATGGCACGTTCTTCCACCAGCCGGGAAGCACAACCGCGTGTCCTCACCTCTGGCCCGGGAGCCGAGCTCCTGGGCCGGATGGCCATAACCGGCAGGGAACGTATATTCCATCGAGGAAAATTCCCATATCTCCACCCGGATCCCATCGCCAATGCAGTCTTGCTCTCGGAAATCCTCAGACCTTATTCCCGTAGTCCTATGAGCTGGAGGAACAGGTAGAGGTCTCTGGATGCTCCGTTTCAACCCCTTTTTTCTTCTGTTGTTCACCATCTTTCCTGTCTGGGCGGAGACCTCTCAAGTGATTTCCATTGACTCCCGCCTGGAGCTCTTCGTCAATTCTTTCTTGATTGACCAGATGAAAAGCACCGAACTCCGTTTACATGAGCCTCAAATCGGCGAATCAGTCCTCAAGTTCGACAAACCCTGGGAGGGGCTTCATTGCGGGTATGTGACGGTTGTTCAGGATGGTGACCTCTATCGTCTCTACTACCGTGGCTTGCCGGTTTCGGGGAAGGATGGCTCGAATGATGAGGTGACCTGTTATACCGAAAGTCACGATGGGATCGAGTGGACCCGCCCGAACCTCGGATTGTTCGAGGTCAAGGGAACCCGGGAGAACAATGTGATTTTGGCGGGGATGGCCCCCTATTCGCATAATTTCAGCCCGTTCCTCGATACCCGCCCGGATGTCTCCACTGAGGAGAAGTACAAAGCATTGGCTGGTACCTCAGAGACAGGCCTGCATGTGTTCGTCTCCCCGGATGGGATTCGTTGGAAAAAGTGGTTCGAGGATCCGGTTATCAGGAAAGGGGCTTTCGATTCACAGAATGTGGGCTTCTGGTCAGACTCTGAGCAGTGCTATGTGTGCTACTTCCGGACCTGGAGCGAGGGAGGATACAAGGGGATCCGGACTGTCAGCCGCTCAACATCCACTGATTTCCTGAACTGGTCCGACCCGGAATCCATGTCTTTCGGGGGAACTCCCTTGGAGCACCTTTATACCAATCAAACACTTCCTTATTTCCGTGCCCCGCATCTCTATATCGCTCTGGCAGCGCGCTTTATGCCAGGTAGACGTGTTATATCCGCGGAACAGATGGCCGCGCTGGGTGGGGCTAAGGAATACTCGGGTGATATCTCCGATACGGTCTTCATGACCAGCCGTGGCGGCAATGCCTATGACCGCACCTTCATGGAGGGCTTCATTCGTCCCGGTATCGGGCCGGAAAACTGGACCTCGCGCACCAACTACCCCGCACGTGGCATTGTGCCTGCCGGGAAGGACAAGATCGCCTTCTATATCCAACGCCGTTATGGCCAGGTGGACCATTTTCTGCAACGTCTTGTCCTTCGCACTGATGGCTTTGTCTCGGTTCATGCCCCCTACGCTGGCGGAGAGATGCTGACGAAGGTTTTGAAATTTGGGGGTAAGAGTCTGGTCTTGAACGAATCCACTTCGGCGGCTGGCAGCATCCGTGTGGAAATCCAGGATGAGACAGGCAGTCCAATTCCGGGTTTCGGACTGGAGGAGTGCCACGAGATCATTGGGGATGAGATTGCGCGGGTGGTGACCTGGAACAACGGAAGCGATGTCAGTTCACTTGCCGGCAAACCTGTGAGACTGCGTTTTCTAATGAAAGATGCGGATCTCTACTCTATGAGGTTTATGGGTGAATGACTTTTCAGCTCGCTCACGAGTTGCACTCGTGGGCGGAACCCTTCTGGCGGAGTTGCACTCCGCCGGTTGTAACGATGAGGTATATCTACATGGGAGTACAACTCCCACAGAAGGCTCCGGTCCAGGAGTACAACTCCAGAACCAGCTGAACAGTTCTATTGCTTGTTTCCTTGCCTGATCCTCGCATAAATGGACTTGGCCCACAGCAGGGCCCCGGAACCGATCCCCAGTAAAATCAGGCCCGCAATGGTGTTGATAATCCGTGCCCGGTAATTCATCGGCCAGAATCCCCCCAGCAGGGTGGCAAGCGCGAAAAAGACCAGGAAGGTTCCCAACAGCAAAAGGGTTTCCGCATCTCTTTTGGTGGGCCCGGGTTGACCCTCTTGTGGATTCACCATGCTTTTCAGTCCTCAGAAATAGAGATAAATGCAGACATGCGGCAGCATTGAGAAGATGGTCCAGACACGCAGGTCATGATACCACTTCCTGGAGGGGGCATCGACATTCACATAGGCTGGATTGAGCCAGAAAACCCAGATCATGGCCCCCACAAACAACCCGACCGCGGAGAGCTTCCAATAGAGTGGCGGTACCTGGTTGAGAGCCGCATTGATCGGATTAAAAATGGCCTGCAAGGGGGCCTGGAATATCGATGTAATGATTTCTGAAAAAGATGCCATCACAGTCTCTCCCCGACTAAAACTCTTTCGACTTTACCTTCCTTCATGACCTGGCTGAACGTAAGGCCTGCAGTCTTCTCTTCAGGATCAGGGGGTGTGAGCAGACTCACCACAATAGTCACAATCGAGGCGAAGATGAAAGACCACATGGCCACAAACAAAAAGGGATTGTCCGAGGGGAAAATCCCCTCGGTATTGTGCAGGACAGTGGTACAACACAGACCGCCGACAAGTCCCGCCAATCCTCCCCATTGGTTCGCCCGCTTCCAGAGAATACCGATCAGAAGGATCGCAAAGACCGGTCCCTGGAAGATCGAAAGACAGGTCTGAATGAAGACATAGATTCCCCTGACCGAACCGAGTTGTTCGGCGAAAAGTCCGGAAAGCAGCATGAAGGTCACCGTGAAGATGCGTCCCACAATCAGCGAGTGCCTTTGCCCGATCGGTTTTTTGAAAGTGACGCTCATGAAACGTTCATAAATGTCTTGAGTCCACACCGTGGTGACCGAATTGAGTGTCGCTCCCACATTTCCCATCAATGCGGCCAGAAGTGCGGCGAACATCAGGCCACGCAGTCCTGGAGGCATGATCTGTTTGACCAGCATCGGCACAGCCAGGTCGGGGTCATCCAGGTTGGGGACCAGAATGATTGCCGCCAATCCCGGCAAGGCCACCATCAAGGGAATAAAGCACTTGAGGAAACCTCCAAAGAGCATCCCCCCCTTGGCATCCCATTCGGATTTCGCGCCGAAGGTCCGCTGGACAATTGCCTGATTGCCCGCCATGTAAGAAGTGGCCATCACCAGCCCCAGACCGAATACGATGCCATCCCAGGGGAAGGCGGTTTTGGTGTCATGCGGGAGCAGAATGGTGTAATGGTCTTTGAAACTGTCACCAAGCGCGGCGATCTGGGTCTGCAGGCTGGTCCAGCCCCCCACCTCCCAGAAACTCAATGCCAGGAGCGATAGCCCTCCCACATACATGATCAGCAGCTGCACCACATCCGTGAACACCACCGCGGTGAGTCCACCGGCATAGGTGTAAATCCCGGTGATCAACACGATGACCCATACCGAGATATGCGCGTTCCAACCCAGTACCCCATGCAGGAACTTGTCGGCTGTCAGCCACAACATCACTGCCTGCGAGACCAGGAAGAAACAGCCCCAGAAAACAGCATGAATGATCCGGACACCGTTGTTGTAGCGCCTTCCCAGGAACTCCGGGACCGTGTAAACACGTGCCCGCCAGTAATAGGGGATGAACAGGAAGGCGGCGATGACCATGGCCGGCATCGATCCGAGCCAGTCAAAGTTGGCGGCGGAGATTCCCGAGTCGTAGACCGCTCCTGCTACCGCCACGAAATCGAAGGCCCCGATATCCGAGACCACGATGGACATCCCGATGGCCCAGAAGGGCAGGGCACGTCCCGCCAGGAAGAAATC